>CAMAWN010000090.1 GCA_945861865.1 Candidatus Kuenenia stuttgartensis | reverse complement strand
TCCAACCGCTCCTACGAAAACTACGACGACCTCTTCGAGGTCGCCTCCAGCTCTTGGTGCCAACACTGCCTCAACACCAACCTGATCAAATCCGTCTGCGCCAAAAGCTACATCCCAACGCGCACCTAATTTCTGCGAACCGGATCACTCATGGCCGCGTGAGGTATAAATCTTCGCGGCGGTGATCGCTGCGGTGTCGAGGTCGACCGCGTTCTCGGCCTCGTACGCCAGGTGCGTCGAGCCATCCTTCATGTGGGTGATGCGGGCGTCCGGATCGCTCGGCGATTGCCAATCGTCGTTGGAACAGGTCTGTTTCCACGGCTTTGCCCGCTGTTTGTCGAACCGCGTCGCGTCGGCGCGTGATTCGATCTCGATCCCTTCCGCCGTCGCCTGCGTCTTCAAATGAGCCAGCCAATCGTCGCCGCGGTCCTTCCGCACGATCGACTTCATCGCCGCGTTGGCAGCCAGCGTCGTCGAGTCCACGCCCAACGTTTTGCCTTCGAGCAGACCCTGCCCATGCACCAACTGCAGCACGAACGCGAACGCCTCGCGATAAACTTCCAGCGGCAACCGTTCCAGCCGAGTCACCGCTTCTTCAAACGCCTCCGGTCAGTGGGCGGCTCCGCCCGGGGCTGCCTCGGCAATCCAGTCGTGAATGGCAGCTACGTTAGCCCGTGCTTTGGTCGACATCTCGACGTGAAATTCGGTCACGATCTTGGTCCGACGGCCTGCTTGCGCCGAAGTTCCTCAATTACCGCTCGTGCCGAGAAACACGTCCTGCTTCGGTGTCTGCCAATCCTCGCCGCAGTGACGCCAGGCTTTCGGACATCTCTGTGGAACTCGGATTCGCAATGCGCCACAGATCGAAAACCTCGTCGCGCGAGGGTTCGTCAGGCTCGTCGAAGTTCAACTGACTGGTTGCGAACTGGTGGAAACTGTCAATTTCTTGGCGTGTCATGGCATCTCCTTCAAATGAGGCACCAGCGCATCCACCAATGATTCACGAGGTCAAAAGTCTGTCTTGCTAACAATGAATAGTCCCTGCCGGCGACTCGACCACAGTCTCGTTCGAGCGATTCGCCAGCTTGGCCGCGTGACGCTCGGACCAGAACGAGTACGCCACTAGCATCCCCGTTCCCGTGACCAAAAACACGTCCGCGAAATTGAACACCGGCCACGGCCAATTGCCAAATGTGAAGAGCAAGAAGTCTCGCACGGCTCGAATTGGTTGCCCATCGGCATCTTTGTAGTCGTACAATCCCAGCCGGTCATACAGATTGCCGAGCGTCCCGCTGAGCACCAAGCACAGAGCCACCGTCAACCAATTGCTCTGCCCGGCCGACGTCTTCAGCAGGCAGTACGCAATGACTGCGACCGCCACGATGCTCAGCGTGGCGAATAGCCATGTCAGACCCTGACCGACACCCCACAAGGCTCCCTCATTGAAGCTCGTGTAAAGTTGAAACGTCGATAGTCGTCCGAACCATTGATGCACCGGCCCTCGTCCGTCGGGGTAGCCTAGCCGATCGAACACCGCCGACTTGGAATACAAATCCCACCACACGCACACGACCGTCAGCGGCAGGATCAGGCCCAGCCTTCGGAAGTTGAACGGCGTCGCGCAAGTCGAAGTGGATTGTGGCTCGTCCATGAATTCCTCCAAGCCGGAAACGTATGGTTCCCGCCGCGATCAACGCTAGTCGAATTCCGTTTGGCTTTGGCGTCGCGGTATCGATTTCACGTCCGCCACGATTCCCCAGACCTGCAACGAGACAGCCCCGGCTGATTTGGCCGGGGCTGTCTCGTTCTCACGAATTTTCGGTTCACTGACCCTAGCCGGCGGGTGGCTCGGAGATTTTTCCGCGGGCTTTGAACGTCACCGGAGTCGGCCGCCCATTGACCGTGATCGTGAATTCCTCGGCGAGATCACCGGGTTTGTCTGGAGCGGTAATCGTCATAGGCAGCACATGGACCATCGCGGCGTTCTGCGGAAGACGAACCTTGAACAGGCCATTGTCAGAATCGCATTCCACCTTGTCGATTTGGAAGGGCTGACGTCCCTTGATGACGACGTTGAACTGTTTCGCCTCACCCGGCTTCATTACTCCCAGAGACACGATCGCGGGAGTGACCGTCACGTCCGCTTCGACAGTCGCCTCGACCAGCAGTGGGACTTGCGGGCTGGTTGGATCGTCGGTGATCAGCGTGAGTTGCTCGCGAATGGCTCCCGGCGGGGCGTTTGGGGCCAGAGTCACGACGATATCGTAATCGACTCGGCCGTTGCCGCGAGCGGTCTCGACAGCTTTCGCAACGACCGATTCGCTGCGGCTCTTGATCTCTTTAACTTGCCACTCGTTGCGGCCGGCGTATTGCAACTTGATCGTGCGAGTCGCTTCCTTGCCATGCTCAACCGCACCAAAGTTGACCGAACCGGGATCGAAGACCACGTCGGTTCGGATGTACGCAGTGATCGGGATGCGAACCTCTTGGTGCAGCGGAGACTCGAACGTGATGATGACGTTTGAGTCTTTGCGACGGGTGAACTTGCGGGTATCCATCGTGACTTCGATGTAGCCCTCTTCGAGGCTTTCCAGCGATGTCTTGCTGGGCTTCCCGGCCGAACAACCGCAGGTCGTGCGGACGTCCGAGATGTGAACCGTCTGCTTGTAAAGGTTGGTGATCTTCACGCGAGCGACTGCGTCCGAACCACGGGCCACGACACCGAAATCGATGGTCCGTTGGTCAAACATCTTCTCGGCCCAGTTCAATTCCTGAGCGGAGGCGGCGGAGCACACTCCGAAAATCAACGCCAAACAAACTTGGGGCAGGCGGGCATTCAACATCATGGTCACTCGCTCCAGATGTGCGACGTGGTCCACCCAACGCCGCGACCACAAAGACGGCTCACGCAACCTCCTGGTGAGCCACAAACGACGACCCTCGTAGGAGGGAGAGACGACACACAGCCCAATCGCAGGGTGCATCGCCAACGGCGGCCGGCTGGACCAAAACTCCAGGGACGGACGCCACTTCGATGCCTGTCCCCATCGGCAGATCTTGCCGCGCGAGGTTAGTTCTGCTTTTCGGAAAAGTCAACGAGCGGTTTTCTGCACCGCTCAACCCCTGCGCGATCCGCAAGGTCGCCTCAACCGAATGGGTCCGATTCTAAATTCGCCTCGTCCACTGGCAGAAACCCTCGCCACAATCCGCTGGAAATGTAGAACCAGGAACACGCCGCTCCTCGTTGGCGATTCGGGTCGCGACTCCGCAGCCAAGCCGAAGTCCGAAAATCGTCCCACCCAAATTTCAAGCAGAGGACGCTGACACCGATCGCAGGATGCGCGGTCAACTCCGTTACCACGAAGGCCACTGCCAAGATCAGCCACCACGGAAGATGCGCGAGCACACCTCCGGAGTCGGACGGTTCAATCTCAAACACTTCGTCCGGACGAGGGTCGTCAGTCACGATCAGGTCTTCGCGTAAAACGCATTCGCCGCAGCGACGCTCGCACCCGGGGAAAGCTTGTAGCCGCGATCCGAGAGGCATCGTTCCAGCGCCGCCAGGAACAACAGCACGTTCCGTGGCGAACTGGCTTCACCCATCAGGCCGATGCGCCAAGTTTTGCCCTTCATCGGGCCGAGTCCGCCGCCGATCTCGATGCCAAACTCATTGAGCAATTGGCTGCGCACGGCCGCATCGTCGATGCCGTCCGGAATGAAGACGGCGTTGAGCATCGGCAACTGCTGGCCTTCGGCGACGGCGTATTTGATGCCGATCGCGGCCAAGCCCGCCTTCAAGGCCTTGTGGTTTCGCAAATGCCGTGCGTGCCGTGCTTCCAAACCCTCTTCGAGCACCAGTCGCAGTGCTTCGTGCAGGCCGTAATTCATGTTGATCGGCGCGGTGTGGTGGTACGCCCGCGATTGGCCCCAGTAGTTGCGGACCATCGTCAAGTCGAGGTACCAACTGGCGACCTTGGTCTTACGAGCCTCGATCGCTGCAACCGCGCGCGGGCTGAACGTCACGGGAGCCAGACCCGGCGGACAGCTCAAGCACTTTTGCGTTCCGCTGTAGACGGCATCGAGTCCCCAAGCATCCACTTCCAGCGGCACGCCTCCCAACGACGTGACGCAATCGACCAGCAGCAGCGCACCGGCGTCATGCACGACCTTCGAGATTTCTTCCAGCGGCTGCCAAGCTCCGGTCGAAGTTTCCGCATTCACGATGCCGACGACTTTGGGCTGCACCTTTTTGACGATGTCCGCAATCTCGGCGGTCGAGAAGATTTCGCCGAACGGTCGTTCAATGATCGTGACCTGCGCACCGCAGCGGCCGGCGACGTCGGCCATGCGTCCGCCGAACACGCCGTTGACGCAAACGACCATCTTGTCGCCCGGCTCAATCAAGTTGACCACGCAGGTTTCCATGCCCGCGCTGCCGGTGCCGCTGACGGCCAAGGTCAGCTCGTTGGTCGTGCGGAAGACTTGCCGCAGCATCGCTTGCATCTCGGTCATGATTTGCAGGAAGTACGGATCGAGATGTCCGACCGTCGGCGCGGCGAGCGCGGCCCAGACTCTCGGATGAACGTCGCTTGGACCAGGCCCCATCAAAATGCGTCGAGGCGGATTCACAGCAGCGGGAACGGGAGTCGTCATGGCGTTCGATCTTCGTTGGGGTTGGCGAGGAAAAGTCGCGCGGCATTGCAGCGAACGTGGAGCGGGTTTTCAACCGGCCCGATTTGGCGTGCGCTGCTGAACACCGCAAAATTAGAACAACGTCCCTTGGCTCGGTGCATCCGGTGACGTCGGGATCGCGATACCAAGATGCGTCAGCGCGGCGGCGGTCACGACTCGGCCGCGCGGCGTGCGTTGCACGAAACCGACGCGCAGCAGAAACGGTTCGATCTCATCTTCGAGCGTGTCGGAGGGACAACTCATGCTGTGAGCGATCGCGGTCAGACCGGCCGGGCCGCCCGCGAAGATGTTGATCAGCGTCAGCAAATACTTGCGGTCGAGTTCATCCAGCCCGACGTGATCGACTTCGATCATTTCGAGCGCCAGCTTGGCGACGTCATTGGTGATACGGCCTTTCGCGCGGCTGTCGGCATAGTCGCGGCACCAATACAGTAAGTTGTTGGCTTTGCGCGGAGTGCCGCGGCTGCGTTTGGAGATTTCGGCGGAAGCGTCCGGCTCGATCTCCGTGCGCAGTTTGCGAGCGTTGCGGTTCACGATTTCGGCGAGGTCATCGTCGTCGTAAAAATCGAGGTGCAGCCGATTGACGAAGCGGTCACGCAACGGTGCGGTCAGCAGGCCGCTGCGCGTCGTCGCACCGATCACCGTGAATTTCTTCAGCGGCATATTGATCGTGCGAGCGTTCATTCCTTCGCCGAGCGAGATATCGACTCGGAAGTCTTCCATCACCGGATAGAGGAACTCTTCGACGGCAGGCGGCAGGCGATGAATCTCGTCGAGAAACAGCACCGAGCCGAAGCTGGCATTCGTCACATACGGCAACACATCCTTCGGAGCCGTCAGCGCTGGAGCCGACGCAATTTGAAAATCGACCCCCAACTCTTTCGGGATCACGGTCGCGAATGTCGTCTTACCGAGACCCGGTGGGCCATCAAACAGCAGATGGCCGAGCGGTTCATTACGCTTCTTTGCGGCATCGAGCATGATCCGCAGCCGCTCGACCGCCTTCCGCTGACCGACGACGTCGTCTAGCTTTTGTGGGCGGAGTTCTTCGTCGTGCTTTTCGTCGTCGGGACGGAACTCAATTGCTGGCGGCTTGCGCGGCGGTTCGTCGTCCGGCTGGTTGTCGCCGTTGATGATTCGTTGCCGCGCCATGCCACTCGACTCCGTTCATGCTGACGTCAGCTCGTCCGGCAGGTTCACGTTGGTGGTCACGGTCTGAATGTCGTCCAAGTCTTCGAGAGCCTCGATGAACTCCATCACCAGCTTCCCGGTTTCGACATCGACTTCCACGGTCGTGCTCGAAATCCGTTGGATTTCCGCGACGTCGGTCGGAATCTTCGCCGCTTCGAGCACTTCGTTGAGTTGCTGAAAGAGACTCACTTCGCAGGTGATCTCGAAGGACTCGCCCACCTTTTGCACGTCATCGCCGCCGGCTTCGAGAACGATCTCGAACAAGCGATCTTCTTCAACGTTCTGAGCCGGAACGACGAACACTCCTTTGCGAGTGAACAAGTACCCGACGCAACCGGTGCTGCCGAGATTTCCGCCGTGAACTTTGAAAACCTCGCGGACCTCGCCGGCGGTGCGGTTGCGATTCTCGGTCAGAATGTCGCAGAGCACGGCCACGCCGCCCGGAGCGTAGCCTTCGTAGACCATCTCTTCGTACTGTTCGTCGCCGGACTCGCCGGTGCCCTTCTTGACGGCACGCTCAATGTTTTCCTTGGGCATGCTGTTCTTGCGAGCCTTGTCGAGTGCATATCGCAACGCGAGGTTGCTCGTCGGATCACCACCGCCGTTGCGAGCGGCCACAATGATCGCTCGGCTGAGCTTGCCGAACAGCTTGCCCCGCTTCTTGTCCTGAGCACCCTTCCTGATGGCGATGTTCGCCGAATGAGAATGTCCTGCCATGTGTCGTGGTTTGCTTCGTAGGGTGGGCCAACCATCGAGCGGCCCACCAAGGGGAATGTTGACGATCATGGTGTGCCGGCTCCGCCTGTGGCGGATTGACCCACCCAACGACTATTTCTGCTTCAGTTTCTCTTCAATTTTTTCAATCAACTTCGTGTCCGGAGTCTTGTCGGCCTTCGCGTCCTTGAGCGCCTTCTGCCAATTCTCGATCGCCTTATCCTTCTGGCCGAGCGCATGCTGGCAGTCACCGAGATGGTCGAAGATCGTCGCGTCGGTGCCACGCGGGGTTTGAACAGCCTTCTCCAAAAACGGGATCGCTTCCGCCGGTTTGCCGAGCTTGAACAAGACCCAGCCCATGCTGTCTTGATACGCGGCGTTGTCCGGTTCGGCTTTCAGCGCCTTCTCGATCATGCCGCGAGCCTTCTCCAGATTCTTGCCTTGGTCGGCGTAGAGGTAGCCCAAGTCGTTGTTGACCGACGGATCGTCTGGAGTTTCGACGAGCACCTTCTCCAGGATTTCTTCACCTTTGCGGATGTCTCCCTTTTGGACGTGGATGTTCGAGAGGCTGAACTGGCACTGTCGCGAGAGGCGATGGCCGGGGTTCTTCTCGATGAATTTCTCGAACAGTGGCACTGCTTGATCCCACTGGTGAGCGTGGGAGTGAATCCATGCCTCTTGGAAGAGGAACAGCGGATTGTCTTCGCCAGCAAGCTTGCGGCCCTCGTTGATCGCGGCCAATGCACCGGCTGTGTCTCCCGCCATTTCGCGAGCTTGTGTCTGCAAGAACCAGAACGCGGCGCGGTTGTTTTTCAGCGACGGTTCGTTGATTGCATCGTCGAGGACTTTGACCGCATCGCCAAATTTGCGAGCTTCCAAAAGCATTCGCGCGAGTTCGTCGTACAAGGTGGCGGCTCGATCGCGACGGAGCTTGATGCCCAGGCGATAGAACTTCTCGGCCGGATCGTACAGCTTGTTCTGCGTCGCGATCTTGGCGAGCAGCACGCTGCTGGCGAAATCGAGCTTCGGTGAATCTCCCTCTGATTGCTTCGCGCCGACTTCCAACAACCCGGCCACGAGCTTTTCGTCCGCGCCGACTGCTTGCAGTTCGCGTTCGAGGTCTTCGGCGGCATTCGCCAGTTCTGACTCGCGCGAGAACGCTTGCGAGAGCGCTTGCAGCAGTTCGGCCGGTTTATTCTGCCGGCGATACAGCGACGCGAGTCCGATGTAGCCTTCGATTCCCTTTTCGCGTTCGAGTGTCTTTTTGAACCGAGCCTCCGCATCGTCGAAACGATTCACCTCGACGTACTGTCGGGCGAGGAAGAATTGCAGCGTCTGGTTGTGTTGGTCCTTCTCTGCGAGCTGTTCCAATCGCGAGATCAAGTCGTCCGACTTGCCTTGCACCTTGAGGATGTCGGCGAGCAGTTGATACGCCGCCTTGCCTTTCGATTGCAGTTGTGCGTCAAAGTAGGTCTGCAAGTGTTCGAGCGACTTGTCGGGCCGCTCGGTCATCAAGTAGGCCTGCGCGAGGCTGAAGCTGATGTTCCCCGGCTTCGTCTTTTTCGCCGAGGCCGCACGTTCGAGCGCGACGATGGCTCGGTCCGGCCGCTTGGCTTCCAGGAAGACTTGTCCGATCGCCTCGTAAGTCGTGCGTTGATGCTTTTCAAGTTCCGACTTCATTTGGAAGTCGAGATGGAACTTTTCCGGGTTGGTCTTCGCGTCGAAGACGACCTCGAAGGCATCGGCGGATTTCTCGACCTGGCCGGTGATGAGGTACAAGAGCGCGAGGTCGCGCATGATCGCGACGTACTGACCGGACAACTTGTCGAGCTTGGTCGACCGCGCGGCTTGTTCGATCAGCCGAATCGCTTCGGGAACTTTGTCCTTGGTCGCTAAATGGATGCCGACTCGCTGGAGCAGCAGAAAGTCGTCGGGCGTGAGTTCGACCGCCTTCAAGGCATAGTTCATCGCCTTGTCGGCCTCGTTGAGTCCGAACGCCAGCGGGATCAACGCGCGATAAACCTCGACCGCGCCGGGGTCGATCTGCACGGCCTTTTCATAGGCTTCGAGAGCGGCTTTGAATTCCTCGCGTTGTTCGAGGAACCGTCCCTTCATGAACCAGCCCATCGCGTCGATGCGCTTCTGGCCGTCGGCGTCTCGTTCGCGAGCCGGCTTTAGTTTTTCGGGCCTCTCCGGAGGTTCAGCGACGTCCAGCCGGAAGTCGCTGCGGCGGAAAAGTCGATGCGTGGCGTCGCTCGGCGCAAACTCGTCTTGCGCCAACTGTCGAGAGGCCGACGCCTGTGAAATCCACAGGAGCATTCCGCCAAAGGCGATGCTCAATACCAAGCCGATTCGTCTTGAAATTCCGATCCTTCGTGGCGGTTGTGTCATGACCTGCTCTTCCCTGGAATGGCGACGAAATTCCGAGCGTGACCCTCAGGCGAACTCGCGGGGTGGATGATAGCGAGCGACCGGATTCCGACCAAACCTCGTTTCTCGGCGTGACCGCAGCGTCTCGAATTCGACAACCGCCGACTTGGACGCGACGCGTTTCCGCCACGAGTCGAGTGGATGTGTATCAGCGAGGCTTCTTCTTTTTTGCGGGGCTGGGCTGGGCCTTTGCTGCGGATTTCGCGGCTGGGTTCACCGTGGCTTTGGCCTTCGGTGCCGCTTTCTTGCTGGCGGCAGGTTCGGCCTGCGCCGGCTTCTTCGCAGTACGCAGTAACGCTTCGAGCCGTGAGATCATGTCATCGAGATCGAAACCCTCTTCCGGAGGTTTTGTCTTGGCGAATGTCTGCGTCAGACGTTCGTCGAGAGCGAGGCAACGGCTGTACTCGCAGAACGTAGCGGTATCGGCCTTCATCACGGCGGACTTCAAACAGTCGGCGGCTTCCGCAGTCGAAGAATGGGGAGGCGCGAGTCCTAACCACACCGTCGCGTCACGCAGCCGATCATCCACCGGCACCGTGTGCGCGCCGAGCGACTTTTGCAACGTGTAGAGCTGGCTGAACGAACTGAGAAAGCGAATCTTCTGCAACTGTTTTTCGGCCAGCTCCATCGTCTTGCGGCGCAATGGCTCGAAATCGAAGTCGAAGTTGATTTCAAACACATATTGCAGGATCGCTCGCACGCGAGCCGCACGAGCATCCGGCTCGGACATTCCCTCGAAGCACTCGGCCAGCTCGGCGAATGTGCTAACGCGGATTTCGTTGTAGTCGTGGAACGACTCCTGCAACCCTTCGTAGGCGGTGTCGGCCTGTTCCTGCGTCGCGTTCTCCAGGCAGACGGCGTACAGCATCGTCTCCAGCACCGCCTTGTCCTTTTTGTGGCTGGCGGGCTTGTAGTGCTTCTTCAACAGCGTGACGAGCTTCTTGCAAAGAGAATGCAGGTCGGACGCTTTGGTCTTCTTGACGACGGCCATGAGCAACGTGCCTGTGTGTTCGGAGTGTGTTCGGAAATTGCGAAATCAGGTTGGCCGGTTGAGTTCAACATCACTCAGCCGGTCGGAGGGTCATCATCGTCGTCTTCGAGGACTTCGGGGGTTTCGGCATCCGTCTCGTCATCGGCGGACTCGGTTCCATCGTCTTCGATTTCGATCGCGGTCGCCGCGGCTTCCAGGAAGCCCTGCGACGTGGCAGTCAGGTGATCGAGCCAGTTCGGCTCCAGGACAAATTTAAGGATCGGGGTGTATCGTGTTTCCAGACGTTCGGCGATTTTCGATTGCAGGAACCCGCGTGACGATTCGAGGCCATGCAGCGTGAGCGACTGGACTTTCGCGTCGCCACGCACGCCCACTCGCACTTTGCTGGCTTTGAGGTCGTCGGTCGTCTCGACATTCAGGATTGTCACGTTCTTCACACGCGGATCGCGCAGCTCGAACAAGATCGCTGAGCTGATCGCTTCCAGAATAGCTCGGTTCACTTTGGCAATCCGGCGTGAAGGCATTTGTGCAAAATCCAATGTCCAAAATCCAATGTCCAAAGAAATCCCAAACTCTAATGACTAGCCCAATCGCAGACCGTGAAAGTCGTCCGTCACTCTTTGGATTTGGGACTTTGACCTTCATTGGGCATTGAGATTTGGACCTTGGGATTTCCTAGTCAATTGTCCGTTTCACTTCCTCGATGCGATACGCCTCCAGTAGGTCTCCTTCTTTGACGTCGTTGAAGTTTTCCAGACGGATACCGCACTCCATGCCTTCGCGGACTTCCTTCGCGTCGTCTTTGACGCGCTTCAGAGACGCGAGGCCGTAATCATTGAGAATTTTTTGATCGCGAATCAGCCGCACGCGGCTGTTACGCTCAATGTTGCCGCTCAAGACGCGACAGCCGGCAACCGTGCCCACTTTACTGATCGAAAACGTTTGCAGCACAATCGCACGGCCGGTCGAAACTTGCTTCTTTTCAGGAGTGAGCAGCCCTTCCAGCGACAATTTGATCTCGTCGGTGACTTGGTAAATGATCTGGTACCGCCGGACGTCAACCCCTTCTTTCTCGGCGAGCTGAAGGGCTCGATCTTCGGCAATGACGTGGAAGGCGACGATGATCGCCCCCGACGCGCTGGCCAGGTACACGTCGCTTTCGTTGACGCCACCAACGGCCGAGTGCAGCAGGTTGATCTTCACTTCCGGGTGATCGAACTTGCCAAGTTCGTGCTTCAAAGCCTCGATCGATCCGGGAGTGTCGGCCTTGATGATGAGCGGCAGTTCTTGAACCGCACCACCCTGCACCGCGATGAGGATGTCTTCCATCGTGCGCTTGCGTCCGCGAGACGACAGAGCCTGCGTCCGTCCGCGTTGCTGGCGGATTTCCGCGATTTCGCGAGCGGCGTCGAGGTCGTCCATCACAAAGAACTGGTCGCCAGCATTCGGGACAAGATCGAGTCCGGCGACTCGGATCGGCGTGGACGGCGGGGCTTCCGTGATCTCTTCGTCGTGTTCGTTGTACATCGCACGGATGTTGCCGTGCGATCCACCGCACAGCAGAATGTCGCCGACTCGTAGCGTGCCGTTCTGGACCATCACCAGCGCGATCGGACCGCGGCCTTCGTCGCGGAACGCTTCGATGCACACACCGACCGCCGACCGTTCTGGGTTCGCCTTGAGTTCGTGGACTTCCGCCGTGAGCAGCAGCAACTCCAGCAAATCGGGGATGCCCGTTCCCGCGAGGCCGGACGTGCGGACCATTTCAACTTCGCCGCCCCATTCCTGCACGAGCACGCCGTGCGTCGCGAGATCGCTGAGCACTCGTTGCTCGTTGCGGTCGGGCAGATCGATTTTGTTGAGCGCAACGATGATCGTTGCATTCGCAGCCTTCGCATGCGCGATGCACTCGATGGTCTGCGGCATGACGCCGTCGTTGGCCGCAACGACGAGCACGATGATGTCAGTACAGTTGGCTCCGCGAGCACGCATCTCGCCGAACGCCGCGTGGCCGGGAGTGTCGACGAACGTAATTTTGTGGCCGTTGTGGTCGATCTGGTAGGCGCGAACGTGCTGGGTGATGCCGCCCGCTTCGCCGGCAGCGACGTCGGTCGAGCGAATCTTGTCGAGCAGTGTTGTCTTGCCGTGATCGACGTGTCCCAGGATCGTGACGATCGGCGGCCGAGTGACCAGGCTCTCGGCCGGATCGGCTGCCAGCAACGTATCCTCCAACTCTTCTTCGAGATCCTTCTCACGAAGGATGGTCAATTCGACGCCGACTTCCATCGCCAGTTCAAGAGCGGTCTCTTCGTCAATCGTGTCGTTGATTTGGACCATCTTGCCCTGCTTGAACAAGATGCTCATGAAGGTCTTGACCGGCCGACCCATCGCTTCGGACAGCGTGCGCAGCGAGATCGGCACATCGACCTCGGCCTGCGATTTCAGTTCCGGCCGCCCGGCCATCTTCGAGCGATACGTTTTGATGTTTCGACGACGACGTGCGCCCTCGTCGTCCTCACCAGTGGCATCTCCAACTCGCGAATGTCGCTGCTTCCGACGCTCGTCGCGTGACTCCATCAAGCCGCCCGGATGCGTCTTGCCTCCCTTGCCGGGGACGACTTTCTTGTCGCCATCGTCGTCAATCACCGGGCCGCGTTTTTTGGGACCACCAGCGACCGGATGTCCCTTGTCCCCTTTCACCACTTGACTGACTCGGCCCGCCAAGGGGCCCGCCGAGTCAAAGTTTTCAGCGGTAATCTTGATGTCGGGGCGCTGCGCCTTGCCTTCGTCCTTCTTGGGTTTTACGACCGGAGCATCCGGAATGGCGGCCAACTGCGGGAGGTTTGGTTTGCTTTTCCGAACGGTCCCCGTCGCTCGCATGTCGCCCGTCGAACCGATCGGCCGCATCTCGCGCGTCCGTGCTGTCGCACCGTGCGGACCAATATAGTCTTCACGACGCATCGCAGATTTGCCGTCGTCTGGGGATTCCGGCGACTCGGTCGGCGCGACGTCTGATTGTTTGGCGACAACCTCGTCCGGCGGAACCGGGACAGGCACAGGCGAATCCAAGGAATGAACAGTCGCCGCTTCAGGACTACTCGGCAATGCCGGCTCGGAGGCAGGCACGGTCTCAGATGGTTGCGCTTCCGGCTCTCGCACGGGTCGCGACGGTCGGGTGATGGGAGCCATCGTCCGAACAGGCATCGACTTGCGCGCCTTGACCGCGACGTCGGTCGCCACGTCATCGCGAGTGATCGCCTTTTTTTCCGGTGCGGGCTTGGACGTCTTAGTCTTGAGGTATTCCAACACGACGTCGCGTTCGGCCGGCGAGATGCTCGCCAACGCCGACGCCTTCACGGGGACGCCAGCATCGTTCGCATGCTGGATCAGGACTTTGCTGTCCATCCCCAATTCTTTCGCCAAGGCAAAAATTCGAACCTTGAGCGTTTTGTCCTCGGCCAGTTGTTCGGTCAAAGGATTCCTCGGTGTTGGAAAGACGAAGGACACGTGGCTGTGCGCGAGATGTCTCTCGCGCGAAGCGGCGATCAAACAGGTTGTACGCCGATCGCTTCATTATTCAGCGACCTGAGCGGGAGGCTCGGATTCCGGATTCGTGGCTGGCTCAGATTCCATAACGGGAGGCGTGGACTCCGCAGCGGCCGAATTCTCCACAACGGCCTCGGCTTCCGCCGCCGGAGCGGCTTCCGCGATTTCGCCCGGAGTTGGCGAGTTCTCTTTCGGAGGTGTTTCCGCCGCAGTCCGCGCGTCGATCTCTCTTTGCAGCTTCATTTCTGCTTTGCGACGGTTGTCTTCGATTTCTTGTTTTTCGCTTTCGACATCGGCATAGGCGACGATCTCTTCGACCTGTTCCGAGTTCAGACCGCTCATCTCTTCCAGTTGGTCCGGCTCAATGACGGACAAGTCGTAAAAGCTGAAGAAGCCCTGAGACACGAGACTCTCGGCCAATTCTTCGGTGATGTGCGGCACCTGCGAGAACGCGGCAACGGACTTCTCGAGCTGCTCATTCAACTCATCACGAGTCATCACCTCAATGTCCCAGCCGACCAGTTTCGACGCCAACCGCACGTTTTGTCCGCGCTTTCCAATCGCCAGCGAGAGCTGATCTTCTCGCACCAGCACGATGACTCGGCCGAGCATCGGACAGAGAATCACATCCTCGACTTCCGCCGGCTGCATCGCGTTCGGAACGAGCACCTGCAACGAGTCGTTCCAGCGCACGATGTCGATCCGCTCGCCCGCCAACTCATCGACGATGTTCTTGATGCGTGCTCCGCGCACGCCGACGCAAGCACCGACACAGTCAATCTTCGTGTCGGAGCAGGACACCGCGACCTTCGAGCGATATCCCGCTTCACGAGCCAGCGAACGAACTTCGATGATTCCCTCAGCGACTTCCGGAATCTCCGTCTTGAAGAGTTCCAGCACGAGATCGGGATGCGTACGCGACAGAATGATCTTCACACGACTGCCGGCTTTGCGAACCTCGATCACGACAGTTCGAATCCGCTCACTCATGCGATGCGACTCGCCGGGAATTTGTTCGCTCTTGGGCAGAAAGCCGTCGATCTTGCCGAGCGCGATGAGCGCCGATCCACCCTCAAACCGCGTGATCGTGCCCGTGACGAGTTGACCTTTCAGATCTTCGTACTCGTCAAAGATCGAATCCCGTTCTGCTTCGCGGATGCGCTGCATCAGCACTTGCTTGGCGGTCTGCGACGAAATACGTCCCAAAATCTCACCCAGCATGTCCGGTTCGATTTCCTTGCTGTTGCACAGCACGGTGGGCTTGCCGCTGACCGGATCGATGACGACCGTGACTTCAAAGTCTTCGCCGTAATGCTTCTTCGCTGCCGACAACACCGCCTGTTCCAGAGCCTCGAAGACAATGGACTTGTCGATATTCCGGTCGCGATGCAACGCATCGACGAATCGTAGGACGTCCGCCCCGTTCATGCTGTTCCTTTCGCCGCGACTGTCGTCCTGCTTTTCGGCACGACGTTCTTTCCCGACGCGGCGTTTCGCATCGCCTTCCGATCCATATTGTTTTGGTGGCTTCGCACGAAGTTTCTTCTCGGGATGGTCGCCAGTGTCGTTTTTGTCATCCGATCCACGTTGGTCACTCATGTCTTGCTCCGCCGAGACCGGTTGAAAAGGCCCCTTTCGGAGTCTGACTTCGCACGGCCTCGAAACAAAAGCACTGCCCTGAAAAACGCACGGTCCCGAAACAAAAAAAGCGGGCACGAGACCCACTTCTCTCGCCGCTGCCGCGAGCGGCAACGGACTCAGCCACGAAGGCCAGCCATCGAAAGACGAAGCCAAGAAATCCCGGCGAACGTCCCTGAATCGACACGTCTATATCATCAACGACCTCACGCGGTGCTGCCAAATTTCAAAACAGTACGCGGTGCTGCCAAAAACCAGAACAGTGTCGAGGTGCCCAAAGTCGCTTGCGAGACGACCTTCGACGGCCTAACCGCCCCCATCCTGCTGAGCGGGGCGGTGACATTACTTTTGGCCACTCACACTGTCAAGGAGCACGCCGCAGCCTCGCTTGCTTGGAGAAGGTGGCCGAAGGCCGGATGAGGGATTCCAATGCGATCGGCTCTCACACCCCGCACCCCGCACCCCGCACCCCTCAACGCCGAGAGGGTGAAGGACGAGATTGCGAACATTCGTTCAAACCGCCTTGGTCAGTCCACCAGATCGGACTTCATGGCGTCAAACTCTGACGCTTATCGCCGATCAGTTTCAGCAACGCCTTGTGGGGGTCGGCGAATTTCTGCAAGCCCTCGGACATCAGTGTCTCTTCGAGCTTCGCAAAATCAACTAGCCGGTCGATCTCGGCGACAGCCTCGGCCGCCGGCAATTGATCCACGCGGCGTGAAAAAACATTGCCGGACATCGCTTGCACCGCTGCGTTCGTCGCGGGGGGATTCGTCTGAATGTCGGAACCGGCCAGCGCAGCGACGTACTTATCGGGCGACTCGGCCGGGTCTTTCGTACCGGTGCTGGCGAAGATGATTTCTTGTTTGAGCGGCAGTCGCTTCTCGCTCCACCAGCGTTCGTTGTCCTGCCAGATGCGCTGCACGTTCAACAGTCCGACCTGCCCTTGCGCCGCAGGCGACAACGACGAGACCTTCTGCTTCGTGTACACGTCGATCCGGCTGACGAAGATGCTGTAAACCGATTTGAAACTATCGAGCGACTTCCGCCGCTGCGCGCCCCGCCACACCGCCTCGCGTGCCAAGTGATACTGTCGCTGCGAAAAAATCAACGTGACATTCAGCGTGATCCCCACCGCCGTCAGTTCTTCCAACGCTCCCAAGCCGCCGGGCGTGGCCGGCACCTTGATCATCCGATTCGTGTGCCCCGCCGACCATTTCTTGCCGAGTTCGACGTACCGAGCAATCTTGTCTGGCAGGCTCAGCGAGCAAGCGGCGTCCTCAAGCAGCGGGTCCAATTCAAACGACACGTAGCCGTCGTTGCCGCGAGTCTCCGCCCATACCGGCGCGAACACCTCTTGAGCACCGCGCACCAATTGGTCGGTCACTTGCCATGCGACCGCCTCGTCATCGAGACCCTGCTTCATCAACACCGCCAACCGATCGTCAAACCGTCCAGTCTTGATGAGATCTGACACGATGATTGGATTCGACGTCGCTCCGGTCGCGCCTTGTTCTCGGTTGAGCCGCACCAAATCGGGATCGATGCTGTCGAGCCAGAGTTTCGTGCCTGAAGCGATGAGCGATTGCAGCGGCGTGGTCATGACGAGTGTTCCTGGAAAAGTGCTGTCATTGGGCGGGGTAGAAGATTTGCCTACGAAGAGCTGGTAATGAATGTGGCTCGATCCACGGAGCCGTGGAAATATCGGTCATGGAAGGCGTCTCGGTTCGCATCCGATCATTGATCGTTTTGTAAAATGACGTGCATCAGATCTGGCCTCGCTTCCCGAAAGTCCATTAGGCCAAAGGCGTTACCAGTGTGTGGGAAAGTTCAATCGCTCCAAGTGTACGGCATGTTTTGAAAGCGTTGAGTCCAGCGTTCGTGATTGGAATGTTCTCAATTTGGAACGCCCCGATTTTCGGGTGGCGAGCAATTACCGACCACGCTGAATCATTGACATTCACCCGATGCAGATCCAATTGACGCAGAACAGGACACGAATTGATGAATGCCTTGACCGAGTCATCATCGAGTTCGCAATCTTCGAGATGTAACCACGAAAGCTTGGGCAGTCGAGCAAGATGCGCGTTCCCAACGTTGGAGAATGTCACATGATGAAGCACAAGTATTATCGAGTTGCTTGCAATGCGACAGGTGCTCTAGTCCGCGTTCAGAGAGGATTGAATCACGAAGCCCTAACTCGCAAATGGTATCGAGGCGAGAGAGATGCTCAAGTCCACGGTCTCCAATTGCAAGCAGGCTCAGCGACCTCAAATTCGTGAGTTTCGCCAAGGTGGGAATCGCCGAGTTTCAAGCACTGAAGCTTTGGAAGGGCGCTGAGGTACTGAGTTCCATCCTCAAACCGCGATGCGAAAATCTGTATGACCCTGATCTGCCGTAGCTCGGCGATCGCAGCCAACCCAACGCTTCTTTGGAAACGTCTGTTTCTTCCAATACCAGAGTGCCGAGCTTTGGAAACTGTTTGAACTTGTGAAGGTCGTGAAGGGTCAGTTGCTTCCCTTTGAGAATCGCGCCGGTTCCTGGCTTGTACCTGCCAACTAAGCCAATAGGGCCAACCGGCAATACTCAGAAGTGCCGCACCAACGACCACGCAGACTGATGCGATGAACCAACAAAGACCCTGCCGACGTTTGCGAGAAACGATGGGCTCAGCGGTCGAATCTGATTGGACTTTGGAATTCATCACCCATCTTCACGCATTGCGAGTGAGAGCCTCAAGCGAATAGCTCTTTCACCACGCGGCACGGTTCGACGCCGGTCAGTCGTTGGTCGAGACCCTGATACTTGTACGTGAACCGCTCGTGGTCGAAGCCCAGCAGATGCAACACGGTCGCGTGGAAATCGCGGATCGGGACCGGGTCTTTGACGACGTTGTACGAGAAGTCGTCGGTCTCGCCGTAGATCGTGCCCCCCTTCGTGCCGCCACCAGCCATCCACCACGTGAAGCAGCGCGGGTGGTGATCGCGACCGTAGTTCTGCTTCGAGAGACCGCCCTGCGAGTAAATCGTGCGGCCGAACTCGCCGCCCCAGATGACCAGCGTGTCGTCGAACAGGCCGCGTTGCTTGAGGTCTTGAATCAGCGCGTGGCACGGCTGATCGACGTCGCGGCATTGCGACGGCAAGCGTCCGGCGACGTTGCCGTGCGTGTCCCAGTTATTGATGTAGACCTGCACGAACCGCACGCCACGTTCGACCAATCGCCGCGCCAGCAGCACCGTGTTGGCGAACGTGCCGGGCTTCTGGACTTCGTCGCCGTACATTTTCAAGGTCGCCTCCGATTCGCTGGCGATGTTGGTCAGTTCGGGCACGCTGGTCTGCATGCGGAACGCGAGTTCGTAGTTTTCGATGCGTGTCCGCGTCTCCGGATCACCGAGCTGTTGCAGGTTGAGTTCATTGAGTTGCTTCAATCCATCGAGCGTCTTGCGGCGAATCTCCGTCGGTACTCCCGGAGGATTGTTGATGTACAGAATTGGATCGCCCGCACTGCGGAAACTCGTCGCGGCGTGCTCGCCGGGGAGGTAGCCTGCTTGCCAGAGCCGCGCGGAAATCGCTTGCACCTGTTCGGTGTTCGTCGGCTTCGCGACCATGACCACGAACGCCGGCAGGTCTTCGTTGAGCGAACCAAGCCCGTAGCTGGCCCACGCTCCGAGACACGGCCGGCCCGTCACTTGGTTGCCGGTCTGGATGAAGCTGATCGCCGGCTCGTGATTGATCGCCTCGGTGTTCATCGAGCGGATGAAGACCATGTCATCCACCATCTTGGCCTTCCACGGCAGCAACTCAGACAGCCACATGCCGCACTCGCCGTGCTGCTGAAACTTGAACATCGACGGCGCGATCGGGAAGCGTGCCTGCCCACTGGTCATCGTCGTCAGCCGTTGCCCTTTACGGACGGACTCGGGCAGGTCTTTGTCGTACCAGTCGTTCATCACCGGCTTGTAGTCGAACAAATCCATCTGCGGCGGCCCGCCGACCATGTGCAGATAAATGACGTGCTTGGCCTTGCCGACGAAGTGCTGCAGATTCGTCTTCGGCAACGAGGCCGAGTTGGTCGTCTCCGCCGCGCCGGCGACTCCGGGCGTTCGTCCCATCAACGACGCCAGTGACGCCCAGCCGAGGGCGTGCGAGCCCTGCGAGAAGAAGTAACGGCGGGTGACGTTGCGTTGGTATTCCTGAAGAAGATCCATGATCGGCTCCGAAACAAATCGGTGAATTGATTTCAACCAGTGTCCGTCGATGTGAGATTACTTGTTCAGCACTTCGTCGAGGTTCAGCACTTCGTTCGTCAGCATCGTCCAGGCGGCGAGAGTCGCAGGATCAAGCGTCGCATCGGGCTTCGAATCGCCGAACGAAAGGAGCTGCTTCGCGTCGTCGGCGTGAGCTTGGTAGTGCGCGGTCAGTTCCTGAAGCGACGCCTTCACGACCGCCAGTTCTTCGGGACGGAACGGCCGAGCGAGCAGTCGCTTGGCCAACAGATCGGCTCGCGAATCGAACGACTCGCCGCCGGTCTTGAGCACGACCTGCGCGAGATTCCGCGCCGCCTCGACGTGCTGCACGTCGTTCAGCGTGACGAGCGCTTGCAGCGGCGTGTTGGTGCGATCGCGGCGGACGATGCAGGTTTCGCGAGCGGTCGCGTTGAAGATTTCCATCGACGCCGGCGGCGCGGCGCGCTTGATGAACGTGTAGAGGCTGCGGCGATACAGGCTCTCGCCGGTGTCCCGTTTGTAGTCGCGGGTGTTGCTGCCGATCATCGCGACCGCTTCCCAGACGCCGTCGGGTTGATACGGCTTGACGCTCGGCCCGCCGAGCTTTGGGACCAGCAAGCCGCTGGCGGCTAGCGAGTAATCGCGGATCATCTCGGCATCCATGCGGAAGCGCGGGCCGCGCGACAGCAATCGGTTCTGCGGGTCTTTGTCCAACTTGTTGCGAGTCGCGATGGCCGCTTGTCGGTACGTGTTGG
This sequence comes from Candidatus Kuenenia stuttgartensis, assembly GCA_945861865.1. GTDB lineage: Bacteria > Planctomycetota > Planctomycetia > Planctomycetales > Planctomycetaceae > SXKJ01. The sequence continues at coordinate 2,735 of CAMAWN010000090.1, read as the reverse complement.
ACATCAACACCAGCTTGAAAAACTTCTTGACGTCCCAGCCGGACTCGCGGAACTCAACGGCCAACCAGTCGAGCAGTTCCGGATGCGACGGCAACTCGCCGGTGATGCCAAAGTCTCCGGCGGTCTTCACGAGGCCGCTGCCGAAGACTTCCTGCCAGAAGCGATTGACGGTGACGCGCGCGGTCAGCGGGTGCTCTGGGGTCAGCAACCACTGAGCAAAACCGATGCGGTTCTTCGGAACTACCGTCGGAAACGCGGGCAGAGCCGCAGGGGTTGCCGGCTTCACCGGGTCTTTGCGTTTGTCGTACTCGCCACGGAAGAGGATGTAGGCCAGCGCCTCTTCAGACTTCTCGTTCATGACGTGAGCGATCGTGCCACGCGATTTGATTGCGACCTCTTCCTGTTGAGCGGTCGCGATTTGGCTGTTGAGTTCTTGAAACGGCTTGTCCAGCGTTACCAGCCACCAGTCGAAGAGTTCGTTGACCTCTTGCGGCGTCCGCTTGTCGGCCGGCTTCGCGAGCAACTCAACCGCCTGCGGTGTGCGGTTGAGCTGTTCGATTTCGCTGTTCGCGAGTGCTCGGCCATAAACGCGAGCGTCTTGCAGGACGACGTTCTGCAACCGTTCGCTTTTGCTGCGTTGGCCGAGGATCAGCGGAACGTTCGTGCGGATCGTTGATTTGAGCTGATCGGCTTCGACATCGACCGGCTGCTGTACGCCGTTGACGAAGACTCGCACGCCGGCCGCTTTGCCGGAGCCATCGTAAGTCACGCAGACGTGGTTCCACTGATTCGGTTGCAGCGGGGTTTTGCCGACGACTTTCAGAGCATCCTGCTGCCACGCACTGACGATGTGCATGCCCGGCTTGTCCGCCTGCAACCACAAATCCCAGCCGCGATACGCGCTGCCGACGTCCATGCGAGCCAGAATCGCTCCCGTCTGATTGCGCTTCGTGACTTTGACCCACGCGGAGGCGGTGAAACCTTGGTCCTTCTCGAAGTCACCCGCATCGAGAATCTCCAGTGGATCACCGATCTTGATCGCGAACGCTTTTGCTCCGACCTTGCCGTTGCCGACCCAATCGAAGCCGGATTTGACCTCGGTCGTCCGCTCTTGTCGGTCGACAATGAGCTTGAGCGAGCTGCCGCTCCCTTCGTTGAGCGGCGCGTGCAGCTTCAGTCCCTCGGTCGGAACGAGCGCGGCGAGTTGTTCGACATTCGCTTCGGCCAGCCATTTGTCGTACTCGCCGCGAGCGTCCTTTTTTCGAGCTTCCAGCTTGCCGCGCATCTCCATCAGCGACGCGGAGACCGCTTCCCACTTCTCGCGGTCTTCCGGTTTCGGGACGGTGATGATCGGCGGCGTGTTCGGGATGTTGCCGTCCATCGCCCCTTGCGTCGTGTTATTGAAGAACGCCGCCAGCGAATAGAACTCGCGCTGTGAGATCGGATCGAACTTGTGGTCGTGACAGACCGCACAGCCAGCCGTCAGCCCCATCCAAACTTGCGAGACCGTCTCCGTTCGATCGCGCGTGTACGAGACGAGAACTTCCTCCGCGATCGAGCCACCCTCGTTCGTCGTGATGTTGCAGCGGTTGAAGCCCGATGCGATTTCCTGATCGAGCGACTTGTTCGGCAAGAGGTCTCCAGCGAGTTGCTCGACCGTGAATTGATCGAACGGCATGTTGCGATTGAAGGCGCTGATGACCCAATCGCGGTACGACCACATCTCGCGGAAGTTATCGAAGTGAATGCCGTGCGTGTCGGCGTAGCGGGCCGCGTCCAGCCAGTACCGTCCGCGATGCTCGCCCCATTGCTTCGAGGTCATCAACTTGTCGATCAGCTTTTCGTAAGCGTTGTCCGACTTGTCGGCCACGAACTCATCGACCAGTTCAACGCTCGGTGGCAGACCGGTGATGTCGAGGCTGACTCGCCGAGCCAACGTCCGTCGATCGACCTCGGCCGCTGGGGTCAATCCAGCCGCTTCGAGCTTCGCAATCACAAATCGATCAATCGGATTTTTCGCCCACGTCTCGTTCTTGACCTTCGGCAATGCTGGTCGAGCCGGCGCGATGAACGACCAGTGAGCCTGATATTCGGCTCCGCTGGCGATCCACTTCTTGAGCAACTCTTTCTGTTTCGCCGTCAGCGCTTTCTTGATGGCCGGCGGCGGCATGACCTCTTCGGGGTCGGTGGAAAGGATGCGCCGCAGCATCTCGCTCTCGTCCGGCTTGCCCGGCACGATGACCTTCTTGCCGATCGCGTCGTCACGGCGGTCCAGCCGATAGTCCCCCTTCCGAGCCGCACTATCCGGCCCGTGACACGGGAAGCACATGTCCGTCAGGATTGGCCGAATGTCTCGGTTGTAGAGAATCGCGTCGTCGGCCCGAACGGCTTCGGCGGCGAACAGGGTCACAGACAACGAGAGCGCGAAAGTGAGTCGCATGAGCACGGCTCCTCGATCCAAAAGGTGTGATAGTCGTGAGGCGAGAGTGTAACGGCGGGTTCGGCCTCTCGGACAATCCCGTGGATCGTCCGGGGCCATCATATTGCCGCCAAGGCGGCCACTCGCAAAGCCCCAAAGGTCGGATGGGTGGACTTGCCCACGTTTTGCGTGCGCGCAACGTAGCGCGTATTGTGACGCGTGAGGAGCGAAGTTCATGTCGAAACGTCGAGTGTTTACGAGGGAGTTCAAGGTCGAAGCCGTGTCGTTGTTGACTCGCCAAGGATTGAGTGTCGCC
>CAMAWN010000089.1 GCA_945861865.1 Candidatus Kuenenia stuttgartensis | reverse complement strand
ACGAACCACTTCTACAAGGCGGTGCTTGGCGCGTTGGAATTCGATGGTCCGGCAATCATCAATTGCTACACGACTTGCCAGCCAGAACACGGCGTCGCCGACAACATGGCTTCCGATCAAGCCCGCCTCGCGGTCGATACGCGAGCCTTTCCGCTGGTCATTTTCGATCCGCGTCAAGGAGACACGATCAAAAAGTGCATGTCGCTGCAGGGGAATCCCGCCGTCAAAGACGACTGGTTCAAGAACCCCAAGACTGGCGCGGTCGTGGACTTCATCGACTTCGCCCGTAGCGAAGGCCGCTTCGCCAAGCATTTCGACAAAGATGGCAACCCGTCCGAAACGCTGCTGTACGCGAAATCCGACCGCCTGGCGAATTGGCACACGTTGCAAGACCTCGCTGGCCTGCGATAACTCAACGCCGACTCGTCCAGACTGTGATAGCCACTTCCGAATTGAGTCTCAGCCGCATAGAGTGGTGGTGGCTGCTTGAGGCGATGGCTTGGTCCGTGAGGACCGACGTATCGAGTGCCGGCGCGTCGAATTCGATTTCTAATAACGATTAACACATGGCTGACGATCCGAAGAAAAAAATCGCCCAGGACTGCTTCAAAAAAGGGGGCGAGGCGATGGTTAAACAGAACTGGGACTATGCCATCGAGATGTTCGGGCAGTCGGTGAAGGTTGCCCCGGACAACTTAATGTTTCGCCAGACACTGCGCGGAGTTGAACGGAAGAAATACCCCAAAGGGACCGGGGCCAAGATGGCCGGGATGAGGTTGATGGGGGTCAAAGCGAGCATCAAGAAGGCTCGCATGACGAAGAATTGGGCGAACCTCGACCTCTCTGCAGAGGAAGGATTGATACTCGTTCCGTGGGACGCCGAACTCAACGCCGACATGGCCGAGGCCACATCCAACCAGGACTTCATCGACGTCGCGGTCCAAGGCTACAAATGGTCTGTCGAGACTGATCCCAATAACAAGGTCACCCTCAAGGCTTTGGGAGCGCTCCTCGAACAGAAGGGGGAGTTTCTCGAAGCGATCAAATACTGGGACCGAGTCTTCAAGCTCGACCCGCTCGACATGGAAGCTCGCTCGAAGATCACTCAGCTCAACGCCAGTTCGGTGATCGACAAAGGCGAATTCGAGGAGGAAGGCGGCGACAAGAAGGAGCGTTCGATCGAGGCGATCCGCAAAGCGATCGGCAAACAGGCTTCCACATCTGGCAACGCCGACGGACCGGGGCAATCTGAGGAAGCCGACCTGCAACGAGCCATCCGCAAAGATCCGGACAACAAACACGTCTACCTCAAACTGGCCGACTTCTATCGCCGAGCCGGGAAAATCGAAGACGCCGGCGCGATGTATCAGAAGGCCCTGGAACTCTCCGGCGGCGACCCAAATATTCGTGAGCAACTCGAAGACGTGGAAATCGACCTGATGCGGAAGAGTGTCGATATCGCCAAGTCCAACGCCGCCAAGTCGCCCGACGACAAAGAGGCAGTCGCGATGGCGAAGGCTCAAGAGATCGAACTGTTGAAACGCGAAATCGAGAGCTATCGCACGCGTGTCGAACGGCATCCGCACGACCTCAAACTCAAATTCACGCTGGGCGAGCGGTTCTACAAGCTGAAGATGTACTCTCAGGCGATCCCGATGTTCCAAGCTTCGGTCCAAGATACCCGCATGGAAGGGGCCGCATTGCTATTACTGGCAAAGTGCTTCATCAATGAGAAGAAGGGCATCCTGGCCCGCAAGCAGTTGGAGAAAGCGGTCCCGAAGCTCAATCCTCAAGAACACCGCGAGTCGTTTCTCGAATGCCACTACTACCTTGGCCGCTTGTGCGAAGAGGCCAAAGAGCCCGACAAAGCCGAGGAGCATTACGGCGAGGTTCTCGCTGTCGACTACGAGTACAAGGACGCGCTCAAGCGAATGGAATCACTCGCGAAAAGTTGAGAACTCTGTTGCGCCGCAGTCTCCGTCAACTTTCAGCGCGGTACGGCGGGTAATGTCAGTTCGCCGTTCGGCTGTTGTGGCTCTGCCTTGCGGACCTCGTCCACCAGCCGTCGCAGGTCGCCGACGAATCGACGTAACGCAACGTGGGCCAGTTGGAATTCTCGCGGCTGCGTGACGATTTCAAATTGGTCGTCCGATTTCACGCGATCGAATTTGTCAAGCAGCTTCTCGAAGCGAACCAACCGAGCGTCCAAGTCGATCTGCATCTCCTCGTCGGTGCCGATCATCCAGGAGAGTTGCAGATAATCGCGCCAACGCTGGCCGCTCGACCACGACTCGAGGCCTTTTGACAGATTGCTGGCGGAGGTCGAGAGCTGCCGGCGCGAACGGTCGATGTCCTCGGCGGCAAATTCGTGCAGGCCCACATGCAAGACGCGGAAGCTCGTCAGTTCTGAGACCGTTTTGTAATCGGCGTTGGCGGCGACTTCGTCGAAGAGTTGCACGACGCTTCGCAACCTCGCTCGCAGCGTTGCATCGGGTCGATCCTCTCCGTCGGTCACCAGCTTGGCGACCGTCGCCAGTTGCAGATGCCGCGACCAATCCTCGCCATTGGGTGAACGAGCGAAGTCCTCTTCCAGAGCGTTCAACGCTTGCAGCAACAAGTCGCGCTGACGTTCGAGCGGCAGCGTCGCGAACTCGTCGGGAGTCAGTTGTTGTTGCGTCGGAGCAACTCCGCCAGCGGAATACAAATCGATGCTCACATTCGGAGTGATGACAGGCGTCGGCACGTAGACGTAGGTCGGGCCGCAATAGCCGGGACCGCAGTTGTCCGATCCGTATCCATATCCGTAGGAACTAGGACCGAGGAACGAACCACCGACAATCAGCCAAGACAAACCTCTGGAGTGATGATGGCCCGAATGGCCAGTCGCCCCGTGATGATGCGTGGAATGGTGATTGTCGGTGTGACCGTGGCTTGAAATTTGAGTCGCCGACAGCGAACCGCCCGGATGCCGCGGATTCGCGTCCGACTTGTGATCGTGATGGGAAGCCGGGGAAGAGGACTTCGGCGAACCCGCGAGTGACGATCCAATCGGAGGGATCTTGCCGCTCGTTTCAAACTTGGGAGCCATCGGCAGCGACGAGATCGCGCTCGATCCGTGCGACGCGGGTTTTCTAGACGAGTGCTTGTGCCCGGAATGATTTGGTGCCTCCGGGAGCAGCGGTTTTGCGGGATCCGCTTTGCCGTTGCTCGGCGCAGGCAGCGGTCCAAACTCCTGTCCAACTTTTCCGCTGTGAATCGAGGACGCGGCACCTCCGATATTCGATGAAGACCTTGTCACCGCCTTCGGCGCTGTGGGAGCCGGTGTGGGCAGCGCGGGTTGACTGGGACGTGCTTCGGTTCGACGCGACGAACGCTCGATTCGTCCGGAGGAATGCGAGTGATGCGGTGACGACGGACTCGTCTTCATCGCGGGTGCGGGTGTCGGAACTGGTGCCGATTTCTGAACGGGAGTTGGTACCGACCTTTGAACAGGAGCCGGTGCTGATCTCTGAACAGGAGCTGGTCTCGTTGCCGCCGGTGCCGAATGAGTTTGCGCCGGCGCGTGACGCGGCGCGCTGGCGGAGTGACTCGGTGGATTGTGTCCCTTCGCCGCAGCGTGTCCTTTGTCTTTGGCCAGCGCGATTCCTCCGGTCAGCCCCAGTAACGCAGCGATGAACCAAGCCTTGGACATGTTCGATCCCTTCCACCTTCCAGAGTCATGATGGCGTCGCGCGAATAGAGCGATTCGATCCTCGCATTGGCGAACGCTGTGCCAATCCGTTCGGCGGATTTTCGGAAGGAGAACAGAGCAACTTGGTCAAGCCTGCTCGCGAATTGAGTCGAGCGGCGCGAACTGCGGCTGACATCATTCTGATGATTTTGCCGTCAAACCGACCGCAATCTCAGAGTCTGATTTATGACGGTTCTCAGCGAGGCAGCTTGCGCTGGCGTCCCGCTTTCGACAAAAAAGCTCGCTTGGACTCGTCCAAAAAATTCCAAAAAGCGGGTGAGTCGATCTCGCGCAGCCAATGCACGGTGATCGTAACCTCCTGCCAAGGACCACCCTCTTTGACGCGAACGCGATCGGCTCGGCCGTAGGCTTCGATTTCGCGAATGTCATCGACCGGTTTGAGCTGCAACGCCGCCGACAACGACTTCTGTCGAAACGTGTTCTCTGGAACGCGGAACTTCAGCGTCAGCAGCCACTCATCACCGGTCATGGCGTGCAGGAACCAACCGCGCGAAACATCCGGGCCGATGACCTCGACGACGCTGCGTTCCGCCCAATTCGTGGTCAGCCGCGCATTCGGATCGAGCAGCGCCGCCGCCCCTCGTTCGTCTTGTTGCTGCTTCAACGCCGCGCCAGTCGTGAGCTTGCCGCGCAGCTTGCTCGGTAACGATGCGAGATTCGCGTTGGACGGTTTCGCGACCTTGCGAGGCGTGATCGCTTCCGACACGGTCTCCAAGAATTCAATGACTCGTTCCAGTGCGGCACTTTCCCAACGGCAGGGCTTGCTGTTGAGAGCGACGCGGTCTTCGAGGTGCCATTTGCGACCGTTAATTTGCCACGGCATCTTCGCGTCGCGGCCGAGTTCTGCGAGCGTGACGTCCCCCACTTTTTTCTTGCGCACGGCATCGGCGTCGAAGACCGCTCGCTCACCACGCGTACCGGTCTCGAGGATCGGAGCCAATGCAACCGCCGTATGAGAAAAATGGGATAACGGCTTTCGGCCGGTGAAATGAGCAACGACTTCATCCGGCGTTCCTTCGGCGACGATCCAGCCGCCGCCGTCGCCCGCATCGGGGCCGAGGTCGATCAGCCAATCGGCGGTCTTGATGACATCGAGATTGTGCTCGATGACAACGACGGTGTTCCCTTTCTCGACCAGGCTGTTGAGCACCTTCAGCAACTTGTCGATGTCATCGAAGTGCAGTCCGGTGGTCGGCTCATCGAGGATGTACAACGTCTTGCCGGTCTGCGGCCGAGCGAGTTCCGCAGCCAGTTTCACTCGCTGCGCCTCGCCTCCTGAAAGCGTCGGCGCGGATTGACCGAGCGTCAGATAATCCAATCCGACCGCGCACAGCGTCGCCAGCGGCCCGCGAATGCGTGGGATGTTCTCGAACAGTTCCAGCGACTTGCTGATTGGCATGTCGAGCACATCGGCAATCGACTGTCCGCGATACTTCGCCGCCAGAGTCTCAGCGTTGTAGCGCTTGCCACGGCATTGATCGCACTCGATCCAGACGTCGGGCAGAAAGTGCATCTCGATCAACTTCTGGCCGTTCCCTTCGCACGGTTCGCAACGTCCGCCGGCGCGATTGAAGCTGAAGCGTCCCGCTCGCCAGCCGCGCACTTTCGATTCTGGCAACTGCGCAAACAGTTCGCGGATCTCGTCGAATACGCCGGTGAACGTACCCGGATTCGACTTCGGCGTATTTCCAATCGGCTGCTGATCGACCACGATCAACTTGTCGATTTTCTCAAGACCGCGCAGTTCGTCGTGCGGCCCGGGAGTCTCATTCAGCCGATGCAATTTCCTCGCGACCGCCTTCGCGAGCGTCTCTTGAATCAGCGAACTCTTCCCCGACCCGCTGACCCCGGTCACGACCGTCAGCGTCCCTAGCGGGATCTTGAGATGCACATTCCGCAGATTGCGATGCCGAGCGCCGATGACTTCCAGCCAGCCGTTGCCGGGTGGCAGTAGGCCGTGGGGAGTGGGCAGTGGTTTTTTTTTCTTCGAAGGCTTTTCTCCACTGCCAACTGCCGATTGCCCACTCCCCATCCGCCGCGTCACCGGAATCGGAATCTCCCTCCGTCCCGACAAAAACTGACCCGTCAACGATTTCTCATCGCGGCCGATTTGCATCGGTGACCCCTCGGCCGTCACCGTGCCGCCGAGCCGTCCGGCTCCGGGACCGAAGTCGTACAGCCGATCGGCTGCGCCGAGCACTTCGCGATCGTGCTCGACCAAAATCAACGTGTTGCCGAGGTCTCGCAATTTCTTCAGCGCTGTCAGCAACCGTCCGTTGTCGCGCGGATGCAAACCGATCGTCGGTTCGTCGAGCACATACAACACGCCGGTCAACGCTCGGCCAATCTGTCCGGCCAGCCGAATGCGCTGGCATTCGCCGCCTGACAGCGTTGGCAACGTCCGCGCAAGACTCAGATAGTTCAAGCCAATATCGACCAAAAACGTCAGCCGATGCGTTGCCTCGCTCAGCAAGTCTCCCGCGATTTTTTTGTCGTTGCCGGTCAGCTTGAGCGTCTTTAAAAACTTCAACGCTTCATTGAGCGGCAATTCGCAAAGCTGCTGCAACGTGAAACCGCGCATCCGCACGTTCGCCGCATCGTCGCGCAGCCGACTTCCATCGCACGCCGAACACGCGACCTCTCCTGTCATTCCAAACAGCCGGTGCCGATACGAATATGACACCCGCCCCGCTTCCTCGATCGCGGGGTAAAGGCCCTTGTACTGGAAGTGACAGTTCGTCGTTCTGCCTTTGGGCGGTGCTGCATTTCCGCCTGAAGGCGGAACTACGAACTCAATCCATCGCTCTCCTGTTCCGTGCAGCACCAGCCGTTTGTGTCGCGGATCCAGCCGCTCGAACGGCACGTCCAGCGGGATTCCAAATTGCTGAGCCAGTGCAGTCAGCATCGCTCGGAACAATGGGCTGCTCGCAACATCTGGCCATGCCGTGACCGCTCCATCGGTGAGCGATTTCTTCGGTTCGTTGATGAGAGCTGTGAGGTCGGTCCCTTGTTGAACTCCCAGGCCCTCGCACCCTGGACACCAACCGAGCGGACTGTTGAACGTGAAGTTGTGCGGCGTCAGTTGTTCAAACCCGCGGCCGCACTGCTGACAGGCGAAGTGCAACGAGTAGCCGTCGATTCTCCAGTGCTCTTCCGGCATGTCGTCATCGACGTGTGCAACTCGGATGAAGCCGCGACCGAGATCGAAGGCTTGCTCAACGGAACTCGCCAGACGGCTGCGCGACTGGCCGGCGGCAACGCGGTCGACAACGACTTCGATCACATGCTTGCGTTTGCGGTCGATGGCGGGCACGTCTTCCAACCGATAGGTCGCCCCATCAATTCGCACACGTCGATAGCCACGAGTTTTCAGCGACTCCCACAACCGTTCGTGCTTGTCGCCGACTTTGACATCCTGCGGAGCGAGAATCAGAAGAGGGGCGAGGGGCGAGGAGCGAGGAGCGATTGGGGCGGAGACTTTCGCCCCGCGACTCTTGCCCTTCGTTCCTTTCCCCTCAGCCAAGATCGAATCAATCACCTCGTCGGTCGTCTGTGTCGTGACCGCGATGCCGCACTTCGGACAGTGCAGCGTGCCGAGCCGGCACCACAGCAGCCGCAGATAATCGTAAACCTCCGTGACCGTGCCGACAGTTGAGCGCGGCGTGCTGCCGGTCGTCTTTTGCTCGATGGCAATCGCAGGCGAGAGGCCGTGAATGTGCTCGACCTTCGGCTTCGGCATCTGGCCGAGAAACTGCCTCGCGTAACTCGACAACGACTCGACGTACCGACGTTGCCCTTCGGCGTAAAGTGTGTCCATCGCCAACGAACTCTTGCCACTCCCGCTTGGCCCGCAAAAGACGCTCATCTGGTCGCGCGGGATTGTGAGGTCGATGTGCTGGAGGTTGTGCTGTGCCGCACCGCGAATCGTGATCTCCTTCTGCGTGTCAAACAAATCCATCGCGCGAGTCACCTGCGGCATCTCTGTGTCTGTGTGAGATGCTTTTGCGGAAGCCTTGCTCGCCTGGCGGCCCAAAGGCGGGGAGACTTTTGCGCCGAGAACCGCCCGCAGTGCGCGACCGGTGTGAGATTCGTCACACGCCGCGACTTCCTCCGGAGTGCCGCAGCAGACGAGGCGTCCGCCGCCGGAGCCGCCTTCAGGGCCAAGGTCAATCACCCAGTCGGAGGTCTTGATGACGTCGAGGTTGTGCTCGACGACGATCACCGTATTGCCGTTGTTGACGAAGCCCTTTAAGACGTCGAGCAGCCGATGAATGTCGGCGAAGTGCAGTCCAGTCGTCGGCTCATCCAGCAGATAAACCGTGCGGCCAGTCGATCGCTTGCCGAGTTCACGAGCGAGTTTGATCCGCTGAGCCTCACCGCCCGACAGCGTCGGTGACGGCTGGCCGAGCTTCAGGTAATCCAGTCCGACATCGTGCAGCGTTTGCAGCAGTTTGGTGATCGGCGCGATGTTCGCGAAATGTTCGAGAGCCTGTTGCACATCGAGTTCGAGGACGTCGGCAATACTCTTGTCTTTGAACTTCACTTCGAGGGTTTCGTGATTGAACCGGTGCCCGCCGCAGACCGCGCACGTCATCCACATGTCGGCGAGGAAATCCATTTCGAGCTTGTTGCTGCCGTTCCCTTCACACGCTTCGCAGCGTCCGCCGCTGACGTTGAAGCTGAATCGCCCCGGCTTGTAGCCGCGCCGCTTGGCCTCCGGCAGTTGCGTGAACAAGTCGCGAATGAGGTCGAAGACTTTGACGTACGTCGCTGGATTCGACCGCGGCGTGCGGCCAATCGGTGACTGGTCAATGTCGATCGCCTTGTCGAGATGCTCCAACCCCGTGATCTGTCGATGCGGCCCCGGCGTACCGATCCCCTTGTTGAGATCGCGATTGAGCACTTGCCACAAGATGTCGTTGACCAGCGAACTCTTGCCCGATCCGCTAACGCCCGTCACACAGACGAACGCTTCGAGCGGGAACGTCGCATCCACGCTCTGCAGGTTGTGATGCTTTGCCCCGTTGATCGTGATCACCTTCTTGCCGAGCTTTCGCCGCTGCTTCGGCACGTCGATGACCAACTCACCCGACAAATACTTTGCGGTCAGACTTTCCTTTGCCTTGCGAATGTTCTCGAACGAACCTTCCGCGACAACTCGCCCGCCACGCACGCCCGGGCCTGGGCCAAAATCGACGATGTGATCGGCCGCGCGCATCGTCTCTTCGTCGTGCTCGACGACGATGACCGTGTTGCCTTGATCGCGTAGCTCACACAAGCTGTCGAGCAGCATCTGGTTGTCGCGCGGATGCAGCCCAATCGACGGTTCATCGAGAATGTAAACCACGCCGACCAATCCGCAGCCAATTTGCCCAGCCAAACGGATGCGCTGCGTTTCACCGCCAGACAACGTGGGTGCCGCGCGATCCAACGTCAGGTAATCCAATCCGCACCGCAGCAAGAAACCAAGTCGTCCGCGAATCTCCTTCTGCACTTCGCTTGCGATGAGCTGTTCGGTCGGGTTGAGTTCGAGGCTCTCGAAAAATTGAGCCGCCTCGCGAATGCTGAGAGCACAGACTTCGTGCAGGCCGAGCCTGGCGCGATCTTCACCCTTGCCCCTTCCCGCCACTGTCACACACCGCGCCTGCGCACAAAGCCGCGTGCCGCCGCACGACGTGCAGCGGGCGAACTCCATGTACTTCTCAAGCTGTTTCCGCCGCGCGGGATTGCGCGACTTGCTGTAGTTCGTCAGCAGTTCCGGGATCAGTCCGGCAAATGTGCCACCGTGTTTCCAAACGCCGCCGTTGTATCTCCAGTGGAAGACGATGTGCCGCGAACCGGTGCCGAACAGCAACGCTTTTCGAACCTGGTCGGACAATTCCGCCCACGACGTCTTGAGCACTGAACCCTTCGGCAAACTCAGATCGAGTTCCAGAGTCTCTGCCACACCGTCGTAGACGTGTCGCCGCCACTTGCCGACGTCCTTCAGCGGGCCGAGCAATTCGATCACGCCATTCCACAACGACAACGAGTCGTCCGGAATCATTCGGTCCATCTGAAACTCGAACCGGTCACCCAACCCATTGCAGTCGAGACACATTCCCTGAGGACTGTTGAAACTGAAAAGCTGCGGCGACGGCGGCTCGTAGCTCAGACCGCAGTGCGTGCAGGCGTAGTGGGCGGAGTAGAGGGTGTCGAATTCGGAAGTCGGAGGGGGGAAGTCGGAATGGTTGTGCTCTTCGTCGCCTTCGATTCCGACTTCCGACTTCCCACTTCCGCCTTCTTGTGCCACCACCAACTTTCCGTCGGCCAGCTTCAACGCCGATTCAACCGCTTCGGCCAATCGGGACCGCGAGGACTTGCCCGTTTCCAGCCGATCGACGACGACGTCAATCGAGTGCTTCATCTGCTTGTCGAGCCGCAGGTCGGCGGACAGTTGCACGATGCGGCCATCGACGCGAGCACGCACGAAGCCACGCTTCAGCAGGTCGTCGAAGAGGTCGCGGTACTCCCCCTTCTGCCGTTGAATGATCGGAGCGAGTACCAGGAACTGCGAGCCGACTTCCAGCCGAGCGATGCTGTCGATGATTTGTTCCGGCGACTGAGCCGTGATCGGCCGCCGGCATTGAACGCAGTGACCTTGGCCGACTCGCGCGAACAGCACGCGGAGGTAGTCGAAGATTTCCGTAATCGTGCCAACCGTCGATCGCGGGTTGCGTCCGGATGTCTTCTGTTGGATCGAGATCGACGGCGCGAGGCCGGTGATCGAATCGACGTCCGGCTTCTGCATCTGGCCGAGAAACTGCCGAGCGTAACTCGACAGCGACTCGACGTAGCGTCGCTGCCCTTCGGCATAGAGCGTGTCGAATGCCAACGAGCTTTTTCCCGAACCGCTGACGCCAGTCATCACGATCAGCTTGTTCTTGGGCAACCGCAGATCGACGCCGCGCAGGTTGTGCTCACGAGCACCTCGAATGACGATTTCCGTGTCAGCCATGAGGGAACAATCGTTGTCACGCGGCCAATGAAAATCACACCGGAATTGGCAAAACCACGTCAACCGCTGATCGGGTCAGCCTAGAAAAGCTGACCTACGTCGCGGACGTCGCGCCGGCACCCAACCCCGCGCCGAAGTCGTCATCTGGCAGCGCCGGTGGTTGTGGCGTCGCAGTCGCAACTGGCTGCGTCGATGCCAACGGAACCACTGGATCGGTTGTCACCGTGCCTTGCAGTTCCGCCGGCCGAGGCTCGCTTGGCGGTCGATCCGCGTAGCCGCCAGATCGTTCGGGGCGCGGCGAACGATTTCTGGACTTCGATCCACCATGAGATCCCGATCCGCCATCCGAATCCAACGGCGATGCCAGGCGTTGGAACTCTTCACCACCTTGAATGCGATCCAATATTGAACGCAATTCCGGCCGCAGAGCCAGTCGTCCAGGGCGCTGGCCCTCGGCCAGTTTCATCGGCACACCATCACGCACGCAGGGGCAGCGCGGCGCGGTGATGTCCATCATCAGCCGCTGACCTTGCCCGCAAACAGGGCAGAGCCATGCGCGGCGCACATCGACGTCGATTCGTAGTCCCGGACCTTTCATGAGCACTCCTTGTGAGGCGTACTCTCGCGAGCGGTCCGGCGATTCTCAAGCGCGACGCAACGTCGACAGAAACCAGCCTGTGGCCATCGCCCAATAATCGTCCACAGATCCTCGGTCATGGACGTGGATTTCCAAGTCCAAACCAGATGCGAATTCAACGACATCAAAAGCGTGTTCATGGTCATCTCCTCGAAGCGTGGGTGGCTTCTGACCACGGCTTTGGCCCACCGGATTCAACACACAGGACGACGGAAGGGCCCTCGCGTGACGCCGCTCGTGCCAGAAGATCGCCCCATCGGAACGAAGTTGTTCGACAATTTGGGCTGTGCCTGTCGCATCAACCGGTTGCGAAAGCGCCACGTCAGCCGACACGGTACGGCAGCGGTCGCCCGGCCAATCCTGCCCGCAGATTTTCGATCGACATCTCGATCATGCGGCGGCGAGTTCGATCCGACGCGCTGCCGAGATGCGGCGTGAGTACCAAGTTTTGCATCGCCAGCAGAGGATGATCGCGCGGCAGCGGTTCGGGCTGGGTGACGTCGACGCCGGCCCCAGCGATGCGGCCAGTCCTCAGAGCCGCGTACAGCGCATCGGTATCGACGACCGCTCCGCGAGACATGTTGATCAGCATGGCGGACGGTTTCATCAACGCGAATTGCGCCGTCGAGATCAGATTCGTGGTCTCCACCGTCAGCGGACAGTTCAGCGCGACGAAGTCGCTCTCGGCCAGCAGGTCATTGAGCGAGCGATACTCGGCGGAGAACTCGGCTTCCGCGACTGGATCGCGGCGGCGGTTGTGATACAGGATGCGCATGTCAAACGCGCTCGCTCGCCGAGCCACCTGCTTACCGATCCGGCCGAGACCCACGATCCCCAGCGTTGAGCCGTGAACTTCTTTGCCGATCAGCAGCGATGGCTCGTAGACGGTGAACTCAGGACTGTGCGCGTAGCGGTCGCCAATCACGACGTTGCGAGCCGTCGCCAGGATCAAGGCAAAGGTCATGTCCGCCGTCGAGCCATCCAAGCAACCGGGCGTATTGCCGACCGGAATGTTTCGATCCGCCGCCGCCGCGAGATCAATGTGATCGACGCCGACTCCGTGATTGCTGACGATTTTCAAACTCGGAGCAAGGTCCATCAGCGGCCCATCCACGCACGGATGTCCGTAGGTGATGAACGCCTCGGCACGCCGCAATGAATCCGATTCGGCGGACGTTGCCCACGGCAAGACGTCAATGTCGTCCCCCAGCAGTTCGAGGAATAGCGGCGGAAGTTTGTCGGCCATGACAGGCGTGCGAATCATGCGAAAGTCTCCGGGTGACGTCAGCCAACAAAAAACTCCCGTCGATCGCGAGACCAATGGGAGCAAGAGAGTGCCGTGGGGGGTAACTATTCATGCCGGCGATGATTGGCCCAAGCAGCACACCGAGGCGCGATTTTAGGAGTGGCCCTGATGCTGTCAATCAGCGGACGGCACAGAGCGAAGTGATCGGCATATTGCGACGGACAGTAGCCGTCGAAGAAACCGGAGGCCCAGCGATAATCGTGATGCCTCAAGGCCGCGTGAGTGAACTCATTGAAGTCGGCTCGCTGGCCGTTCGGGTAGCTGAAGGCATCAATGAGCTGACCGAGTTCCTCGATCAGTCGCCGACGACGACACTCCCCCACTTTCCACGACAATTCTCGAAAACACCAGTCTGGAAATTGGGCAGCGACGCAGTGACCGATCGTTTTACTACAGCCCTTCCACCGTCACCGCAATGATGACCGGTGAGGTCACGTCTTTGCCTTTGACAAGTTCGATGGTTTCGATCTTGTCGGCTCGCTGCGGGGTCACCGCGAAGTAGCGGGCTTGTTGGCCTCGCAGAACAAACGCGAATTTCGACTGTGGAACATCGACACGGCGGATGTAGTCGGCGAAGTGTTCGCCGTTCTTCAGCGAGTGATCTTCGGTTTGTCCGTCGGCATATTTGAGCCGCACGATCAGGCAGGTCGTTCCCTTCTCGCTTGCCGGCCAGCCCCAACCGCTAATGCCGCCGAGGAAGTGGATCGCCTTGGCCGACGAATTGCAGGGGAGCGTCACCGACTTGGGCATCTTCGGCGGGATGTTGCCGGCGCTGCCGTTGAGCATGATGACATTCGGCGTCTTGTCCCCTTGCGGATCGACAAGCACGAACGGCACGCCCTCGAAAATCTTCGGCTTCCAATCGGGGAAGATCAGCCGTTCGACGTTCGCGTCTTCGCTGTTGAACATCCCCTTGGTACTGACGACCGTCGCGACCTTGTCGAGCGGGATCGGCAGGTATTTGCCGCGAGCCGTCAGGAACTCCAGCAGGTCGCGGAGTTCGGTGGGCGTATGCACCTTCTCGACCCCTTCGGGCATCAGCGATTTTTTGCTGGAGATCAACTCGTCGATGTTCTCGCGCAGGATCGTGTGCTTCTTGGCTTCGACGTCGATCAGTTCAATCGCCGTCTTCGATTCCGAGGCCAGCAGGCCGTTGAAGACTTTGCCGTCGTCGGTCTGCACGGTGTAGATGCGGAAGTTGCCCTCGACGCTGCGGCTGGGATCGAGGATGTGAATGATCAATTCGTGCTTCGGATGCACCGCCATGCCGGTCAGATCGGGACCGATCTTGGTGCCCTCGCCGGTGTGCGTGTGACACTTCGCGCAGGTTTTCTTGAAGACGGCTTTGCCGTTCGCGACATCGCCCGTCTTCTCGATCGTCGGCATCAATTCGTCGATAACCTTCTGGCGATCGGGATTCGGCAGGCCGCCCCCTTTGGCCAGCAGCGGCTTCACGCGAGCGGCCAAGGCCTTATCCGGGTGCGCGGCAAGCGCCTGCTTCTGCTCCAGCGACAAGTCCGAGAACTCAACGGCTCCCGACTCGAACGCTGCGATCAACGACTTTGTCCAATCGGCGCGGGCGAGCAATCCTCGCATCGCCGTCTGCCGCACGGTCGGGGTCAACGTCGGCCAACTGGCGATTAACGTCTCGCCGGCGGCGGATGCCTCGCTGAGTCCGATCGCTTCGACAAGCCCATTCGCTAACTCAGCCGACGTGCGCGGCGTGATCAGTTTCGCGAGCGAAGCCGCCGTGTTCGCATCGGACCTCTTGAACTCGACCAGTTGTTTGGCGGCAGAGATTCGATCGGCGTCGATTTGCTTGTCGTCTCCAGCAATGGTCGCGAAGCCTTTGGCAATTTCTGCCACATGGGACTCCAAAGACTTGCTGCCGATGCGACTGGCAAAAGTCACGAGCTTCCCGCGATCCTCCGGAGGCAATCTTTTCACGAGTGTCAACAGAGTCTGCTCGGATTCATTGCTGAGCTTGGCAACGCGATCCTTTGGCCAACCCTTGGTCAACCCACTCAACACGACGGCCGCTTCTGCGGCGTAAGCATCGGCGCTGACCGTCAGCAAGGCGTCTAATTCTTCCGGCTGACTGCGAGCGAAGTGTTCCGCAACAACGGACAAAATGTTTCCCGGTAGTGATCCCGCCATTCGCCCACCCTGCATTTCGGACTTCAAGAAGTCACTGGCATGTTGCGCGGCGGCCGCTGTTGCGGCATCCTCCAGCCGGCGGTCGTTCCTGTTGATGTCATAGGACAAACTCGAACGGATCGTCTGCGCGGCCTCACGAGACGGCGGCATCTCCGCGAGCGCCAAAAATGCGGCGAGCCGAACTTGAGCATCACGGTCCATCACAGACTTCTTCTGATCAATCGCTTTCGTGAATTGCGTGGTTCGAGGCATCACTGCCAGCACGTTGCGACGCACTCCGGGCGACGGATGATCGAGCGCAATCAGCAACGCCTTGTTTGCGTCAGGATTCGATCCGTTCAACGCACCGCGACCGTGCAGCGTCCACAACGCATGATTCACCTCGGCGTTCTGGCCGATCTCATCCTGCGCGTGATCCTGAATCGTGACGATCAACTGCTGGAGCACGTCGGCTTTGTTCTCGACCATCAGCCGCTGAGCATGCTTTCGCCACAGCATGTTGCCGGTCTTCAGCGCGTCAAGTTGCCCTTCGACCGTCGAAAGATCGGGATTCGGCGGGATGATCGGCTGATCGTCTTCGCCCTTCCACACCACTCGATAAATCCGGCCGCGTTTTTTGTCGCGAAGGTCGATCTCGTAGGCGTTCCCCTTGCCGGTCTTGTAACCGGCCGGCGTCGGGTTGTGCTGCACGATGATGTTGTACCAGTCGATCACCCAAAGCTGACCGTCGGGGCCGACCTCGGCCATGATCGGAGCGGACCACTCGTCGTCGCTGGCCAGAATGTTCCACGGGTTGTTCGAGCGGAAGCCAGCTCCGTCGGGGCGCAGCACAAACGTCGAGACCAGCTTGCCGGTCGGCTCGCAGACAAACGCCGTGCGATTCCAATATTCCTTCGGCCAGCTTCGTGCCGTGTACAACGCGTGCCCCGCCGCCGCCGTGAAGCCACCGTGCCAATCGACCTGCCGCACCTTGTCACTCAGCGGTTCAATCTTGTTCCGATCCGCGATGCCGTTCAGCACGCTGCTGGACCAACCGCGCACCTTTTCGTAATACCGATTCGCGATCGGCAGGAATTCACTCGGATTGCCGTTCGCCGTCGAGCCGAAGATCAAACCCTCTTCGCTGATGCCCAGGCCCCAAGTGTTGTTGTTGGTCGAGCGAAGGAATTCAACATCCTTCACGGCCACCTTGTTGCCCTCCTCCTCCAACCGAAACCGGAAGAACCCCTGCCGGAACGACTCGCCGGTTTTCCTGCCGTCGTCGTACACGGGCTTCGAGTTGTTGTAACCCTGCATCCCGTAGTACCAGTTGTCGAGGCCGTATTGAAAATTGCTCACGCCGCCGTGCGTGTCGCCGAGTGCCCAGCCGGTGACCAGCACCTTGCGGATGTCAGCCTTGTCGTCACCGTCGGTGTCTTTGAGATAGACGGTTTGCGGGCCGTCCTGCACGATCGCTCCGCCGCGATAGAACGTGATCGCGGTCGGGATGCTGAGTTGCTCGGCGAAGATCGTGAACTTGTCCGCCTTGCCGTCACCGTTGGTGTCCTCGCAGATGCGAATGCGGTCGCGACCCTTCGTTGGCTCCTGTAATTCGTTCGGATAGTCGAGCGTTTCACAAAGCCACAGTCGGCCTCGCTCGTCCCAGTTCATCGCCAGCGGCTTGCCGATCTCCGGATCAGCTGCGTACAGCTCGACCGCGAATCCGACCGGCGTGATGAAGTGCTTGAGCGACTCTTCGGCCGGCAGCGGTTTTTGCAGTTTCTTAACCGGCTCAGGAGGAACTCCCGCCTGTCTGCTCGGCGGATAGAACGGAATCACCGCATCGACGTACTCAAACGGCTTCACGTCTTTTCGCGGAGCAGTCATCTCCGGCCGATCGGAATAGCTCGGCACTTTGCGGACGTCGTCACCGCACGCCCAGCGAATGCCACGCTCGACGAGGTTTTGAAATCCAGGATTGCCCCATGTCCGCTCGTCGTGTCCCCAGGCGGTGTAGAAGACTCGGCCTTTGCCGTGAGTGCGAACCCACGTCCACGGCTCTTGGCCTTCACCTTCGGCACGAGTCTCCAGCACGACGCGATCCTTCTCGTTGTGCTTCGTGTGGACGTAGGTCTCATCAAAACTCTCGAAACTCTTGTAGCCCTTCAGCAGCGGATGCGATTTTCCGGCCTCGGTCATCGCGACTCGAAACGTTCCGGTCCCGTGCCTTTGAAACTGAGCACCCATCAACGCCACGACGTCGTCGCTGTTGCGGAAGCAGTAACTCGCGCAGTGCAGCGGGATGAAGCCTTTGCCGCTGGCGACGTAGGCCAACAATGCCTTGGCTTGGTCATCTTCAATCTTGTCGATGTTGGCAAACAGCACCAGCCCGTCGAACTTCGCCAGCTTCTCGGCATTCAGATCGCCGACGACATCGGTGTATTCCAACTCAATCCCGCGAGCCTTCAGCACCGGCTGCAACTGACCGAACCGAGCCCGCGGCTGATGATGCCCGCTGTCGCCCAGATACAGCAGCTTGAGCGACTTCCTTGGCTCGGCGGAGTGAGTGAGGCGAATGTCCGCGAAAACAAAACTCAGGGCGATGAAAAGAAGGATTCGTATCATGGTTGGCCTAGGTGAATCGAAAGTGATGTCGAGTGGCGTCGTCACTCGATCGTGATGACATTTGTCTAATTGGACTTCAATTCGGCGATTCCCGCGTAGAGATATTTCGAGACTGTCTCCCAAGCGATCTGCTGGAGGATCGTGTGCTGAGCGGCATCAACACTCCGCTCTTCGAGCTTCAAGCCGACCGGACTGATTCGATAGATCGCCGCGAAGTTGCAGTACGATGCCAAGGCCATCACTTGGCCGTTGCCGTGGCCGATCGGATCGCGGAACAGCTTGGATTGAGTGGTGATGCCCGGAAACTTGCCGTCCACGATCAGTGCTCGCAGTTTTACAACCGCGTCGCCGACCGGGACGATGAAGACGGCTCGCTGGCCATGCTGCTTGTTGAGATCATCGACTTGAGCTTCCAACTTTGTGCGCCACTCATCGACGGCGGCTTGCAGGTCGGCGATCTTCATGTCGTCGCGTTGAGCATTGTCGCGAATCGATTTCGGGGCCGGAACATCGTGTGGATACCACGATGCCTGCACGAGCAGCCGCAGATTTGGATTGTGCTTTAGTCCCAACTCGGTGAACTTGGTGATGCCGTCGTCCGGGATCGCCAAGTGAGCAGCCATCGTGAAGACATCGACCTCGCCGCGGATGAGCGCGGGTTTGGCTTTGTTCTTGTCGTCGGCCAAGTCCCAATGTTGGACCACTCGCGAGCCGCCGATGCCCTGCGTTCCGGCCAACTTGTGTCCCTGAATGTTGGCGGCCTTGACAAGTTGCTCGACCTGCGGCGGAACGAACATGTGAAAACTGTGGCCGGTATAGAAGACACGCTGGCCGGCGGGCGTCTTGGCATCCTGGGCGGATGCGATGCTGCATCCGATGAACGCGAGCACCGCCACAAATCGGAACAACTCTCGACGATGCAGTTCGATTCGCATGATTTCATTCTCCGTCATTGTTTCTTTCCTGACTGCGTTCCCAACCAGTTCACGGCATTGGCCACGATCTTCAGCGGCAGTTCTTGTTTGAAGATCGGATACGTTTCGTGACCGGGGCGGAAATAGAAGACGCGGCCTTCGCCGAGCTTCCAAATTAGACCGCTGCGAAATCGCTCGCCAGCGGCCCAGCTTTCCTCGAACAAAGCTTCGTCAGCATCAGGAACGTGAAATGGATCGGCATACATTTCGGTCTGCGGAAGCTCGAACGAGGCAGGCAGTCCCTTCGCGATCGGATGATCGGGCTTCAGGACTTGGACGGTGCTCGGCTTGCCATCGTTTCGGTAGGAAGGAAAGACACAGTTGGGCAGATCGACTCGCACGGTGAGTTGCGCCCCGCGCTTCATCGCGTAAAACGCGGGCGTGCGAATCGAGTCTGCCGTCGGGATGAAGCGGCCTTCCGGAGCGACGAACTCAAACTTCACTGGCGGCCCGTTCGGCGGATCGGGATATCGCCGTCGAGCGTCGTCGCGAGTTCGCTCATTCATCGCTTCCATGAACGGCGCAGACCAGTGAGCCGAGTGCAGTCCGATGAACGACATCTGCCCGCGCTTGATTCGAGCGACGATGTCCTTGGCCATCGTCGGCGTAATCTCGTTGTGCCGGGCATGTCCCCACCAGATCAGCACATCGGTGTTGTCGAGCAAACTGGCAGGCAATCCCTTCTCCGGCTGATCGATGTTCGCCGAGATGACTCTCAACCCTGGCTGCTTGCCAAGGTGATCGGTGATCGCGTTGCCGAGAAAGTTCTCGTAAGCCTGCTTCTGTGCGGGCTGCTGCTCGTCCCACACGACGACGCGAATGAGCGGCTCGGCGGCAGGCAAGGGAACCGTCACAAGAGCAACCAGGGCTACCAAACTGAGTCCCACGATCGAGCATTTCATGGAAAATCCTTTGTGCATCGGAAGCATCACGCGGCGCTGTAGACCGGACGCCACATCCGGTCCATTCAGGCCGTTCGGACGTAGGCGTCCGAACGACAATCTTGATTACTCCAACGTGAATGCCGGCAGCTTGACGATCTCGCCCCCCTTGAGCGCCGACTGGTGAGCGCAGATGCCAACGCAGGTCCAATTCGCGGACAGCGTCGCGTTCGGCCAGGGATCGCGGTTGTCTCGCAGGGCCGAGACGAACTCGTTGACCAAATGCGGGTGCGAGCCGCCGTGGCCGCCACCTTGGATGAACGAGAGGTGCTCGGAGTCATGAATCTCGGACGGCAGCGTGAATTTGCGGATCGGCTCCGGCAGCAGGTGAGCGTAATCGGGCACCGTGACTTTCGTCGGTATCTCCGGCTCCGGCTGCTTCGCGGTGTGAATGACGTGCGGTTCGTGTTCGACGAGCGTCCATTCAAACGAACGCTTCGTGCCGTAGACGTCGAAGCTCTCGCGGTATTGACGAGCGACATCGTACAGGAACCGCCAAATGTGAGCGGTCACGTCGCTGTCTTTCACCTTGATGTGACAGGACTCGACGGCAAATTTATTACCGCTCTTCTGTGCGATGTCGTCGCGAACGGTGCCGGAGCCGAAGCAGGAAACGTATTCGGCTCGACCATTCACGAGACCGAGGCACGGGCTGACGACGTGCGTCGCGTAGTGCATCGGGATCATCTTCTGCCAGTAGTCCGGCCAGCCATCCATGTCTTGCGGATGCGATGCCGCGAGGTGCTGAATCTTGCCCAGTTCGCCCTTCTGGTACATCTCTTTGATGAACAGGAACTCGCGGCTGTAAACGACGGTCTCGGCCATCATGTATTTGAGGCCAGTCTGTTTCACGAGTTCGCAAATCTGCTGGCAGTCTTCAGTGGTCGTCGCCATCGGCACGGTACACATCACATGCTTGCCGGCCTTGAGAGCTTCCATCGACATCCGCGCGTGTTCGGCGATCGGGCTGTTGATGTGGACGAAATCGACATTCGGGTCTTTCAGCAACGCGGCGTAGTCGGTGAATCGCTTCTCGATCTTGAAACGGTCGCCGACCTGGTTGAGCTTCTCGGTGTTTCGCTGACAGATCGCGTAGACGTTGGCGTCCGGATGGGCCTGATAAATCGGGATGAATTCCGACCCGAAACCGAGACCGACCATCGCGACATTGACGGGCTGACTCATGAAGGATTCCTTCAGCAAGAACAGACGATTGGGGAGTGACTTCAATGCGGCTGAAAACCTATCACCTGACGCGGCAAAGTACGAGCGCGTCAGAGTCGCAATTCATCGTCAAATGCTGAAGTCGAGTGCGGTCATTAAACTCAATCGCAAAAGCGATGTGAGGTTTGTCCGAGGAAGACTTCACATGGGGTTCGGTAACCGAGGCAACGGCGTGGGCGAGGTGAATCGCGAGCACTTTTTGGTGGATGTGATCGTGCCCATTCGTTGGAGACGACCGCGCGTGGCGAAGGGAAGCTGGCCGAGACTCAAGCCGTGTTGGCAGACAATCGGCGCGTGCTCCGCGAGACGCAGCAGATCGACGAAGCCTTGCACGGCCTGACGGCGGCGATCCACCTCATGACCGCTCGCCACCACAACCTACCGGGCACGTGCGGAACCGCCGCCGCGTGAGGTCGCGAACCAGCCGCACACCGTGGCTGGTTCGGTATTCGACTTGAAGCAGGCTGCGCCGCTCGCACTTGGCCGCTTCGATAATCCTTCTTGCATAAAGGTCAGCATGGCCTACTTCACGACAATTGCCTTAGCCAGCACGGCCGTCATCTGAAAAGCTCTATTGATGCGAGCTGCAAACTGCTGCGGAGCAGTTATTCCTCCTCCTCGGTCATCTGATGCCATTTTTGCCTCAATTTCCGCGACATCAGATCGTTCCGCACCTTGTGCTACCGCTGCAGCGCCTAAGAATCTGACAATACCGGCCTGTCTCGCACTCATCTGCTGGTACACCGTTTCCGCGTTGCGGTCGCTCGATGAAGCAGAATCAGAGATAGAAGAGAGTCTGTCACGAGACGCACCGAGTTTTCCCGCGAGCAACCGCGCCATCTCTTGAACAGCATCTGCTCGACCTGCGATCTGTTGATTTACGTTTTTAGCAGCTCGATCGTTCAAACCTGCAGATTCAAGGCACGTTGATATGTCTCTCGACGAAACTCCAGATTGCCTGGCGGCAAGAGTCATAATTTCGAGGTAAACTGACAATTGCCCAGCCAGTTGTTGAAAAACGTTCTTTGATGAACTGTCATTTTGGCTCCGCTTGCTCATGATCGCTCGAGTGTCAGAGGCCTCAGCTCCTAATGCCTCCGCAACGATGGCGGTCATTTCAATGCAGGATTGGGTCCGACCAACTTGTTGCTGGAAAACCGTATTTGACGTTCTTTCACTTTGAACCAGGTTTGATTCAATTTGGCGAATCGAGCTTTCCAGATTTTCTCGTTCCTTCTTGTTTAGCCTAAGAAGTCGTCCCAGTTTCTTCAGGGGGTTCTTGACATTGCTTCCGTCACTCACCGGGTTCGTGTCAACGTCGGAGTCTTGAGTTGTTGATGCGGTGAGGTCCCCCAGTTTCTTTAAGTGCGGGATCGCGAATACAACCCCCACCACGATGAACACCGCGACAAGCCCACCTCGCACCCAAGCCAACATGATTGTCAGGTTCTTTGTCAGCCTTTCATCGTTTTCAGCCTCCTTGCTAGCTTTGTGTTTTTCCGTTTTATTCTTGGGGCGAACCACTTTCAGAGGCGGCAGGAGTTTCTCGTCCTCAACGAGTTCGTCGATGGCACCCAGCCAGTCCTCTTGTCCCTCTTCTTGGGGTTTGCTTTGAGGCGTCTCGGTGGGCTTATTGGCATTGGCCCCCTGATTAAAAAAAGGGCGACCAGCCCGAATCTCTTTGTGAACTGCAGCCACGCGCTCCCACGGGCCATCCGACGACAGCGATAGCAGGTCATTCGCTTTTAGCTTCTTCTCTTCCAGACTCTTGCGGATCATCGCCAGAGAGTGCGGACCGGAGACTTTTCCATCTCGACGGACAAAGTATTCGTTGCTCAAAATAACCTCCCGCAGAGTGAATTGGTTTGAAACTGATCCTTGAAGTTCGACGACAGAAACTGTTCGCTCACCGTTGCCAGTGGTGGTTCAGGGGACGGTGATTTGTTGGGGATCGCTGGGGAGGCTTTCGTCGCCATCGGCGTTGACGGACAGGACGTGGACGTTCAGCGTGGCTCCGCTGGGGAGTCCGGTGAGCGTGGCGTCGCTGTCTTGAACGCTGGCGGCCAGCACGAACTGCGGATCGCTGCCGACCACCTGGCGGTAGACGCGGTAATACGCGGCGCGCGGGGCATTGGCCCAATCGACCAGCACGGAACCGGGGGCTCCGGCGGTCAGCAGCAGGCCTTCGGGAATTCCCGGTTGATCGGTGTCGGCGGGAGCGACCAAACCAAAACCCGGCCAGCGCGGGTCGTCGGGAGCCAGCAGTTGCATCAGTTCGTCGATCAGGCTCCGCATCCGCAGTCGCAGTTGTTTCTCGGCGTCGTCGCGGAGCAGTTTCGTTTGACCGCAATCCACCAGGCCCACCGCCACGGCACTGCGGGCATCCGACAGCGCGGTGAAGAGCAGTCCGGCCTGCGCGGCGGTGACGAGCAGCGGCGCATTCTCCAGATTGGGATGGGCGGTCAGATAGCTCTGCAACGCGGTCAGCAAGGCTTGGCGTTCTTCCATTTTGAAGGGGATCGCCAGCGAGCCAGTCGCGAAACCGGTGGCGATCCAGGCCGGCGACCACTGCGAACCGAGCGTCACGGCCAGCACATCGCGGGTGATGCCGATCCAGGCGCGGGCGTTGGAATCCGCCACGGTCTGGGCCGTGGTCAACGCCGCTTTCGCCGTGCGCGCGGCCAGGCAATTC
>CAMAWN010000088.1 GCA_945861865.1 Candidatus Kuenenia stuttgartensis | reverse complement strand
TCGCTGACATGCTCGGCACGCTCCGTCGGCTCAGCGTCCGACAACAGGTTTTGACCTTGGCCCTCGCAGGACCAGGGTCTCGAAAAATCCAACAACTCCTAGAAAACGCGGTGGCCTTGGCCACCTAAAGTGCAAAAGTCGAACTCAGTGATCGCGTTAGCTGCGTGGCATCGTTGCAGTGACGGACGGCTTCACGCGGCGGCGAACGTCGGTCTCCAACACGCCGAAGGCTTGCTCGTGGCGTTGCAATGCCATCGATAGTGCGCTTAGCAATCGCTTGGCCGTGTAGTGATTCATGATGATCCGCTGACCGACATGCACGGTGACATTTCCCTGAGCGTATGGGTTGGGGTTCATTCCCAAGTCCAAAATCAGCTCTTCCGGCGTGCTCGACACGCGGCAGAAGTTGGCGTAGCCAGCACTCAGGTTGGAATCATCCACCGTCAGAGTCTGCTGCGGTGCGGCAACAGCGGGATCGGCAACGGGGGTTTCGTCAGTCTTGTCCTTGTCTTTGGCCACGGAGATTCTCCTTTAGGAAATGGGGTTCGATATTCTTAGAACCATCGGCGGCGGACTGGAAAACGCTTTCTCAGACATCGACCACCAAGAAACGGCAGCAAACGAAGTGCGGCACGCTACTGACGCGTTCCGTGGCAATCAACGGCCATCCCGGAGTTCCTTGGCTGGCGGCAAAAAGCCAATCGCCTCGGTCGTCAGAGTCCACACAAACGACGCGATTTGCCCCTGTTCGACGAGCCGAAGTTCGGCCAAGCGGGCAGGCCGAAAAAGAAAAACCCGCCGGGCCATGAAGCCCGACGGGGTTGAAGACCTGAATATCCGAGAGACCGATCCTTGTTTCCACTCAAGTGAGCCGGCTCTTCCTTGGACGGCTCTCACGCTGGCCCGGTGGTTCTGACATGGCGTCCCTCCTATCGGTTTTGAAGTTGTCACCCCTCAGGAAAGGGGAGGGCATTCGTCGATCACCAGCAGCAGTCTACTCGTATCCTGGAGAGTGGCAAGATTTTTTTGGGGAATGTGAAGCGGTGAACCTTTCGATAAAAGTTGTTTGTTGTTGCTGAGCTTTTTGGCCATGTTTTTTGCGGCTGTCTGCTGGCGGTTCCGCTTGATGACATGACGTGAGGCACGTTTTCAACGTGCCCGCGAATCGCTGTCGGCTCCGTCCCACGGGCATTAGACTTCGCCGCGATTTCCCACGGTCGACTGACGTTCCGGACCACTCTCTGATCCGCCAGCGGCGGACGGAATGGCTTCACAAGGATTGCGTTCATGCCACGAGTTAGTTCTGTCGTTCGCCCATTGAGCGGCGCGATGGTGTGTTTGTTGTTCTCCCTGTCGCTGTTGGCCGCAGACCTCAAGCCGACCAGCGAACCGTTTGCTGAACCATTGGTGAATCACCCTGTCGTCGCCGGATTCGAACGGTTCTTCGCCGCAGCAGGCGGCAACGCTCCGAAGGATTTGGACCCGGGCGGAAAACTGTTGCTGGGTGAATTGGGCTGCATCGCGTGCCATCAGGCCGACGGATCGGCAGCAAAGCGGATCACGAAGAAGCAGTCTCCGATCTTGGACGGAGTCGGTTCCCGCGTGCGGCCGAATTTTATCAAGGCGTTGCTATCGAACCCACAGCAAGCCAAGCCGGGGACGACAATGCCGGACGTGCTCGCTGGATTGCCGGACGCTGATCGAGCCGCAGCAGTCGAGGCGCTCACGCACTTCCTCGCGACGACGGGCGCACCGACCGAGGCGATGGCTGAGCACAGTGCGGTCAAAGCGGGCGAGCAGCATTTTCATCGGCTGGGCTGCGTCGCCTGTCACATGCCTCGCAAGGCGGCGGGGCCGGTGCCGAAGGTGTCACCAGCGCTCATCGACGATGACGACGAGGCTCCGAAGAAGCCGATCACGCAGACGTTCATCCCGCTGGGCGACTTGGCGGCGAAGTACACGTTGCCGAGCCTCGCAAAGTTCCTGCAAGACCCGCTGCAGGTGCGGCCGAGCGGCCGGATGCCGGGCCTCAACTTGAACGAGAAGGAAGCTCGCGAAGTCGCGGCGTATTTCTTTCAAGGGCACAAGGTGCCGCCGAACATGAATTACGCCTACTTTGAAGGTAGCTGGGACGATGTGCCGGATTTTGGCTCGATGAAGCCGGTCGCCACCGGAACCGTCAGCGGTTTTGATCTGGCGGTCGGGAAGCGGGAGAACAACTTCGGCATGAGGTTCACGGGCTACTTGCAAATCGAGAAGCCGGGACAGCATCAATTTTTTCTCGGCAGTGACGACGGCAGCCGCTTGATCATCGACGGAAAAGAGGTCGTCAAAAACGGCGGCGTGCATCCGCACTCTGAAAAAGAAGGCCGTGTCTCGCTCGATGTTGGCCCGCACGAAATCATTGTTGATTACTTCCAAGGGGGCGGCGAATGGACGCTCACGCTGGAGATGTCCGGCCCCGGCTTCAAACGACTCGGATCCGCGTCGTTCATCACGCTGACTCGCGAAAGGCCGAAGCCGGTCGCAACCGACGGCAGCAATCAGCCGTTTGTCGTCGATGCGTCACTGGCCACCAAAGGCCGCCAGTTGTTCGCGACGCTCGGCTGCGCGTCATGTCACCAGTTGAAAGAGGACAACAAACAAATCGCCTCGGAGTTGAAGGCGAAGCCGCTGTCGAAACTCTCTGCGAGCGGAGGTTGCGTGGCCGATGTCGCTCAGCGCGGCTTGCCGTTCTTTCGGCTGACTCCGTTGCAACGTTCGGCGGTGAGCACGGCGATCTCGGCACTGAGTAAAGCCGCTGAGCCGAATCCAGCGGAGACGATTGCTCACACGCTGCTCAGCTTCAATTGCTATGCCTGTCACGAGCGCGGCCAAGTCGGCGGCGTCGAGACGATTCGAAATGCGTACTTTGAAACGCAGATTCCAGAAATGGGAGACGAAGGCCGCATCCCGCCCGCGCTCGACGGTGTCGGCGACAAGCTGCGCGAAGAGGCGCTGACTGATCTTTTACAGAACGGCACGAAAGGCGATCCCAAACAAAAGGACCGGCCTTACATGCACGCTCGAATGCCGAAGTTTCATGCCGGTTCGCTAGCGAAAGTGTTCGCCGCAGTGGACCTCAAGACGGCAGCGAACTTGCCGATGTTCGATGAGTCGCTCTCGAAAGCGAAGTCCACAGGACGACAACTGGTCGGCGACAAAGGCTTGTCGTGCGTCAAATGCCATCCATTCAACGAACACGCCGCGACCGGTGTGCAAGCGGTCAACCTCAATGCGATGACTCGCCGCCTGCGCGAGGATTGGTTCTACCGGTATCTCGCCGACCCGCAGGTTTATCGCCGAGGCACGCGCATGCCGGCCGCGTGGCCATTCGGCATGGCGACGATCAAAGACGTGCTCGACGGCAGCCCGCCCAAGCAGATGCAAGCCGTGTGGGCGTACCTCGCTGATGGCAGCAGCGCGGCAATCCCCGCCGGCATCGTCCGCGAGGCGATTGTGCTCACGCCGGACAAAGAGCCAATTCTGTATCGCAACTTTCTGCAAGGCCCGAAGTCGGACGGCGGCAACATCACCGCTTCGCGCGGCTTCGCCGTGGGATATCCCGAAGGGGTGAATCTCGCGTTCGACTTCGACCGCTTCGCGCTGCTGTGGATTTGGCAGGGACAATTCATCGACGCCTCGAAACACTGGGTCGGCCGCGGTCCTGGTTTCCAGAATCCGCTGGGCGACAACGTGCTGCCGCTGCCGGCCGAAGTGCCGTTTGCGATGCTGGCCGACGCGAGTGCCGCGTGGCCAAGCCAACCGGCTCGCGATCAAGGCTACCAGTTCAAAGGCTATCGCTTCGATGAAGCTCGCCGTCCGATCTTCCGATATGCGCTCGGCCGCGTCGCCATCGAAGATCACCCGCGCGCGATCAAGTTCGGCAAGAACGACAAAGAGCTGTCGCTCGACCGCACGCTGACGCTGTCCGTCAGTCCCGGAGATCCCGTGTCGCTCAACAACCTCTTCTTCCGATCCGTCACCGCTCAGAAAATCGAACCCGCCAACGATGGTTGGTTCACGATCGACGGCACGCTCAAGCTGCGAATCGTTTCGAGTTCCTCGAAACAACCCTTTGTCCGCCAAGCCGGCAACCGGTTTGAATTGCTCGTGCCGGTCGAACTGAAGAATGGCTCGGCGAAGATCGAACAGAAATACGTCTGGTGAGTTGACTGTTCGTCCCTCAAAACAGAACCGGTTTCGAAGGCTGGTTGGAGTTCACAATGCGTTGGATCTCTGGTGCCTGTTGCAGCTTGATGTTCATTGCCGTTTCGTCCGCGTTCGCGGCCGACAAGCCGCTGACCGAGGACGACTACTACCCGATCACTTCGTTCGTCATCCCCGACAACATCGTGCTGGAGGCAGGTGGCGTCGAACTCCTGCCGGATGGCAAACTGGCGATCAGCACGCGGCGCGGGGATATCTATTTGCTCGACAAGCCGTTTTCGGCGACGGGCAAGGATGCGAAGTTTTCGCAGTTCGCCAGCGGTCTGCACGAGGTGCTGGGCATCGCGTATCGCGACGGCTGGCTGTACGCGACGCATCGGCCGGAGGTGACTCGGCTGAAGGACGTCGATGGCGATGGGCGTGCGGACCTCATCGAGACGGTCTCCGACGCTTGGGGCATCAGCGGCGATTACCACGAGTACGCGTTCGGTTCGCGGTTCGACAAGGACGGGAACCTCTGGGTCGTGCTCTGCTTGACCGGCTCGTTCAGCAGCGAGAGCAAGTATCGCGGCTGGTGTCTGCGGATCACTCCAGACGGCAAGGTGATCCCGACGACCAGCGGCATCCGTTCGCCCGGCGGCATCGGCTTCAATCACGCCGGCGAAGTCTTCTACACCGACAATCAAGGCCCGTGGAACGGAGCCTGTGCCTTGAAGCATCTGCGGCCCGGCAAGTTCGTCGGACATCCCGGTGGCTTCAAATGGTACGACGAACCGGCCGCCAAAGAGGCTCTCGGCCCCAAGCCGAAGGAACCGGAAAGCGGTGGCCGCTTGATGGTCGAAGCCAAGAAGATTCCCGAACTGGAACCGCCGGCCTGTTATTTCCCGTATCCCAAAATGGGCAAGTCGGCCAGCGGCATTGCCTGCGACACGACGGGCAAGTTTGGACCGTTCGGTAATCAACTGTTCGTCGGCGATCAGTCGGACAGCACGGTCATGCGGGTCTTTTTGGAGAAAGTCCAAGGGCACTATCAAGGGGCGTGCTTCCCGTTCCGCAGCGGTATTGGTTCCGGCAGCCTGGGTATGTTGATGTCGCCGAACGGTTCAATGTTCGTCGGCGGAACGAATCGTGGCTGGGGTTCGCGTGGCACGAAACCGCACTCGCTGGATCGCCTCGACTGGTCTGGAAAAGTGCCGTTTGAAATCCACGAGATGCGAGCCAAGCCTGACGGCTTCGAGCTGACATTCACTCAACCAGTGGACGCGGCGACGGTTGGCGACGTGAAGTCGTACAAGCTCTCGACCTACACCTACATCTATCAGGCCAGCTACGGCAGCCCGGAAGTCGATCAAACGATGCCGACGATCGAATCCGCAAACGTCGCCGCCGACGGCAAGAGCGTCCGCCTAAAGATCAACGGCCTGCAAGAAGGCCACGTCCACGAACTTCATCTCGACGGCGTGAAGTCGGCTGACGGTCTACCGCTGCTTCACAAGCAGGCGTATTACACGTTGAACTATCTGCCAGAATGATCTCGTCGGATTTGTGAGAGTGCAAAGTGCAAAGTGCAGAGTGCAAAGTGCAAAGTGAGACAATCCGAGCGCGGCAGCAAGATCGACTCCGCGAACTGCTGCGAACGGTGGCGGCGTCGAATCAATTCTGGCAATTGAAGTGGCAAGCGGCCGGAGTCGATCTCGCGGAGGCGGACCTTTCCAAGCTGCCGTTGACTACGAAAGCCGAACTCGTCGAGGACCACAAGGCTCATCCGCCTTATGGCTCGAACCTGACGTTTGAGGTCGGAGAATATTCGCGATTCTGTCAGACCTCCGGCACAACGGGACTGCCGCTGCGATGGCTCGACACTCCGAAGTCCTGGCAGTGGATGCTGGGTTGCTGGGAACAGATTTTTGAGTTGGCCGGACTTCGGGCGGACGATCGC
This sequence comes from Candidatus Kuenenia stuttgartensis, assembly GCA_945861865.1. Lineage (GTDB taxonomy): Bacteria > Planctomycetota > Planctomycetia > Planctomycetales > Planctomycetaceae > SXKJ01. Next base: position 17,403 of record CAMAWN010000088.1, on the reverse strand, counting down.
TTGGCATTTCCGTTTTCGTTTGGACCGTTCCTCGGTTTCTGGGCGGCGTTTGAAGGAGCGGCTCGGATGGGCTGGCTCTGTCTGCCATGCGGTGGCATGTCGAGCGAAGCGCGGCTGAAGTTCATCGAAGAGAATCAAGCGACCGTCGTCTGCTGCACCCCGACGTATGCCTTGCGGCTCGCTGAAGTCGCCGCCGATTTGGCGAAGCTGCCTGGGAATTCGACCGTCGCCGAGATGCTGAAGTCCGTGCGTCTGCTGATCGTCGCCGGGGAACCGGGTGGGAGTATCACGTCGATCCGGCACAAGATCGAAGCCGGTTGGGGAGCACGTGTCATCGACCATTGGGGCATGACCGAGGTCGGGCCGCTCGCCGGAGAATGCGTCGAAAATCCCGGCGGACTGCACATCCTCGAAACCGAGTGCATCGCCGAAATTCTCGACGCTACGACAGGACAGCCGTTCGATTTGAACGACACAACCGTGCCCATTCGCGGCGAGCTCGTCATCACGAACCTCGGCCGTATCGGCTCGCCGATGATCCGTTATCGCACCGGCGACATTGTCGAACTCGATCGCCAGCCATGCCCGTGCGGTCGGCCACTGATGCGGTTGAAGGGCGGCATCCTCGGCCGGGTTGATGACATGCTGACCATCCGCGGCAACAACGTCTTTCCGACGGCGGTCGAGGCAATCCTGCGCGAGTTTCCGGAGGTCATCGAGTTCCAATTCGAAGCGGTGACTCGTGGTTCGATGCCGCAACTGCGAATCGACATCGAGACGACCGTTGGCCTCTCGAATTCCGAAAGCGAAATGAAACAGTTCGCGCTCTTGGCCGAACGCATCGCCGCAGCGATTCACGATCAACTGCATTTCCGGCCGGAGATCGTCGCGGTCCCGCCACTCAGCTTGCCGAGGTCGGAGTTGAAGTCCCAGCGGATGCGAAGCCGGAAGGGAACCACACCATGATCAAGCTGCCGCAGTGTCCGATTTGCAAAAAGACGATCGCCGGCGAGACCGCTCGCCAGTCGGAGTTCTTGCCGTTTTGCAGCGAGCGTTGCCGGCGCGTCGATTTCTTCCGCTGGTTCGACGGCAAGTACGCGATCGAAGAACCGCTTGGCCCGCAGCAACTGGCGGAAGAGGCCGAGAAGCTGCAACAACGCCGCGACGAGTTGTGACCGCTGATCGGCTACGGCTGACGCACACCGATGGTCAACAGGAGGTTGGCCCACAAGCGTTGGTCGGCGGTTTGAATCGTCAGCACATGATCGCGCGAAGCGACGGCGTCGTAGAAATCCCACTTCGGAATCGGCTGCAACGGAATCGACAGCCCCGCACCGGACAGAATCGAACGGTACTCGGCCCAGATTGGCGGATCGCCGCGCAGCGCGTACGGATCATCCGCCGGAATGCCCATCGTGTTTGCAGCCTCGATCGGCAACGCGGTGAGCAACGCCTCCAGAACCTGCGTGCATGTGACGATGCCAGGAGCGAGATTCAAACTGACAAGTTGCGCATTCGGGCCAAGGGTATTGGATGCCGGATAGTTGCCGTCGGCGATCAATACTTTGGAATGATGCCCGGCGCGAGCGAGGATGGCGGTAATTTCTGGATGAATCAGAGTGTGCTTCAGCATGGAGGACTTTCAATTGTCGGATGGCCACTCCTGGCCGTCCCTCTGAGATGACGCGAACACGGACGGGCAAGAGTGCCCATCCTACGAGGTCTTTTGGCCGCTCGCCTTCAACACCGCTTCCTGCACGTTCAAGTCGTGGTCGTAGGAATAATCGGCGGCCTTTTCGTTGCGGACAATCTTAGCGAGATCCGCCGCGTCGCCGACGTAGCGCGGGTAGTTGCCAAAGCGGACGTCTTGATACCCCTTGCCGTACTTGCCACGCGGTTGATGGAGCGTGAATCGCACGTTCGGCGCGTCGAGCGGTTGAATGTGAAACGTCCCCTGAGTCCCGCAGACGACGAAGTGCCGCCGGTCACCACCGTCGATTTCCACCGAACTGGCTTTGACCGAGGCAATCGCCTTGGGGTACTCAAACACGGCCAGCATGTTGTCCAAGTGCTTGTCCTCCTGAGGACCGACCTTTCGAGCAAACGAATGAATTTGATCCGGTTTGCCAAGCACTCCGATGACCAGGTCGATGACGTGGCAGGCCAGTTCGAACATGATCCCGCCGGGATACTCCGCCAGCTTCAGTCGATCGCCATTGGGCACGACCTTGCTCATCAGCGTGTGAATCTCGAAAACTTCGCCGAGCCAGCCGTTCTTGAGGAACTCGCGAAGCATCAGCACCGCCGGGCTGTACCGAAACATGTAGCCCATCTGCACGACGAGATGCTTCCGCGACGCATCGTCGAGCAGCCGTTTGAATTGAGGCAGCGATTCGCCCGCCGGTTTGTCGAGATGAACGTGCTTGCCGGCCGCAATGCACTCTTCGGCCGTGTTGAGCGCGTCGCGAACGCGCGTCTCGACGCCGACCACTTGCAGCCCTGGTGTGTTGAGTAATTCTTCTTTCGTCATGAACTTCAAGTCGCGATAAATCGGATCGCTTTCCGCCTGCCGACGCAGACCAGCATCTGGTTCGGCGACTCCGACGACTTCCCAATCGGTCGACTGCCGATAGACCGACATCTTGCTGGCGTGTGCGTGTCCGACACCGATCTGGCCGTATTTGATTTTCATGGAACACCCTTGGAGTGCGGTGTGTCAGCACCGCTTTGGATTGCTCACAGAGGAAAGCGGAGCTGACACACCGCACTTGTTGACTGGTTTCAAGTGATTAGTTGTGTTTGTTTCCCGTTGTCGAGGCTCGCGACGGCCCGAGGTCCGGCGCGAACCGTTTGGGACCAAGCCTTTGTCGTCTGCATCGTCAATCCTTGGTGTGTGAGAACCTTCGCCAACGCACTCAACAAGGCCAAGACTGATCGGCTCGGCGCCCGCGTCATCGCGCGTTTCGCCATGACCCAACTCAAAGCCTTCTACCAACGACTCCGCGATTCCGGTAAACCCAAACTCGTCGCACTCAGCGCCGCCATGAGAAAACTTCTCACCACGCTCGATGACATGTTCCAATCCAATTCCCTCTGGTCCGGCACGCTCATTAACGCTTGATCTGAAAGACAGTCGCTCCAAAGGTCATGTCTTGCGATGCACGGCCCAGCCGGGAATGGTAGCCCGCGACTGGTACAGCGTCTTGCCGGCCGTGACATACAGCGTGCGGAGGTCGTTGCCGCCGAAGGTCACGTTGGTGATGGTGTCCTCTGGGATCGGCAGACGGCCGAGCAGTTTGCCGTCGGGGCGAATGATCCAAATCGCAGGGGGCACATCGGTCGATTCATGTGGCCCGCGCGGACAGGAAATGCCTCCGGCAATGTAGAGGTTTCCCTTCTGATCGACCGTCATGCCGTCGCCGCCTCGGCCCGGAGCGAAGTCGAACACGATGCACTGATGGCTCGGTTCACCCTTCTCAGACAAATCGAACGCCCAGATTTTTCGGTTGCCGCCGAGGATCGGACAACTATCGACAAGGTACAGCGTCTGCTCGTCGGGGCTGAGGTGGATGCCGTTGGGCCGCTGAATCGCTGGCTGAGTCAGGATGCGATGCACCGAACCGTCCGTGTCGATGCGATAGACCGAGTCGTGATCGAGTTCCATCGTCGTGCGGTCGTCGTAGCACGGATCGGTGAAGAAGATTTGACCGTTCGAGCGAGCCGCGATGTCGTTCGGCGAGTTGTAGCGTTTCCCCTCGAACCGCTCCGTGAGCACCTCGACGTTGCCGGTGCTCAGGTCGGTGCGTGTGATGCGGCGGTTGCCGTCGTTGGGTCCGAACTCGTTCCCCTCGCACGCCAGCAACCGCCCGTTCGCGTCGAACAACAAACCGTTCGTTCGGCCGCTGGGAGTTCGCCACACCGAGCGTTCATTCTTGCGCGGATCGAATTTCATGATCCGATTGTTGGGGATGTCGCTGAAATAGACCGTCCCGTCAGCCGCAGCCGCCGGACCTTCCAGAAACGCGACCGAGGTTGCCGGAGTAACGGCGACGTGCTCGAAGAATTCGTTGGCCAGCGGAGCGTTGTGCAAATCCATGCGGTGTGATCTTTCTACGCGATCAATTCGTGTCGCACTTGGCCGTCACCGGCAATCGGGTACGGACGATTTTGTTGGTCGTGAATGACGGCGTGCGGGTCAATCCCAAGCAGATGAAACGTCGTCGCGTGGATGTCCTTCGGGGAAATCGGCGTGTCGGCGACGGTTCCGCCAATGCGATCGCTCTGGCCGACAACCGCTCCGCGATGCGTGCCGCCGCCGGCAAGCGCCATCGAATACACCTGCGACCAATGGTGCCGTGCGGCTCCCACTGGCTTCGAATCAATCTGCGGCGTACGGCCATGCTCGCTCATGCAGAGCACCAACGTGTCATCCAACAGCCCGCGTTGTTCGAGATCGAGGATCAGCGCCGAGAACGCCGCGTCGAAGCCGGGCAACAAGTACTGCTTCATGCGCGGATAGTGATTTTGGTGCGTGTCCCAAGCCCCGCTGAAGTACGTTCCGTAGGCGTCCCAAAAGACGGAGACGAATTGCGTCCCCGCCTCGACCAATCGCCGCGCGGCGAGACACGACTGACCGAACAACGTGTGTCCGTATCGCTCGCGCAGCGGAGCCGACTCGCGGCTGACGTCGAGCGCTTCGCGAACGCTGGCCGACGTCAACAACGACAACGCCCGGCCTTGATTGGACGAGTACGACCGCTCGGCCAGCGTGTCGGCGGTGAGCCGCGCGGCATCGAACTGCGCGAGCAACTCTCGCCGCAGGCTGAAGCGGTCGAGCGACACATTCTCGGCGAAGCGGCCGGCTCCGTCGAACACAAAACGACAATCGGGATCCACTGCCGCGTACGGATCGGAATATTCCTTCGGCTGTTCGTGGCGGACCTTCGGAGCGATCCGCAGCGACTTGCCTTCGAACTTCGCCCAGACCGGATCGAACTGTTGTCCCAAGAACGCGGCATACGGTCCGGCGAGCACGCCCAGATCATCGACCTGCGAATTGAAAACCCACGGCAAGCCGACGTGCCGCGGAGTCCATTCGCTCGCGGCCGATTTCGGCGCGGACTGCGACCAGTAGTGATCCGCGATCGAACCGAAGTACGGCCAATGCACCGGGTCGCGCGGCTTCGTTTCGATGTCGGTCGTGTAGGTCGGCATGCCGCTCAACGCATACGCGACGCAGTGCAGCGGGAACGGATGCGTCATCGACCGCACGATCGTCAGCCGATCGGTGATCTGCGACGTCAGCGGCAACCCCTCGCAAATCGGCACGCCGGAGATCGCGGACGGGACCGCCTTCAACTCCCCTTGAATCTCGGCCGGAGCGTCGGGCTTGGGATCGAACGTCTCGTGTTGCGAAGCGGCTCCAAACAGGAACAGCATGATGCAGCGTTTCGCTTTGCCGAAGCCTCGCAGTTCACCGCCGGTCGCCAGCGAGGCCGCTCGCTCGGCTGTCAGTCCGTACAGGCCCAGCCCGCCGATGTGCAGCAAATCACGACGCGTCATCCCGTCGCACAATCGCCGTTGAGAACCCAATAATCGCAACATCGCGGCAGCCTCGGACGTCACTCGGTCGCGGCCAGAACGCCGGCACAACGTACTGAGGCGGAAGCGGCCTGTCGAGCAGTTTCGCCGGTCGCTCAATTTTCGCGAACCGCTCAGACTCGGTGGCTACGTTTTCGGCCGCTATCATTCCCCGCTTCACTGTTTCGTGGTTGGGGAGTTTCGTGATGAAAGTTTTGGTCATCGGCCAAGGGGGCCGAGAGCATGCGTTGTGTTGGAAGCTGAAGAACTCGCCATCGGTGACGCGAGTTTATTGTGCTCCGGGAAATGCCGGCACGGCGTTGGAAGCGACAAACGTCGACATCGGCTCGACCGACATCGAGCGTCTCGTGCAGTTCGCCAAGTCCGAGCGGATCGATCTGACCGTCGTCGGCCCGGAAGCGTCGCTCGTCGCCGGCGTCGTCGATGCCTTTCAAGCGGTGAACCTGCGCATCTTCGGCCCGACGAAAAAAGCGGCGGAACTCGAAGGAAGCAAAATCTTCTCGAAGGAATTGATGCGAAAGGCGAACGTGCCGACCGCCGAATTCCATTCGTTCTCACGGCATCAAGACGCGGTCACGTTTCTGGAAGACCGCGAGGAAACTCCGCTGGTCGTGAAGGCGGACGGTCTCGCATCGGGCAAAGGTGTGTTCGTTTGCTCGAACCGCCAAGAGGCTCTCGACGCGGTCAAGCAGATCATGCTCGAACAAGCCTTCGGAGCATCGGGCAACAAGATCGTGATCGAGGAATGTCTGCACGGACACGAGGCCAGCATCCTGGCAATCGTCGACGGCAACACGATCCTGACGCTGGAAGCCTGCCAGGACCACAAGCGTGCCTTCGATGGCGACACCGGCCCGAACACCGGCGGCATGGGTGCGTACTGTCCGACTCCGCTGATCACGAACACGCTGATGGACGAGATCGTCGAGAAAGTGCTGGTCCCGACCGTCCACTTCATGAATGTCGAAGAGCGGCCGTTCAAAGGCTGTCTCTACGCCGGCATCATGGTCACGAATCAAGGCCCGAAGGTGTTGGAGTTCAACGTCCGCTTCGGCGATCCTGAAACGCAACCGGTGCTGATGCGGCTGAAGTCCGATCTCGGTCTGCTGCTGAAAGCCGCCGCCGACGGCAAGCTGGCGGACTTCGGTCCGGCCGAATGGGATCCGCGTCCCGCCGTCTGCGTTGTGATGGCCGCCGATGGCTATCCCGCATCTCCGAAGAAAGGCGCACCGATCCGTGGACTCGATGAGGCAGCCGAGTTACCCGACGCGAAAGTCTTTCATGCCGGGACCGTTCGCAAGGGCAACGACATCGTTGCCGACGGCGGCCGAGTGCTCGGCGTCACCGCGCTGGGCAGCGACTTCGCCGAAGCCAAGCTCAATGCTTACCAAGCCGTGAAGTGCGTCCGCTGGCAAGGGGGCTGGTGCCGCAAAGATATTTCTGATCGAGCACGCTCGTATCTTGAATGAGATCGGACTCACGCCGTGCCCGCCGAATTTTGCCCCTCCGCAACACTCGATGTACTGAGGCTTCGCGCCAAACTGCTGGCGTTCACTCGTCAGTTTTTTGACGAGTCGGGTTACTTCGAGGTCGATACACCAACTCTGTCCCACGAACGGGTGATCGACCCGAACATCGAACCGTTCGTCGTGCCGTGGTCGGCCAGCGAGTGTTTGTTCCTGCAAACGTCTCCTGAATTCGCCATGAAGCGGCTGCTGGCCTGCGGGGCCAATTCAATTTATCAGCTCGGCAAAGTCTTTCGGCACGGAGAACTCGGCCGGCTGCACAATCCCGAGTTCACGATGCTCGAGTGGTATCACGTCGGCGACACGCACCACGAGCAAATGAACTTCGTCGAGAAATTCGTCACGGCGTTCGCGAACGAAGTTGGAACACTCACCGGGACATCCACTCAACCATCAACCATCAACCATCAATCTTTTGAACGCCTGACCTACGACCAAGCGTTCGAGCGTCATGCCGGCTCGAACGTTCTCGCGCGGCCGACTCCTGAAATCGTGGCACTGGCGCGACGACTCGGAGTCAGCGCTCCCGAAAGCCTGTTGCCTGACGATCGCGACGGCTGGCTGAATCTCTTGCTGGCGGAGCGTGTCGAACCGCATCTCGGTCATGATCGGCCGACGTTCGTCTTCGATTATCCCGCCTCGCAAGCCGCACTGGCTCGCGTGCGCGGCGAAGGACAGACCGCCGTGGCGGAACGCTTCGAGCTGTACGTTCACGGCATCGAACTCTGCAACGGCTATCACGAACTCACGGACGCCGCCGCGCTGCGAACGCGCATCCATCACGACGCGAATGCCCGTGAGAAGCACATCCCGGAACCCGTCCGCTTGCTGGCCGCGATGGAAAGCGGATTGCCGGCCTGTTCCGGCGTCGCGATGGGATTTGACCGGCTGCTGATGCTCAGCCTCGGATACGATTCGGTTCGACAAGTCATTCCGTTTCCGTTTGAGATCGCCTGACCGGTTTGGGTGCATTCGAGCGGATCGATGAACAGGAGCGTTCGGTTCGTTGGTCGTGTTCATGGAAAGGTTCAAATTCTTGCCGTTAGACTTCTGCGGCGTCGGCCAGAGGGGCCACCTGGAACTTCAACACAAGGAATCTGGAGATGCGGACCTCATGAAGACTTTCTCTTTGGTGACCAGTTTGGTCTGCACTAGTTTTGTTTTGGGTTGCGGCGGTAACGCTGAACCGCCGATGAAAGTTTCCACGGCCGGTCCTGCGGTGACCGAGGCCAACGAAGAATCGGTGGCGACGATTTCGAAGAATGACGAGACGCCGAACTCCGCATCGCCGCTCAAGTCGCGGAGCTTCACGTTTCATTACCGCTTCAAAGTCAAAAACCTGAAGCCCGCCGAGAACGCTGCGAACTCCGTCGTCCGTGTGTGGCTGCCGTCGGCGGCCTCCAGCGATGAGCAAAGCGTCAAACGGTTGGACGTGATCGCTCCCAGCAAGATCTCCGAAAACATCGACGAGCAATTTGGGAATCGCATCCTCTTCTTCGAGACCAAGATCCCTGAGAGCGGCGAGTTCAGCGTCGATGTCCCCTACGAGATCACTCGTCGCGAAGTGCTTCGCGGCTCGTCACGAGCCGTCGCTCCGACCGCTGAGAAGTTGGATGACTCGAAACGTCAGTTCTTTCTGCGCGCTGACGCGATGGTCCCGACGACTGGCAAGCCGCTCAAACTGCTCGACATGATCGAGTTGGTGCAGGACAAATTCGCCTGCGCGCGGCAACTGTACGACATCGTTGACAATCACGTCGCGTACAAAAAAGAGGGGACCGGCTGGGGACACGGCGACACGAATTGGGTCTGCGACAGCCGCTACGGCAACTGCACTGACTTCCACAGCTTGTTCATCTCGCTGGCTCGATCACAGGGGTTGCCCGCGCGCTTCGAGATTGGTTTCTCAATCCCGACCGACAAGCCGGAAGGCCCGATCGCCGGCTATCACTGCTGGGCGTGGTTCTACGCGGACGAGCGGGGTTGGGTGCCGGTCGATATCTCGGAAGCCGACAAGAACCCGCTGATGAAGGACTACTTTTTCGGCGGCCTGACTCCGGATCGCGTCACGTTTTCCGTCGGACGCGACATCTCGCTGGTCCCGAAATCCACCAGCCAGCCGCTGAATTTCCTGATCTACCCGCACATCGAAGTTGGCGGAAAAGTGCTGCCCAAAGAAAACGTCGAACTGCAAATCGCGTTCAAGGATCAGGCGTGAGCGTTGGTCATGCTGGTTTGCGACCGGACACGCCCGTCGCGCAGCCGAAGAAATACGAATCCTGTTGAACGTGCAAACCAGCCTGCTCCAATGCACGTGCAGCACCACCGCAGTGGCCGAATCGCTCTGTGTAGATGCCGAGCATTCGGTAATTCTCGGGATTGCCCAAGAAGACGCGGCCAATGGTTGGAATCACATGTCGGATGTAGTTGAGGTACGGCCAGCGAAGGAATCGGTTGGGCGGTACGGAGATTTCCAAAAAAGAAAAAACTCCACCAGGCTTCAGTAGACGAGCGACTTCCTCCGCAAGTCGATTGATCTGATCGGGCGAAAATGTCTTGAGTCCGAACGAGGACACGATGACATCAGCGGATTCGCTAGCCAGCGAACTCGCGAGAGCATCCGCTTCGAGAATCTCGACGGTACAACGGTGTCGCACGAGTTGTTGCCGGGCACGAGCGCACATTTCCGACGACAGATCAACGCCGATAATTCGTCCCTGCTTCCCTAACGATGGAGAGAGCACGGCACACAATTCACCCATCCCGGTCATGAGATCCAGCACTCGCGAGTCGCAAGGAATTGTGATGATCCGCGCACATTGTTTCCGCCAGAGCGCGGCAAATCCGAACGACGAAATCAGATTCACAACTCCATACGTTCGAGCCATCTCGTTGAAGAGATTTTTCACGAACGTGGGATCGTAAATGGATTCCACAGCCATGCCGGCTCCCGCTGTGTCGGGTCAACGCAGTTCGCGAATCCAGCGTTCGATGAGTTCGACAGCCTCGGCATCGACGATGTTCGACGCGATGTGCGGCATGCGGCCGAGGCCGGTCTTTTTCATGCGGTGCAAAACCATCGACCGCGCTGGATCACCGGGGACGAGGACTTTCGGATCGGTCAGTTCGAACAAGCCTTGTCCCGGCCGCACGCCGACCGTGCCGGTTTCCGCGAGCGGCAGTGACGCGAGCAGGATGAACTCCGCGTTGCCGCCACCCCACTTGCGGTGGCAGTGCGAGCAGTTCGCGTGCAAATACGACCGCGCGCGGGCGTTCAGCGTTTGGTGAGTGTCGTGGTAATCGACGAGCCGCGGCAGCACGATTTCCGGCTCGGACGGCAGCGGCTTTGTGAAGTAGCCAAGTTCATCGAGGTGCTTCAACTGGTTCTTCCGCTTGCCGTCACCGAAATCAAAGTCTCGATTCATTTGAGCCGTCGTTGCGCCAAGCACATACTTCGCGGCCATCGTGTGACAGAGTGTGCATTCGGCTCGGCTGGGGAAGTGCCATTTCTGTTCGCGAACGCCATTTGGAGCGGACTTGTCCTTGATCTTGAAGACGCGATCTAAACCCTTCGCGTCGAGCAATTCGGCATCGGTTTGCTCATCGTTCCAGACGTAGGTGTAGCCGTTCCAGACTTGAGCACCGTACTCGTCGTCGTTGCCGGGCATCTTGATGTGATGCAGCAGCCGAGTCTCCAACCGCCGCTGGCTTTTCGGATTGCCTGCCTCGGTCTCCAGCGAGAATGTTTTCACAAACACCGTGCCGTCGGGAAACCGCCAGCCGGGCAATGAACCGGGCGCGGGGGCCGGATAGATGACCGAGTCGAATTCGATCTTGCCGTCGCCTGGAACAGCCATGAACCGATCTTTGAGCGCCCCATCAGACCACAGCGGAGCGATCACGTCATACGGAATCACTCCGGTCGCGGGCTTGTAGTTCTTGACGCTGGCGAACAGTCCGGTCTCGCTGAGCTTGCGCGGGAACGGAGACTTCGGCTGTGTGGTCGGCGGAACCGGAACGAGCCGATGCAGTCCGCCGCCGGCAAAGTCGACGAACAGAATCTCGCCGTCCGCGTCGGTGATGATTTCGACGATGCGAACTTGCGTGTCGCACAACTCGCGATGTTCTGTGACTTTCTTGGCCTTGTCGTCGTACCGCAGCATCCAGACTTTGCCGGTGTCGTAGTCGCCGTAGATGTACGCGCCCTCTAACTCTGGCAGACGCTTACCGTGATACACCCAGCCGCCGGTGATCGAACGAAAATCAGAATGCGAATGTTCAACGAGCGGCGCGACGAATTCGCCCGGACCTTTCGGCCGCTCTGGTCGGAACGGATGCGTCCCTTCGCGAACGCTCCAGCCGTAGTTGCCACCGCGTTGGATGAGGTAGACCATTTCCCACAAGTCTTGTCCGACTTCGCCAGCCCACATCTGACCGGTCGGTGCGTCGAAGGAAAACTTCCAAACTTGCCGATGCCCAAACGACCAAATCTCTCCGCGAGCTTTCGCATCGCCGACGAACGGATTGTCTTTGGGGATTCCGTAGGCCAGCCCGGCGCTGGGATGATCGACGTCCAATCGCAAGATCGCACCCAGCAAGTCGCGCAGGTCTTGTCCGGTCTGAAGTGAATCCGCGATGCCGCTGCCGTCGCCCGTCACGAGATACAGCATGCCGTCCAATCCGAACCGCACGCATCCGCCGTTGTGGCCGCCCGACGGCCATTCGAGAATCGTCAACTCCGATTTGGGATCCGCCTTTCCTCCGCCCTTATTCCAGTCCACCGTCAATCGTGAGAGCCGGCTGCCCGTCGGCGCAGGATTGGCCGGATCAGCGACGCTCGTGACATAGACATAATTGTTTTTTACGGAACTGAACTGCGGATGTACGGCGACACCATACACGGTTCGCTTGAGATCAATGATTAACTCCGGCTTCGGTTCTTTGCTCAACGCATCGAATACCCAAATCTTCCCCGGCCGTTCGGCCACCATCAGCCGCTTCGATCCCGGCACGACCGCCGCCGACAACGGCTCGAACAATTTCAGTTTCGGATACGCCAACTCCAAGCGATACGGGTCCGGCGGTTCCGGCGAGCCGACCACCTTCGACGTCGTCCACAACGCTCGTTCCGCGGCATCCGCGAGCGAGCTGCTCACGATCAGAATCAAGACCGCCAAAACCGTCAGCCGAGTGCAGTGCCAGCGCATGATCGCCTCCGTCGTCAGTTGGCTGAGAATCATCGAGTGGGAAGTCTATATCTGGAGGCTAGCGCCGCAACTCAGAATGGATCTGATCACCATCACAGATTTCATTTCAGATTCTGCAAAAGCCGTTTTCCGTGGATTATTCTGTCAGACCTCCTCGAACGGAAGCAGCATGATACGGTGTCTAAAACAGTTCTTGGTCTGCCTCGAATCACGTCCAAAGGGTTGGGTGATTCGCTCGCCGGCTGTTAGACTCCCGCCGTTTCGATTTTTCCTTCAACAGGATCTTTCAATTTCTCCCTCAACAGAAAAGGTGCAATCATGCGGCAATGGTTGGTGATGCTGAGTTTGGTGGCCGTGGTGGGATTCGCTGTCGCTCAGGATGACGAAAAACCGAAAACGAAGGCTCAACCAAAGGCCAAGAAGGCGACCGATGATGCGGGCCTGGAATTGGAAGCCGACCCGAATGCGCTGGGCAAGAAGCCGGTCAACAAGAAAGAGCTGCTCGACAAAATCAGTTACGCGTTGGGATTGCAGGTCGGGCGGAGTAAGCAGAAAGGGGTCGATGTCGATCCGAAACGGGTCATCAAGGGGCTTGAAGACGCGCTGCAAGGGAAGGAATCTGAATTCACCGATGAGGAAATCAAAAAGGCTTTCGAAGCCTACGAACCGTTTCGTCGAAGCGCGATGGTGAAGGTGGGCGAAGACTTCCTCGCCGCCAACAAAGAAAAAGAGGGCATCAAGACGTTGCCAAGCGGTGTCCAGTACAAGGTGCTGGTGTCTGGCAAGGGAGCCTCTCCGAAAGCGACGGACACGGTGAAGGTTCACTACAAAGGCATGTTGATTGACGGGAATGTCTTCGATGGTTCTTACACGGGCGACGCCCCAACCAAGCGTGACAAGCCCGCCGAGTTCCCGCTCAACGGCGTCATCAAAGGCTTCAAAGAATCGCTCGTGAAGATGAAGCCGGGCGACAAATGGACGGTCTACCTGCCGTCCGAGTTGGCCTACGGAGAACGCGGTTCGCCCCCCACGATTGGGCCGTATGCCGTTTTGATCTTCGACTTGGAACTGGTTGAAATCGTCGAGTAGACGACATCATCCTGCTGGCAATTCATCGGCGAGCGGAGAGTGCCTAACCTCCGCTCGCCGACTTTTGTGCTTGTCAATCTTTTTGATCCGGTCTGAGATTTCCGATGACCGAAGATTCTTCATTCGCGATCGACCGCGCGCTGCGACAAGAGTTGGAAGGCTGGCGGCGCGCAGGTTTGAGTCATCTCCCAATGCCGCCACGCAAACGCTCTGCCGCCAGCCCCGCGTCCGCTTCGGTGAAGCCGGCCACGACGCGAACTCCGCCCAACAGCAATTCGGTCTCGCGCACGACTTCACCGCCAGCGACTCGAATCACTTCGCGACCGACCACCGCTGCGACGGCTTCGACGACTCACGCTTTGCCGGTCGTGTCCGAGCCGTTGCCTCTCAGTCCGCATGCGGCCGGGTCGCGCGATGATCGCGAGTGGCGGCTGAATCAATTGCGGCAGCGAGTCACCGCTTGCACACGCTGCCAAGAACTGGCAAGTGCGCGGACACAAACGGTCTTTGGCGTCGGCAATCCGGAGGCTCGGTTTCTCTTCATCGGCGAAGCTCCCGGTGCGGACGAAGATGCTCAGGGCGAGCCGTTTGTTGGCGCGGCCGGTCAGTTGCTCAACAAGATCATCGCGGCTTGCGGACTGACGCGCGAGGAGGTCTACATCTGCAACATTCTGCGTTGTCGTCCCCCCGGCAACCGCAAACCACTTCCCGAAGAGGCGGCGAACTGCCGCGAATACCTCGACGGACAGATCGCCGTCATCGACCCCGACTTCATCGTCTGCTGGGGCGCGACCGCCGCTCAAAACCTGATGGGCACCGAAGAAAGTATCGGGCGACTTCGCGGCCGCACCTTCCAACACGGCCGAGCGACCGTGCTCTGCACGTATCATCCCTCGTATTTGCTTCGCAATCCGGCTGCGAAGAAAGACGTTTGGGAAGACATGAAGCTGTTTCTCAAACAAGCGGGACTGCCTGTGCCAGCGGGATGAGCAAACGTAGCCGTCACCGCTATCTCAGGAACCTGCCGCCGTTGATGTCGATGAGCGCGCCGGTGACGAAGCGAGCTTCATCGCTGACCAGAAATCGCACGACCGAAGCGACCTCGGCGGCGGTGCCGTTGCGGCCGAGCGGTGTTTCGCGGCGGTACTGCTCCATTCGTTCGGGAGTCGTGAAGACTTCGTGATGCCGAGTCTCGATGACTCCCGGCATGATCGCGTTGACACGCACGTCGGGAGCCAGTTCGCGAGCCAGCGTCCGCGTCAGCACTTGCAGTCCGCCCTTCGCGACCGCGTACGGTCCGGCTCCGTTGGCTCCGCCGGTTTGCACCGACAGCGACAAGTTGTTGACGATCGCGCCGTGACCGCTCCGCTTCAAATGCGGGACCGCTCGCTGAGTGACGACGAATGCACTGGTTAGATTCGTGTCGAGAATTTGCCGCCACAATTCGAGCGGACAGTCTTCGATTTTCCGCCGTTCAATCGGACTCCCCGCGTTGTTGACCAAGATGTCGAGTCGTCCCGCCGCCTCAACGAACCGATCCACCAATCGAATCGCCTCGTCATCGCGACTCAAATCCGCCGGCAAGACGATCCCGTCTCCGCCAAGTTGCCTGATCGCCGCCAGCGTTTCATTCGCACCGTCGAGACTGCGATGACAATGCACTCCGACAAACGCGCCGGCGGCCGCAAGCGACTCGGCAATCGCGCGACCAATTCCGACACCGGCCCCCGTCACGAGTGCCGCTCGGCCACGCAGCGAACGAGATTCCGTCATGAGCGTCCTCAATCTCTGACTCGTGGTGTGGCTCGCCGGGCGATGAAACGAGACCCTGCTTCGATCGGATCGGCCCAGAAAAGGCCGACCAACTTCGACGATTAGCACGGACGCACGGATTGTAGTGCCGGCGAGAATTGTGAAAACCGAGGCCACGAGGCCGGATTTCCAACACAGAATTGTCCCACCGCTGGACGATGCGTTAGTATCTGGCCGGTTTGATGTGTCCGGCGAGACCCCTCCCGGATTTGCCTTCCAACCTCCCACCGAACTTTCCCGCCCATGAACTCGCCCTTGCGAAGCACCCACCGAGTGCTCGTTGGTTGCGGCCTACGGTCGTGGCTGATCGGCGTCTTTGTTCTGAGCGCGCCGCTGACGAACGGTTTCGCGGCCGACGCGGCGAAGTCCCGGCCGTTCCATTTTGAGACCGACGTTGTCTCGATCCTGTCGCGCTTCGGCTGCAACTCGTCGGGATGCCACGGCAAAGCGGAAGGCCAGAACGGCTTCAAGCTGTCGATCTTCGGCTTCGACCCCAACGCCGATCACATCGCGTTGACGATCGAGAGTCGCGGCCGACGCACGAACCCGAACGCTCCCGAAAAAAGTCTGCTGCTACAAAAATCCTGCGGAGACGTCCCTCACGGAGGCGGAGTTCGCATCCGCAAGGACTCCGACGAGTATCGAGTTCTTCGTGACTGGATCGCGAACGGATTGCCGTTTGGCGAGCCGACCGCCCCGCGCGTGACCTCGATCACCGTCACGCCGCGCGAGCAGGTGATGAGACTCAAGACGACTCAGCCACTGAAAGTCGTCGCCAAATTCGACAACGGTTTTGAGGAAGAGGTCACTCGGCACGCCAAGTTCCAATCGAACAACGATGGCCTCGCGTCGGTCGATGAGCACGGACTCGTCACGACTCATGAAACTCCTGGTGATGTGGCCGTCATGGCGAATTATCTTGGCGCGGTCGATGTCTTCCGAGTGCTGATCCCGCGCCCGACAGACTCGACTCCGCCAGCCTCATCGGGATCAGGGAGTGAGGGGTCGGGTGCAACGACAAACTTCATCGACCCGCTCGTCGAAGCCAAACTCGTGAAGCTCAACATCCAACCCAGCGAGCTTTGCTCCGACGAAGACTTCCTCCGCCGAGCATTCCTCGATGTCATCGGCACTCTTCCCAAGCCCGACGAAGTTCGTAAATTCCTCGATGACAAACAGCCCGGACGCCGAGCACGCTTGATCGACGAACTGCTCAAGCGGCCGGAATACGCCGACTACTGGGCGCTGAAATGGTCCGACCTGCTGCGTGTCGAACGTCCGACACTGGGGCATGCCGGAGCACACGCCTACTACCGCTGGATGCGTGACAGCTTCGCCACAAACAAGCCGTTCGACAAATTCGCTCGCGAACTGCTGACGGCCGAAGGACTCTTGCGAGACCAGCCGGCTGGTTACGTCTTCAAGGCAGTCAAACAACCGGGCGAACAAGCCGCGACGATCTCGCAAGTGCTGCTTGGCACACGCATCGAATGCGCGAAGTGTCACCATCACCCGTTCGACCGCTGGAGCCAAACCGACTACTTCGGCATGGAAGCGTTCTTCACACAGATCACATTCAAGCCGACTCCGCAGGGTGAGATGCTGCTCACCCGCGACTCCGGTCCCACGAAACATTCGCGAACCGGCGAGACCGTTTTCGCTCACGCGCTGGGCGAACCGGCGCCGGAGAAATCTCCCGAAGGCGACCGCCGCAAGCTGCTCGCCGAGTGGATGACGTCGCCAAAGAATTCCTTCTTCGCTCGCAACATTGTGAATCGCGCGTGGGCACAATTCCTCGGCAGAGGCTTGGTCGAACCGGTCGATGACGTGCGGCTCACGAACCCGCCCACGAATCCGGAACTACTCGACGCCCTGGCCGCGAAGTTCATCGAGTCTGGCTTTGACGTCCATCAACTCATCCGCACGATCACCGCCTCGCGAGCGTATCAACGATCCGCGCGTCCCAACGTCACGAACGAACGCGACGAACAGAACTACTCGCGAGCGTTGCTCAAGCGGCTCGACGCCGAAGTCCTCTTCGATGCCGTCTGCCAAGCAACCGGCACGTCGGAGAAATTCGCCGGCGTTCCCGACGGCTCGCGAGCCATCCAGCTTTGGGACAGCCAAGTCAAACACGACTTCTTAAAACTCTTCGGCCGCCCCGTCCG
>CAMAWN010000087.1 GCA_945861865.1 Candidatus Kuenenia stuttgartensis | reverse complement strand
ACCAGGCCGTCACCACGCTGATCGAAGACCTGCACGAGCGCGGGATGAACCGCAACGTGCTCGTGGTCGTGTGGGGCGAATTCGGTCGCACTCCCAAGATCAACGCCAACGCCGGCAGAGACCATTGGGGCGACGTGCAAAGCGTGATGCTGGCGGGCGGAAATTATCATCACGGCCAGGTCATCGGCTCGTCGAATGCCAAAGGCGAAGTCCCCAAAGACCGCCCGCTATGGCCGTACGACGTCGTCGCGACCATGTATGACCACTTGGGCATCGACCCCCACCAAACTCCGCTGACCCCCGCCGGCCGAGCCGTTCCACTCCTGGCCAAAGGCGAAGTCATCCGCGAGTTGCTGTGACCGAGGGGAATCCCGCAAAGGTTGTTTTCTTCAACTTTGATCGCCGCCACTCGCAGACAGCCGGCATGCAATCGGCAGTACCATTCGGTCCAGATTCCATTTCCCGCTGACATCAACCGCGGGAAAGATCAAAGCCAGATTCCCTCGAAGCGCTTCTTGCTCACAACACGCTCGCTCGTCGCTGCACACCTCTGGTATGACCCTCGCACCACTCGATCAAGCACTCTGCGTGATGCGGAATTGTGCGGCCTCAGCGTTTCAAGAGTTCATCCAGCAACAACTTCTCGAACACCAGGTGCGATTGGCTGCCTTCGTAGACGATGCCGACACGCCGATCGTCAACGCGAGTCAAGCTCAGGTAGCCAGCCCCGCGGCCTTCGTCGAGCGGACGGAACGATCACGACAGAATCTGCTTCACAACTTGGCCATGCACGTCGGTCAGGCGGTAGTCACGGCCCTGGAAGCGGAACGTGAGTCGTGTGTGGTCGAAGCCCAACAGGTGCAGCAACGTGGCATGCAGGTCGTGGACGTGGACTGGATCGGTGGCGACGTTGAAGCCGAGTTCATCCGTCTGGCCATGCACATGCCCAGCCTTCAGTCCTCCGCCGGCCAGCCACAGACTGAAACAGCGATTGTGGTGGTCGCGGCCGTCGTTGCCTCCTTGCACCATCGGCGTGCGGCCGAACTCGCCACCCCAGATGACGATCGTGTCCTGCAACAGCCCGCGTTCCTTGAGATCGGTCACGAGCGCGGCGCTGGCCTGATCGGTGTCGAGAGCGTTTTGCTTCACACCGGCCGTCAAGTTGCCGTGCTGATCCCAGGCTTCATGAAACAATTGGACAAAGCGAACTCCGCGTTCGACGAGCCGTCGGGCCAGCAGGCAGTTGCGGGCAAAGCTCGGATCCTTGGGAGTCTTGATTCCGTACTTGTCGAGCGTCGCTTGGGACTCTTGGCCGAGGTCCATGAGTTCCGGGGCGCTGGTCTGCAGGCGATACGCCATTTCATAGCTTTGAATGCGCGCCGCGATTTCCGGATCGGATGTCGATTGCAGCGACAGGTCGTTCAGCCGATTCAAAGCGTCCAGCGAGGCGCGTTGCGTTTCCGAGTCGATGCCTTTGGGATTTGACAGATACAGCACCGGATCGCCAGCACTGCGAAACGGCGTGCCACCGTACATCGTCGGCAGGAAGCCACAGCCGTAATTGCTGGCCCCGCCGCTGGTCCCCTTCGCGCTGGTCAGTACCACAAAGCCGGGCAGGTCGGCCGATTCGCTTCCCAGCCCGTACGTGGTCCACGAGCCGAAGCTGGGACGTCCGAATTGCTGCGAACCGGAATTCATCATGATCTGCGCGGGCGCGTGATTGACCGCTTCCGTCTGCATCGTGCGGATCAGGCAAATGTCGTCGGCAATCTTCGCGGTGTGCGGCAGGACTTCGCTCAATTCCAGGCCGCATTGCCCGTGTCGCGCGAACTTGAACTTTGGGCCGAGCAACGCCGAGTTGGGATTGATGAACGCCGCTCGATAACCCTTCAGCAGTTCGGCGGGAGGAAGCTGTCCGTTGTGCTTGGTGAGTTCAGGCTTGTTGTCGAACAGTTCCAAATGGCTGGGAGCGCCGGCTTGAAAAATATAGATGACCCGCTTGGCCTTCGCCGGAAAGTGCGGCTGTCGCGGTACCAGCGGATTCTCGGCTGCCGACAATTTCGCATCGGCAGCCAGCAGCGAACCAGCGGCGATACCGGCCAGCCCAACGCCGCAGTCGCGCAGAAACCAACGACGGTTGAGATCTTGCGCCCGGGCCTGTTGCAATTGTTGAGTCATGTTCATGGTCGCCCTCATTTCTTGGAGATGGTCTCGTCGAGATTCAGCAGCACGCGAGCGGTCAGCGTCCAGGCGGCGGCGTCTTGTGGAGTCGTGTCGGTCGGCAGTGCGGGAAGCAGTGCCGGATCGCCAGTCGCGATCTCGCGCGGGTTCAGCCAGCCCTCGGCCAGACGTTGTCGGCGCGATTTCAACAAGTCCAGAATGGAGTCGCGTTCCTTGGCTGTCGGCTGTCGCGAGGTGCATAAGAAAAATGCGTAGTCGGCTCGGCGCGCATCGTCTTTTCCTCCTTCGCGCAGCACTCGCAACGCGAGGGCGCGGGCGGCTTCTACGAAGATCGGCTCATTCAAACTCGTCAGTGCCGCGAGCGGAGTGTTGGAGAGCACGCGGCGAGCACAAGCGAAATCACCGTTCGGGGCATCGAAGTTCGACATCACCGGATCGGGCATCGAGCGTTTGCGAAATCCATACAGCGTGCGACGGTATCGCTCCGGCCCTTCCGCCGGTTTCCAGTAACCGGGGTAGGTGAAGTTGTAGTCCAGCACGTTTTGCGGCACCGGCGGAATGACGCTCGGCCCGCCCAGCTTGTGAGTCATCAGTCCCGACACGCTGAGAGCAATGTCTCGCACGACCTCCGCATCGGCTCGGAAGCGCGGGCCGCGCGCCAGCCAAACATTGCGAGGATCGCGTTCGCGCAGCGCCGCGGATGCTTCGGACGACTGTCGATACGTGGCGCTGGTGACGATCGTCCGAATCAAATGCTTCTGGCTCCAGCCGTGCTCCATGAAATCGACGGCCAGCCAGTCGAGCAGTTCGCGATATTCCGGAACCGGCGCTCGCGTGCCGAAATCTTCGGGAGTCTCGACCAGCCCCGCGCCGAAGAGCGACTGCCAGACGCGATTCACGGCGACGCGCGCCGTCAGCGGAGACCGGGGATCGGTCAGCCAACGAGCAAACCCCAGCCGATCGCGCGGCGCATCGTCCGGGAACGGATGAAACGCGGCCGGAGTATGCGGCTGAACGACACGCATGGGCTGGTCCCAGTTGCCACGATCCAAAACCTGTGTGTTGCGGCGGTGGGTTGGTTCCTGTTCGGCCATGTGCAGGATCGACGTGGCCGCTTGTGGAAAAGAATTCCAGAAGGCGTCGATCTCATCATTGATCGGCTTCGCTTCGGCGATGCTCGTCCGCCAGGCAGCGAACAGAGCAGCGCTTTGTTCGGAGGTCCGCGCTGCGGCCGGAGTCCGTAGCGCCAACATCGCGGCGTGACTGACGGGCGGTGCCGCAGGCGCAGGCTGCCTTGTGATGCTGAATCGGCAGCAGCCGAGCATGTCGGTCATCCGCCAGGCAATTTTCAATTCCGTTCCCTCTGGGACATCGAGCAGTTTCTCAAACTGGAGCACCGCGACGGACGGTTGATTGCGTCGGCCGATGCCTCGATCGGCGGTCCAGGTGGTGTCGTCCGTGCCGTCGATCAGATACGCGACGGGGCCGCTGGATTTCTTGCCGTCGGCCAGTTTTGTTTCGGGCTGAGAAAAGTCGGCCGTGGCATTCACGAGCTTCACCTTTTCCCAGTCTTTGCCCCCCGTCTTTTTGACAAACGCTTCCACTTCGTTGATAGCCCACGTCCCCAGGCGGCTGCGTCCCGGCCCGTTGTGCGGCAAGTCACGATGATTGATCGCTTCCAGACGCAATCCCGTCACGCCGTTCAGTGCAGGTGCCGAGATCAGGAACACGTCGCTGCTCGTATGGCCCTTCATCAGCAACGATTGATCGGCTTCCTGCGTCGGATGATTCAGGCCGCTGATGGTCCCCAGTTCCGTTGCGATCAGCGGTTCCCAGACGATCGGCCGCTGCAGAAGCGTTCGCTCCCAAGCCGCGAATTCCTGTTCCCACTGCGGTCGCGCGGCACGCAGTCGCTGCTCGGCGTCGCGAATCTTTCCGTGAATCTCGACGATCTGCTGTTGTTGCTCCGGCGAATACACCCACGACTGCGCTTCGTAGGACGAATTCAGGAACGCGAACAGGCCGTAGTATTCGTCGTGCGTCAGCGGATCGAACTTGTGCGTGTGACACTGAGCACATTGCGTCGTCAGGCCCAGCACCGCCTTGCCGAGGCAGTCCATGCGATCGAACATTTCCACCATGCGGAACTGCTCGGGGATGATGGCTCCTTCCTCGTTGATCATGCTGTTGCGCAGGAATCCCGTGGCGATCATCTGCTGCTGAGTCGCTCCCGGCAGCAAGTCGCCCGCCAATTGCTCGATGAGGAACCGATCGTAGGGCAGGTCGCGATTGAGCGCATCCACCACCCAGTCGCGCCACATCCACTGTTCCCGCGGCAAGTCTTTTTCATAACCGTTGGTGTCGGAATACCGCGCGACGTCGAGCCAGTGCCGCGCCCACTTTTCTCCAAACCGTTCGCTCTTCAGCAGAGACTCCACTGTGGCCTCGAACCCCCGCTGTTCGAAGGCCGCCAGCTCATCGGGTGAGGGAGGCAAGCCGATCAGATCGAGAGACAAACGACGGCACAGCGCCGCCGACGTTGCAGTCGGCGACAGAGACAGATTCCGCTCTTTCAATCGAGACACCACGAGGGCATCGACCGGATGAGTCGCTCCCACGTCCGGCAACTTCGCCTTGAGCGGCGCTGTGAACGACCAATGCGATTCGTAGTTGGCTCCCTCTTTGATCCATCGCGACAACATGTCGATTTGTTTTGCCGACAGCGCCTTCTTGTGGCGCGGCGGCGGCATCATGACGTCGGCGTCGGTCGATGTGATGCGACGGATCAATTCACTCTTTTCCGGCTGGCCAGGAACAATCGCCGCCGTCCCCGACTCGCCCCCTTTCAGAGCGTCGTCACGCCGATCCAACCGCAAGCCGCTCTTGCGACCGGCCGCATCCGCACCGTGACAGAGCGTGCAATGCTCGGCGAGAATCGGCCGGATGTCGCGATTAAACTGCACGCGGTCATCGGCCCAGCCGGACGTCCCGCCAAGAAGGCATAACGCGATGGAGAGAATTTTACGGCGAGTCGAGTTCATGCGAGTGTTCCTGAGAAACGTGCCGACACCTCGATCCCAAGAGAGGGGATCGGTCGGGAGAAAATGGGTCACGACAGAATCTCCTTCACAACTTGGCCATGCACGTCGGTGAGTCTGTAATCACGGCCGCCGTGGCGATAGGTCAGACGTTCGTGGTCGAATCCCATCTGATGCAGGATCGTGGCATGCAGGTCGTGGACGTGAACCTTGTCTTGCACCGAGTGCCAACCGTATTCGTCGGTTGCTCCGTGGACCATGCCGCCGCGAATGCCGCCGCCAGCCAGCCACATCGTGAAGCCGAAGGGATGATGCTCGCGGCCGTTGTTCCCTTCGGCGGTGGGAGTGCGACCGAACTCGCCACCCCACAGTACCAGTGTGTCCTCGAGCAGGCCGCGTGATTTCAAATCGGTCAGCAGCGCGGCGATCGGCTGGTCAACCGCTTGGCAGCGCTTGGGAAGATTCTCGCGCAGGCCGCCGTGATGATCCCAGGCGTTGTTCTGCGGCGCATCGAAGAGTTGTACGAACCGCACGCCCCGTTCAACCAGACGCCGTGCGAGCAGGCATTGCTTCCCGAAGAGTACTGTCCCCGGCTGGTCGGTGCCGTACAGCTTCTGAGTCGCCTCGCTCTCGCGTGAGATGTCGAACGCCTCGGGCGCTTCGCGTTGCATGCGAAACGCCAACTCGAATGACGCGATCCGCGCATCGAGTTGGCTGTCGATGACTCGGTCGCGCTTGTGGAGTTCGTTCAGCCGGGCGAGCGCGTCGAGCTTATTCCGCTGACGTTCGAGCGAGCCCGATGGATCACCGAGGTTTGCGATCGGGTTTTTCAGATCGCGGACCAGCGTCCCTTGATAGGCGCTCGGCAGGAAGCTCGACGCCCAGAGTTGTGCTCCCTGAAAGACCGCTGCCGGACTGACCACGACGAAGCCGGGGAGGTTTTGATTCTCGGTGCCGAGTCCGTACGTCAGCCACGATCCGAGACTCGGCCGCGAGAAGGCTTGCTCGCCGGTACACATTTGAAGCGCCGCGCCGGTGTGATTGATGTTGTCGGCGACCATCGAGCGGATGACGCACAGATCGTCGATGTGCGCCGCCGTGTGCGGTAACAGCTCGCTGACTTCGATGCCTGATTTGCCTTGCTTGGAGAACTTCCAGGGTGACGCGAGCAGGTTGCCAGTCTTGGTCCGTTCGAGCTTCGGCTTCTCAAACGGCAGCGGCTGACCGTTCTCCGCAGCGAGCCGCGGTTTTGGATCGAACAAGTCCACATGCGAAGGACCACCGGGCATGTAGAGAAAGATAATTCGCTTGGCCTTGGGCGAGTGATGCGGCGCGCGGATCGCGTAGGGCTGAGCAGCACGATCGGGTTCGCTCGCGGCCAGCATGTCGGCGAGTGCCAGCAAACCGAATCCACAACCAGTGCGAGCCAGCAGATCGCGCCGCGAGAGCGTGGGTTGATGCGTCATGGTTGTGGCCTCATGAACCGCTGGGCGCTAGCCCGGTTTGTGTGACGCGAACCGGGGCTAGCGCCCGGCGGCTGATTCAGTCGATGTAGATGAACTCGTTACTGCATAGCAACACATGCGCGAGGTCGCTCCAACCAGCGTCTGCGCTCGCCTGTCCCACAAGTTGTCGAGCGATACCGATCTCTTCTTCACTGGGCGAACGGCTGAAGAGCAAGCGGTAGGCGTGTTGAATCCGCGTGGTCTCGACGTTTGGCGTATCATTCGGCACATCACGAATGAGCCGCTCCGCCAAGTGCCGGGCTTGGTCGAGCGTGAAGTTGTTGTTGAGCAAGAACAGCGACTGCGGAGCCACCGTGCTGACGTTGCGTTTCTCATCGGATGCGTCGGGATTAGCCGCATCGAACAACATCGCAAAGTTACCGCGATCCCAGCGTGCCGTCTGCACGTAGAGCGAACGCCGCGAGATGGAAACATTGTCGCTCGCCGGTCCACCGCTGGCCGGATCGAGCTTGCCGGTGACGGACAGCATCGCATCGCGAATCGCTTCGGCCTCCAAGCGACGAGCGGTGAATCGTCCGAGCCAACGATTGTCGGGATCCGCGTGTCTCTCCCTCTCCCGATCGTTTCCTCTCCCACTTGCTTGCCGGTACGTCGCTGAGAGCACGATGTGGCGATGCAGTTTCTTCAGTGACCAACCGTCCTCGACAAATCGAGTTGCGAGCCAGTCGAGGAGCGCGGGATGCGACGGCGGTTCCGAGAGCAAACCGAAATTGTTCGGCGTGCGGACAAGCCCTTCGCCGAAATGCGACTGCCAGACTCGATTGACGATCACGCGCGCGGTGAGCGGGTTCTCTTTCGACGCGACCCACGCCGCCAGTTCGCGCCGGCCGCTCCCGTTGGCAATCAAAGGCTGCTTGTCGCCAGCGAAGAACGACGGCATTCGGCGAGGCACGACCAAGCCCAGTCGCGTGTAGCTACCGCGAAGATGAATCGGCACGTCTTGGATGGCGGGGAACAGACCGCCGGGGACGCCCCCCTCGCTGACCGCCAATGCCATTGGCGGTTCGGGGGACAGTTCCTTTTGCAGCCGGTCGCGTCGCTCAATCAAAGCCAGCCGAGCGGGATCATCCGGCGGGGGTTTGGGCGACTGCTTGTCCAACTCGGCGAGCTTCGCATTCACCTCCGCGATTTGCTGCACCTGCTGGTTGCGAGTCTCAACGATTTCTTGCGGCACGAGCGGTCGGCGTTGCAGCGTGATCTCACCACCCTTCGTCCCCAGTTCCTTGAGCATGCGCGTGCTGTAGAAGATGCCGGCCAGCGCGTAGTAATCGGACTGCGCCAGCGGATCGAATTTGTGGTCGTGGCATCGCGAGCATCCGAGCGTCAGGCCGAGAAACGCCTTTCCGACGGTGTCGATTTGATCGTCGACCATGTCGCTGACCATCTTCTCTTTGTCGGCATCGCCGCGATCCCACGCCCCGTTGACGAGGAACGTCGTCGCGATCAATCCGTCGGTGTAGGGCTGCTTGCCGTTGGGCGCGGCGAGCAGATCGCCGGCAATCTGATGCGTGATAAATTGATCGAAGGGGAGGTCGCGGTTGAGAGCCTCCACCACCCAATCGCGGTAACGCCACGCTTCGAGCGGTTCGCACACCGGGTTGCGAGCCTTCGGATCGCCGTCGTGATAGTCGGCGTAGCGAACGACATCGAGCCACTGCCGAGCCCAGCGCTGACCATACGCGGGCGATCCGAGGAGCCGATCGACAACGCGCTCGAACGCTTGATCCGAGTTGTCCACAACGAAGGCGTCGAGCTCTTCCAGAGTCAGCGGCAGTCCCGTCAGATCGAACGTCGTTCGTCGCAACCACACGCGCCGATCCACCGGCTGAGCGGGCGACATCTCGCGAGCATCTAGTTCCGCCAGAATGAAATGATCGATCTCACCGCGCGGCCACTGGTCGTTCCTCACCGACGGCGGTTGCGTCACCTTCGCCGGCTGAAACGCCCACCAACTCCGCTGTTTCGGAGTCACCGAGTATCCGCTTTGCCCGGCCTCATCACCCTTGTCTTTCGGAGTTGTCGCTGACTCTGGCCACGGCGCTCCCAGCGCGACCCAACGCGTGAGCTTGTCGATCTCCGCGTCGGCCAGCTTCTGCTTCGGCGGCATCTTCCGTTCGCCAAGATATCCGACCGCCTTGATCAGCAAACTCTCCGCCGGCTTCCCCGGCACCACGACACGACCCGTCTCGCCCCCCTTCAGCAGCAACTCACGCGACGTGAGCCGCAACCCACCCTCCTGTTTCTTCTCGCCATGACACGACTGGCAATGTTCAGCCAACAGCGGACGGATCTGCTTCTCGAAGAATTCGTCATTCGGATCAGCTTGAGCGACGCTTGCCGTGAAGCAAGCGAACGCCACCAGAACTACGCGAGTCGTCAACATGGCCACCATCCTGATCGGGCAGGGCGATTGAACACCTGACTCCCAAATTGTTTTCGATCGTCTCCACATTAACGCAACTGGGCTACGGATCGGAGTCCAGGTCGGGCTTCGGTGCATGCGGATAGTCGACAGGCTCGTAACGAATCGCCAGCTCGGGAGTCGTCAACTTCTCGTGGCTCTGAATTCGTGAGGTGAGCGCTCGGTCGAGAATGCCGCTGCTCAGCAGAGTTCGTTCGATGGGATAGCTCGGCCGGCCCGTGTGAATCATCCGCTCGATTCCTTTCAGTAGATATGCGAAGTGGGGATGACGGGGCGTCAACCGTTCTTCGAATCGAGTGGCCACCGGTTTCGGCTCCCCTTTGAGTGTCAGAGCGGCCGATGTTCCACCAGCAATGCCGGGCAGCATGAAGACGGCTCCGAGCAGGCCATCGAGGTATTGAAATAAATACAGGGCCGACTCCTTGCTTCCGCGAACTTGATCCGGCTGATTGCAGACTCGCGCGAGCGCGGCGTTGAACGTCGTCTTCGAGATCATGCCGTCATCCAGAGGCTGCCACATCGCGTCCCCTTGCAGGCACTGCACCCATTTCACGCCGGTCTCGGCCCCACGCCGCCGTTCGACAAGACTCTGGAAGCTGTCCAGCGCGTGGAATCCATAGATATCCGGGTGCGAATAGCCAATGCCGACCGCTGCCTCGATCTCGCAATTCAGAGGCACCGTCAGGTCGGGATCACGGTAGGTGACCGCCAGTGAGGAACCGGCCATGAACGGGACTTTCATTTCCTTCGCTCGGTCATACATCCATTTCGCGTCGTCCCATTGAGGCCCCAGGTGCTTGTCGCTGAAGACCGGCACGACACGGCCGCACTTTTTGAAGGTGTCGGTGATCGCCTCGAAGAAGCGGCGGCGCGGATACAGGATCTGCCCCTTGTCGTTCGACGGATAGCTGCCGTGCTCGCCGATGCTGATCACGCCATCGACCGGGATGCGATCGCCACCGACGGTGACGGTTTTCTCGATCGTGTCGAACAGCGGCACGTCGTACTTCCTCGCCATTGCGCGGCCAATGTCCGTGTCGCTGACTTGCTCGATGTACAACGACGCGAGTTTCAGAGCCGGCCCTGGGCCGCCATCCTGCTGCCAGCCTTCGAGGACTTTGCCGATCAGCACATCGGCGTGAGACCCCTTGAAATAAGTCGTCACCACGGCGGCGACCGACTTCGGCATCTTTGGTTGACCAACATCCGCGATCGAGTGCGTGGACAGACCACTCCAAATCGCTGTTGTCGCAGCGTTTGCCAGCCATTCACGGCGATTGAGTTTGAGTTGGTTCATTGTGGTTTGGTCACGCCATTTTAATTGCGTGGCAGATTGTTTCGCCACCAGCGCACTTCTGCCGTGCTGCCCGTGCTGCCGGCGACGAGGCCTGGCTGGGCATCGCCGTCGAGGTCGGCGGCGATGATTTGATTGGCGCGGGGCCAGTTGGATTTCAGAGCGTGTAACTTCCACGTTTCCTGCGGAGCGTCCTTCCATTCGACGGCGGGAGATTGGATCGCTCCGTCGCAGGTGCAGTCGATCGAGATGAAACCTTTCGCATCGACCGAAGAACTCGTCACGGCCGGTTGCAGCTTGTCGTAGCCACGCTCGCCGCGAGCGCGATCGCTCCGCGGAGGAAGTTCCCTTTTGCCAACTGCGGCTTCTTCGCCGGCACTGGCTGCAGCGGGATCTGCCAGGCATTCTCGCCGAAGTACGACTGCGGCAACGGCACCTGCTGCTGCCACGCGGTGATGCCGACCATCAGCCGATGATCGGGAATGCCATTCGATTCCACGTAGAAGTACCGGTCGTCCCAGCGAGTCTTGATGGCCTTGAGTTTGACGAACACTGCAAACGCCTTTGCCATGTCGGGAGCATGCGAAGTCCCGTCAGGAACGATAGAGATGATGGTGCATGTTTCTGTCGTCCCTAGCAGGACTCAAATCATCGGGAAACCAGCACACCCAGCACTGACGTGCAGGGCTGTTTTCGCTGGTCCGTGACGGGACGGACTCAATCACCGCTCAGTTTGAATCACTAACAGCGACGAAGCCGAGTTCCAGATCGCCAACAGCCGCACGCTGAGGCTCATCACCGACCAATGACCCGGTGCCGCTGACCAAATTGTTGAACACAGAAGCCCGGCGATTCGAAAAACTCTTGTTCACGGTTTTGAAGTGTCTTGGCTGAATTGGGATTTCAGTGGGTCGGTCACTTCCCTTGGCGGCTCATGAACTTCTTCCAGTCCCGTTCGAGCGTGTCGAGTTCGCCGAACGTGGTTTGAAATTCTCGCAGGCGGTCTTCCGGAGTGTCGGCGATCAGCAGCGGCTTGCGTTGAACGGACTTCAGATAGGCCACCGCGTCGTCGCGGCGGGTCTTGAGTAGGAAGAAGGTCAGCGCCCAAGACTCGGAGTACGCGGCTCGCGATTGATCGGCGTTCAAGAAGCTCGCGTCTGAACGGATCAGGTCCGCCAGCGGCAGGGACTCGCGAGGTGAGCGGAGAGTCTCGCGAAAGTCTTTCAGTCGCGGAGCGTTCACGCGGCCGATCGTTTTCCAGCCGGAGCGGCTGTCGAGGTCGGGCACCTCGAAGAACATCGCCATCCCCTCGGTCAACCAGCGCGGGTTGTCGGCGTAGCGCGTGTGCAAGCCGCTGTTGAAGGCGAGCTGATGCGTCGCCTCGTGAATCATCGTCGCGACGTTGAACGGTGAGGCTTCGAGCTTCCGCCGAATGTCTCCAGCCGTCTTGGCCGGTGTCGAATTTTGGCCGGCGGTCAGATCGAACAGGATGATCCGATTCGTCGGCTCGGAAAAATATCCCGGAGCCTGCGCCGCATCGGGCCGGTCATGCTTCGTCGCGAAGTCAGCGAACTCGGTTCGATCCTTGAGCACGATGGCCGGCAATGGAAATTCCGCCTCGCGCAGTTCGAGGCCGGCGTCTTTCCAGTACGCTTGAAAGGCGTCGTGCAGCCGCTCGAAGAGTGAGCCGCACCACTCGGCATACACACGGCCGGCGGTCGAGCAGACGACGAAGTGTTTCGTGACAACGACCTGCGTCGGAGTCTTGATGCCGAACTCGGCTACCTCGCGTGCGAGCTGCTCGCCGAGCTGTTCCGCGCTCAACGGTTGGAACGAGTCTTCGGTCGCCTCTCGCTTCTGAAGCTGCTTGGGGGTGACGTTCCATAACCGGCCGTCGCGGCCTTCGAGCAACAGGCCGCCGTCCTGTGCTTCCAGCAGCACTCGCGATTCGATCGTGCGTGTGACGGACTTCGCGTCGGTGAACGTGACGCGCTGCGTTCGCAGCATCGGCGGATCGTCGGCTTCAAGGCCGTTGGCAAACAGCAGGACTGCGGCCAGCATGGTGAACGTGGCTACGACGGAATCAGATTTTGAGATCGCCTCCGGTTCGCGCCGCGACATGACGAGACCTCTTTCGGTCACGGCACTCTCGCGGAGCATCCGCGGCACCGCAAGACATCTCTCTGCCGAGTTCCCGCAACACCAGCACGACGCGCAAGCGAGTGGTTCTTACCGAACAATCACTCGCTTGCGCGTCGTGCTGGTGTTGACTACGATCCGTTACGATCACCCCAAACCTGAAAGCCGTACATGAGTTCCTCTCCGCCCGATGCCGCGAATGCGGTTCCCAAACGATCTCAACCGAACTCGCTCGGCTCGGAAACCAGTCCGTATTTGTTGCAACACGCATTCAATCCAGTTGACTGGTTTCCGTGGGGTAACGACGCCTTGTTGCGGGCCAAGCAGCTCGGCAAGCCGATCTTTCTGTCGATCGGCTACAGCGCGTGTCACTGGTGTCATGTGATGGAGCACGAGAGTTTTGAGAACTCCGACATCGCGAAACAGATGAACGACCTCTTCGTCTGCATCAAAGTCGATCGTGAAGAGCGTCCGGACCTCGACCAGATTTACATGTCCGCCGTGCAGATGATGACCGGCCGAGGCGGTTGGCCGATGTCCGTGTTTCTGACGCCCGACCTGCGGCCATTCTTTGGCGGAACGTACTGGCCACCGACCTCGCGAATGGGCATGCCCGGCTTTCGGGACATCCTGATCGGAGTCGCCGACGCCTGGACGAATCGTCGTGACGACGTGCTTCGCAGCGCGGACGAATTGACTGGCGAAGTCGTGCGAGCCGCGAGCGAGTCGCTGCCGCGTTCCGGCCTAAGCCTCGCAACGCTGCGCGGTGCGATGGGACAATTCCTGCAACGAGTCGATTGGCAACAGGGGGGCTTCGGCGGCGCTCCGAAGTTTCCGCATCCGATGGACCTGCGTGTGCTGCTGCGCTGCTGGCGGCGATTCGGCGAGCAAGAGGCTCTCGATGCCGTGCGGCTGACGCTCGACAAGATGGCGAATGGCGGCCTCTACGATCAGCTCGGCGGTGGCTTTCATCGGTACTCAACCGATGCCCAATGGCTCGCACCGCACTTCGAGAAGATGCTCTACGACAACGCGTTGCTCGTTCCGGGTTATCTCGAAGCCTTCCAAGCGACGGGCAATGCGAACGACGCGCGAGTCGTTCGCGAGACGCTCGACTATGTGCTCCGCGAGATGACGCAGCCGCAGGGCGGCTTCTACTCGACGCAAGACGCCGACAGCGAAGGGGAGGAAGGCAAGTTCTTCGTCTGGACCGAAGACGAGGTGCTCGCGCTGCTCGGCCCGGAGGACGGCCGGCTGTTTTGCGACGCGTACGACGTGACTCCGCGCGGCAACTGGGAGGGGCACAACATCCTCAATCGCCCAAACGCGGGGCAGGTTGAAAACTTGCCCCACGATCGACTCGCTCGTTGCCGAGCGAAGTTGTTCGACGCCCGATCGCAGCGGATCGCTCCTGGCCGGGACGACAAAGTACTCGTGAGTTGGAACGGCCTGATGATCGCGGCGATGTCGCAAGCGGCGACGATTCTCGGCGAGCCTCGCTACGCCGAGGCCGCCAGCGCGGCGGCGGACTTCATTCTGGCCAACATGCGCGACTCCGACGGGCGACTGCTGCATTCGTTCAAGGATGGTCAGGCTCGGTTCAATGCCTACCTCGACGACTATGCCTGTCTGATCGACGGCT
This sequence comes from Candidatus Kuenenia stuttgartensis, assembly GCA_945861865.1. Taxonomy (GTDB): domain Bacteria; phylum Planctomycetota; class Planctomycetia; order Planctomycetales; family Planctomycetaceae; genus SXKJ01. The sequence continues at coordinate 9,411 of CAMAWN010000087.1, read as the reverse complement.
TGGTTGACCTCTATCAAGCGACGTTCGAGCCGCGTTGGCTGGGGATCGCGCTCGAACTCGCGGAGCAAATGCTCTCGCGATTTGACGACCCGCGCGGCGGTTTTTTTTACACGTCGATCGACCACGAACAACTGGTCGCACGCGTCAAGGACACGCAGGACAACGCGACTCCGTCAGGCAACGGCATGGCAGCGTATGCGCTCGCGCGGCTCGGCACGCTGACCGGGCAACCGCAGTTGCTCGGTCGAGGTTACGCGACGCTGGAGGCGATGTCCGGCCAACTCGACAAGTTCGCAATGGCCAGTGGGCAATCGCTACTGGCATTGGATTTTATGCTGGGACCGACTCACGAAATTGTCGTGGTCGAATCTGCCGAGGCGACGGCGGACATCGCGTTGCGAGAACTGCATCAGCGGTTTTGGCCCAACAAAGTCGTCGCCCGGCGGCCAAGTCAGATGGCCGACAACGATTTGCCCGCCTCCTTGCGAGAATTGCTGTCCGGCAAGCAGTCTTCCACTGGTGAGCTGACGACGTTTGTTTGCGAGCGAGGTCGTTGCCAAGCTCCGCTCGTCGGATTGGAAGCCTGGCGTGAGTTCCTGGTGGCGCGAGAGATCGGCTGAACGCAAACGGTGCCCATCCTACGCGAACACGTTCCACACCGGTTTGCCGTTCGCGGTTGGCAGCGGGCGGTTCAATTTGTCGCGCAGTTCCGTATCGGGGTCGATGCCCAGCGCCGCGAACATCGTTGCGGCCAGATCGCCCAGCGGCACCGGGTCGCGATCGGGATACGCTCCGTTCTTATCGGACTGGCCATGCACGAAGCCGCGCTTCACGCCCCCTCCAGCGAGCAGCACGGTGTAGCAACTTGGCCAGTGATCGCGGCTGATGTTCGCGTTGATTTTCGGAGTCCGTCCGAACTCACCCATCCAGACCACCAGCGTTGTGTCGAGCAACCCGCGCTGTTCGAGATCATTCAACAACGTCGGCAACGTGTGCTCGGTCATGGGCAAGTGCCGAGCTTTCAGAATCGGATACGCTCGCGTGTCGTTGAAGCCGTGTGTATCCCAGCCACCGTTGGTCGTGCTCTGTCCGCCGATGCTCTCGTCGAAGTAGACGTTGACGAACTTCACACCCGACTCGACCAGCCGTGTGGCGAGCAAACAGCTCTGCCCGTAGGTCGTCCGGCCATAGGCGTCACGAGTCTTCGCGGACTCGCGCGACAGGTCGAACGCATCGCGGACGCGCGACGATGACAGCATCGCCAGCGCGCGGTCGTAGTATTCATCGAAGCCGCGGGCGGTCGCCGAATGTTCCAGCAGTCGAGTCTGTTGGCTGATGATTCGCTGCATCTCGCGCCGGCTTTGCAGGCGTTCGGCCGAGAGGTTCGCGGGCAAACTCAACTCTGGCAGTTTGAAACCGGGGTCATTGGGGTCGGTCGTGATCAGCAGCGGGTCATGCCGTTTGCCGAGAAAGCTGGCGTGCTGTCCCGGCGTGACCGAGCCATCCCGAATCACATGCGGCAGCGAGACGAAGGTCGGCATCGTTTGCGCATTCGGAGTGATTCGATCGACCACCGAGCCGTAGGCCGGAAACAGCTCGATCGAATCTTTCAGCCGGATGTCGTCCACCGGTGGCGCATGCCCCGTGAGCGCGTGGTACGCCGCCGAGTTGTGATTCTTCATCGAATGAAACACGGTTCGCACGAGCGTGACTTTATCGAGCACTTTCGCCGTCTCCGGCAGGTGTTCGCAGATACGAACGCCCGGCACGGCCGAATCAATCTGCCCGAACAGACTGCGGATGCCTTCGGGAGCATTCGGCTTCATGTCGAACGTATCGACATGACTCGGCCCACCGAACTGGTACAGAAAGATGACTGACTTCGCTTTCCCGGACCGCTTCCGACTCGTCGCGTTCTCTTCGGCGGCGAGCAGCTTCGAGAGCGTCAGACCGAGAAAGCCAGTGGCTCCCGCCGTGATCGCGGTGCGGCGAGGAATCAGCGATGGCGATCGGTTGGGCATCAATGGCTCCGTAGGATGGGCACTCCTGCCCGTCCGGGTCGGGCAGGAGTGCCCAACCTACGAACTGGATGAGTTTGCGTCGCGACCGAAGCTGGTTCAAGGCTCAAGGCTCAACTGCGGGAGAGAATCGAGCGGACCACAGCGGTTGCGACGGTTCACGATCGAGCGTCAATTCGCCGAACAACCGCGAGCCGCTCAGCCGCAGGCGAACGGATGTCTCTGAATCCGTCAGCCACTCCGCCTGACCGTGATCCCAACGGGCGACTCGGCCACGTTCTCGGCTGACCGGGCCTTCGTAGTCGAGATACATCAGCCGATGATCGCCAATCGCTTCGGCCGAAAGGAATGTTGATTCGGCCGCAGATCGCCAACGATCCGGACTCTCCAGCAACCGCCACGACCGCAACACCTCGTCGCGCTGCACCAGCAAGTCCCAATGAACGAATGGCTGATCGTGAATCAGGATCGCGAAACGAGACACACCGCACTCCAAACTCACTGCATCACACCTTTCGTGATGCTCATGAAGGCATCTTCGAGCGTTTCCGTCTTGCCTTGGAACTCGATGGCCGGGAAGCCGGCGTGGATCAGACCGCGCAGCAATTGATGCTGAGCATCCGGGGTGCCGTCGAATTCAAAGTTCACGTCGAGACCCGCGACTTGCACGGCCGAGACATACGGTTGCTCGAACAGCCAGCGTTCCAGCGCGGCGGGATTGTGCTTCGGGTTGTCATCGACCAGCAGTTTCACAGCCAGCGTTTTCTGACCGGACTGACCTTCCTCGTGCCGCTGTCGTTTGGCCAACTCTTCGATCGTGCCGAAAGCGAGCACGCTGCCGGCTTCGATGATCGCGGCCGAGTCGCAGATCTCACCCAGCTCGGTCAGGATGTGCGAGCTGATGAGAATCGTCTTCTTCATCTGCGTGGCCATCAGCCGGATCAACTCACGCAGTTCGATGCGGGCGCGCGGGTCGAGTCCCGCGGCTGGCTCGTCGAGGATCAGCACTTGCGGATCGTGAATCAAACAGCGGCCGAGCGCTAGCCGCTGCGATTGTCCTTTCGAGAGAGTGGCGATCGGTTTCTCCGCGAGTTTGCGCAGCTCTGTGAAGACCAGCACGTTGTCGAGCGAGTCGCGCCGCTTGGCTCCGCGCAGTCCGTAGGCTCGCGCGAAGAAGTCGAGGTACTCAATGACGTTCATGTTCTGATATTTGCCGAAGTGGTCGGGCATGAAGCCGAGCACTCGGCGGACTTTGTCCGGATCGTCGATCACCGAGTGGCCGCAGATGAACGCATCGCCGGCCGTCGGCGTGTCGAGCGTCGCGATGATCCGCATCGACGTCGTTTTGCCCGCTCCGTTTGGCCCGATGTAGCCCAGCACTTGTCCGGGATACGCCTTGAAGGACACGTCGTTGACCGCCTTGAGCTTGCCGAAGAACCGATGCAGATGCCGCAGCTCCAGCACCGGCTCTCCCGACCATTTAGATGCCGGCGGATCCAAATCCAGCGTCGGCAACGACGCGTTGCTGCGGGGCGCGCGGTCGTACGTGGGCTGGTCGCTCATGGAGAAAATTCCTCGCGTCGTGAGTGGAACTCAGACGGCAGCGGCATTTCAACGTCGTGTCGCCCGGACGGCAATCATTCGTAGTTCGGGCGCCTACGTCCGAACACTCGATCGTCCGGACGTGGGTGTCTGGGCTACGGCTCTCTCGCGCTTGTGGCTTCGCGCCTGTCACCGCACAATGTTGCTCCGTTGGTTTGATCCCCAAGTCCTCACACGGAGCCTGCCTCATGCGATCGTCTGTTCGTCCCGCCGTTTTGTTGGGTTTGAGCCTCTGCGCCTCGGTCGCGTTGTTCGTCGCAAGCCGTTTGCCGATGGCGACCGCTGCTGACTCGAAGGGGATCGCCGCGATCACCATCGAGGAGGCGAAGAAGGATCCCGACTTCGCCATCCAAGGTGAGTACGTCGGCGAGCTCGGCGATCAAGACGGGAAAGAGAAATGGGGCTTACAAATCATCGCGCTCGGCGACGCGAAATTTCATGCGGTCGCATTTCGAGGCGGACTGCCCGGTGAAGGCTGGGACAAATCCGACAAAGTCGAAGTGGATGGCAGCACGGCCGATGGAGCCGTCACGCTCAAGGGGGACAAAGGAACGGCCGTCGTCAAAGACGGCGTCGCGAAGATCTCCCATCCCGAAGGCAAACCGCTCGGTGAATTGAAGAAAGTCGATCGCAAAAGCCCGATGATGGGCAAGAAGCCGCCCGAAGGCGCGGTCGTGCTCTTCGACGGCAAGAATGGCGACGCCTTCACCGATCCGAAGAAGTTCGTCGATGGCCTGATGTCGCAAGGGATCACCACCACGCAGAAGTTCCAAAGCTTCTCACTGCACCTGGAATTCCTGCTGTCGTACATGCCGGCCGGTCGCGGTCAGGGCCGAGCCAACTCCGGCTGCTACATGCAGGGCCGGTACGAGGTGCAAATCCTCGACAGCTTCGGCCTCTCCGGCGAGCACAACGAATGCGGGGGCATCTACACGATTGCCAAGCCCACCGTGAACATGTGCCTGCCGCCGCTGGCCTGGCAGACCTACGACGTCGACTACACCGCTGCGAAGTTCGACGGCGACAAAAAGAAAACGACGAACGCGAAACTGACCGTGCGACACAACGGCGTCTTGATTCACGAGAACGTCGAACTTCCGAAGGGCACGACAGCCGCTCCGGTCCAAGAAGGTCCGGAACCCGGACCGATCTACATCCAAGACCACGGCAATCCAATCCGCTTCCGCAACATTTGGTTGGTCGAGAAGAAGTAGCGCGGCGTGGCCGCACAAACGTAGCCGTCACTTCCACCTGAGACGGACGAGACGATTTCGACATGAAGATCCTTCAACAAGGTTTCGGATCATGATCGCTCGTGGTTCTCGATGCGTGTTGGTGGCCGTTGTTGCAAGTCTGTTCGGAGGACTCGACACGATGGCGCAGGAGGCCGAAGCGAAGGCGAAACCTCGCGCGGTCTCGCCCGTCGAGATCAAGCCGGAGCGGCGAACACTCAGTCCGGGAACTCCGCTGAGCGTGCGGACGTTGGTGCTGCGTCCGCCTTCGATTCCGAGCGTGCTCAGTTGGACGATCGAGTCGAAGCGGCATCGCGGGTACTTGATCGCGACGGCGCTCAGTCCCGACGCGAAGCAACTCGCGACTGGCGGCCTCGATGGCATCATTCGGATTTGGGACGCGGCGACGGGCGAGTTCCAAAGGGCGCTGGTCGGTCACGACAGTTACGTTTACGACCTCGCGTGGTCGCCCGACGGCCGCACGCTGGCGTCGGGTGGTTCGTGGGATGCGACGGCGAGGCTGTGGGATGTTCGTTCGGGGTTGAATCTGCGGAGCCTCAAACATCCGGGGTATGTCGCAAAGGTTGCGTGGTCTCCGGATGGCCGCATGCTAGTGGTCTCTGGAGGCGAGAGTGGCATCTGTCTGTTTTGGGATGTGACGGTCGGTGCCGAACGAGGCAAGGTCGAACACGGCCGCCACGTCCTGAGCAGCGTCTGGTCGCCCGATGGAGCATCGGTGGCCTTCACCTGCACCGGGCAAGCGACGCAGGTCTTCGATACCGAAGAATTCAAGACTCGCAAATCGCTCGGTGAATCGGCGCTGACCGAAACGAATTACTCAGCGGCGTGGTCCCCCGACAGCAAGCAACTCGCGGTGGCGACGAACGTCGGCACCAAAATTTGGGACGCCGAATCAGGCGACTTGAAGCAGACGCTCGCCGGCCCGATGACAACCGTTGCATGGTCCCCCGACGGAAAAGTGTTGGCGACGGCGTACTCCGGCAACGCGGTGCAAACTTGGAACACCGCTGATTGGAAACTCCTCAAAGCCTTGCCGATCGGAGCGACCGCGCTCGCGTGGGCGAATGACGGATCGCGGCTCAGCCTGATGACCTCATCGACCGTCACGTTGTGGGACGTCGCGGCTGACAAAGCTCTGCCGACGATCGACGCGAGCGGCCCCTCATCGCGAGCCATGTGGACGACCGGCAAGTTCATGGCGTCGGGCATCGGCACAAACGTGGTCTCGGTGTGGGACATCGCGACCGGCAAGCTCGCGAAGAAACTCGAAGGGCACACTGCTCCGATCACCGCGCTGGCTTGGGCCGTGAACAACAAAACTCTGGCGTCGGCCTCGGCCGACAAAACAGTGCGAGTCTGGGACGCTCAAAAAGGTGAGCTGCTGAAAAAGCTCGAAGGGCACACGGCGGGAGTCGCGGTCTTGTCGTGGGCACCCAACGGCAAGCAACTCGCGAGCGGCAGCCACGACAAATCGGTGCGGCTGTGGGACACCGTCACCGGCAAGTCGACGAAGACGCTCGAAAATCATCCGGCCGCCGTCACCATCATGGATTGGAACGGAAAAATGCTGGTCGCCGGAGGCCCGTCGAACACGATCTTCGTCTGGAACACGACCACCGGCCAAACTGTTCGCAAACTGGAAGTCTCCGGGCAAGCGCAGTCGCTGTCGTGGTCGCCCGACGGCAAAGTGATCGCGACCGGCGGAGTCGATGACGCGATCCGCATCATGAATCCCGCCAACGGAGCAACGCTCTTCAAGTTGAGCCTGCCGGGCGATCCCCCGTCCGTGACCGCGCTGGCTTGGAGCGCGAAGGGAGAAACGATTGCCTCCGGCCGAGCCAACCACACCGCCCAAATCTGGGATCCGAAGACCGGCAAAGTCGCTCACAACGTCGCGGCGATGGCCCCCGTGCAAGAGGTGATGTGGTCCGACACGCTCCGTACTCTGGCCGTCGGCACGACCGACCGCTCCGTTCGCTTCTTCGATACCGCCAGCGGCAAGCTTCGAGCAACCCTGATCACCGACCACGATCAAGTCCCCGCCATCACCGCCGACGGCCACTACCGCTCCGACACCGAACCGGAACTGGTCTACGTCGTCCAAACAGAATCCTCTCAAGACACGCTGACCCCCGCCGACTTCGCGAAGAAGTACCGTTGGAAGAATTCCTCGAAGGACGTGAGGCTGGCCGACTAACACACGAATGGAATTCGTCATGACCGGACAACCGATTGTTTTCTTCGCGAGGCTCTGCGATCTTTGCACCGTTGCGTTGAAAAACTGTCTTTCAAGATCGTGGAACTCTCATGACCAAAACTTTTCGCATCGCTGTCATCGCAGGTGACGGCATCGGTCCCGAAGTCATTCGCGAAGCCATTCGAATCGCCGATGCCGCCGCTCCGAAGTCGGACGCTCGGTGCGAGTGGGCTCACTTTCCGTGGGGGACCGACTACTACTTTCAGCACGGGCGGATGGCTCCAGCCGACTACCTCGACACGCTGGCCGGGTTCGACGCGATCCTGCTGGGAGCGGTCGGGCATCCGAGCGTGCAGGATCACGTCACGCTCAACGGGTTGCTGTTGCCGATTCGGCGGCGGTTCGATCAGTGCGTCTGTTTGCGGCCAGCGTACCTGTATCCCGGCGTCGAAAGCCCGCTGCGGAACAAGCCGGGGGGCAGCATCGACATGCTCGTCTTCCGCGAAAACACCGAAGGGGAATACGCCAACATCGGCGGCTTCCTGTATCGCGGGATGCCCGAAGAGTCGGCGATTCAAACGAGCGTGTTCACTCGCAAAGGCTGCGAACGGATCATCCGCGCGGCGTTCGAGAAAGCGGCGACTCGACCGAAGCGGCGCGTCGCGTCGATCACCAAGAGCAACGCTCAAGGCTACGGCATGGTCCTGTGGGACGAATGCTTCGCTCGCGTGGCCGCCGAGTTCCCGGCGATCACGACCGAATCATTGCTGATCGACCGCGCCGTGATGGAATTCGTCCGCCGCCCCGAATCGTTCGACGTGGTCGTGGCCAGTAATTTGTTTGGCGACATTCTCACCGACCTCTCGGCGATCATCGTCGGCAGCATGGGTCTCGCCGCTAGCGGGAACATCGATCCGACTCACCGTTCGCCGAGCATGTTCGAGCCGGTCCACGGATCGGCTCCGGACATCACCGGCAAAGGCATCGCGAATCCGCTGGCCGCGATTCTGTCCGTCGCCATGATGTTCGAGCACCTCGATCTCGCGGCCGCCGCCCAGTCGATTCACGAAGCGGTCGCCAGCGTGTTGGCCGGCAAAGAGCCGAAGTCACCGGACATCGGCGGCACGGCAACGACCTCGCAAGTTGGTCATGCCGTCTGTGACCGACTTGGTTGACGAATGGTGTCTGGTTGCCAACGTGCCTTACTACTTCGCCAGAATTTCTTTCAGCAAATTCGGCGGCGACATCGGTAGCTTGGTCATGCGGACTCCGACCGCGTTGGCGATGGCGTTAGCGACTGCCGCCGGGGGCGGGACGATCGGGACTTCGCCGACGCCGCGGACGCCGAACGGGTGTTCGGGATCGGGGACTTCGACCAGGATTGTTTCGATCATCGGCACGTCGTAGATCGTTGGGATGCGGTAGTCGAGGAAGCTCGCGTTGCGCATCACGCCCTTGTCGTCATAAAAATATTCTTCGTTGAGCGCCCAGCCGATGCCTTGGACGACTCCGCCTTGCAACTGGCCTTCGACGTAGCTGGGGTGAATCGCGGTGCCGACGTCCTGGCTAATGGTGTAGCGCAGGATTTGAGTCTTGCCGGTGTCGGGATCGACTTCGACATCGACGCAGTGCGTGCCGAAAGCTCCGCCTTGATTGGCCTCGGAGGAGAAACCTCGGCCGATGACCGGGCCGCCGCAGTGATTGACCTGCTCGGCGAGGGCTTTGAACGTGATGCTCTTGCCGTCGGGGCCGATGATCGACGCGGAGGCAACGTCGTAGCGGACCTTCGCGGGATCGACGTCCCACAAAACCGCGGCGCGTTGAATCATTTGGCGTTGGATGTCGAGTCCCGCTTCGTACGCGGCGATGCCGGTGGCGAAGGTGACTCGGCTGCCACCGGTGACGTCGTTGTAGCCGACGGCGTCGGTGTCCACGACGTTCGGGTTGATGTCGGTCGCCGTCAGGCCGAGCGTTTCGGCAAGCTGCATGGCGATGCTCGCTCGTGAGCCGCCGATGTCAGTCGTGCCCAGCGACAGCGACACGCTGCCGTCGGTGTTGACGGTCGCGAACGTGGCACTTTTCAAGCCGCAGTTGAACCAGAAGCCGGACGCGACGCCGCGACCGACTTTGCCGCCGAACTTTGGCTTCGGCAGCGGTGTTGAGTAATGCTCGCTCTTCTTCAGGAAGTCGATCGTCTCCCACATGCCGATGCGCGGGAAGACCGGGCCATCGACTCGGCGAGTTCCTTGCTTCGCGGCGTTCTTCTCGCGGAACTCCAGCGGGTCGAGCTTCAGCTTCTCACAAATCTCGTCGATGACGGACTCGACCGCGAACGCTCCAT
>CAMAWN010000086.1 GCA_945861865.1 Candidatus Kuenenia stuttgartensis | reverse complement strand
TGCGGTTCAACCGCAACAGGTCGATCACAAGTCGCCGGCTTCGCGGAATCGCCAGCCGGTGCGGTTGCTCAGTGGTCGATGATCGAGACATGGAGGGCGACTCCTTGCGCCGGAAAGAATCCTTCGGTCGCACCGTATCACGGCTCGGCCAGTCGCGCAAAGAGCAGCTCTGGCCCGCACGTTCGCGCCGGAAGTTTCGGCCAGCGGACGATTTTCCTGCGAAGGTCATGGTGGACGTCGAGCCGATCCGACTTAGAATCAGCCGCCGTTGATTTGTCGTTCGGACACGTCCGCCCTGGAACCATGATGCTCGGAAATCACAATCACGGATCGCTGCACTCGCAACATGCGTTCGGGAGTTTCCAGGGGCGAACTCGCGAAGGCCTGACGTTGACCAACCGCCGCGGCATGTTGAAGGCGGGACTGGCAGGTGTCGCGGGACTGAGCCTGCCGGGCTTGTTGAAGGCTCAAGCCGGCAGTGGAGCGAAGTCCGGTAAAAGCGTGATCCTGCTGTGGATGGCCGGTGGGCCGAGCCACATCGACACTTGGGATCCGAAGCCCGACCGGCCGTACATGAATCGCGGGCCGTTCGGAGTCACTCAGACGAAGCTTCCCGGCACGATCCTCTGCGAGCGCTTGCCGAAGCAAGCGGCGATGCTTGATCAGTTCACGATCATTCGGTCGGTCGATTGCAAGCACTCGAACCACGAACCGAACATGGTCATGCAGACCGCGAACCTCACCAATGAACCGCGCGTCAACAAGGAGGCCGAGAAATATCCCGCTCTCGCATCGGTCGTGGCGAAACATCACGGAGCCAATCATCCGTCGATGCCGCCGTACGTCGCGTTCATGAAATCGAGGTCGCATCTGGCATTCGCGGGATACCTCGGCAAGCAGTACGACCCATTCCTCGCCAATCAAGCGACTCGGTTGCCAGTCTACGATTCAGTCGGCAAGGACACCGGGCAGATGTCGCAAGCGGGAGCGTTCCAGTTGCCGCTGGGCCTGTCGCTGAATCGGCTGTCTGAGCGTCGCTCGCTGGTCGGGTCGTTTGATCGGCTGCGCAGAGACCTCGATCAAGGCGGTTCGCTCGCCGCGATGGATTCGTATCAACAGCAGGCCGTGGACATGGTGATCGGCCGACGTGCTCAAGCCGCATTCGACATCGAGCAAGAACCGGCGGAGACTCGCGCGAAATTCGGCAATCACCTCTGGTGCCAGCAGGCGTTGATCGCTCGGCGACTGGTCGAGTCCGGCGTCGCGTTCGTCACGATTGACTTGAGCTATCACACCGCATCGGGAACATGGGACACGCACGGCGACAACATCCCGCCCTACGGAGGCATCAAGAATGGACTCGGCCCGCTGCTGCCGCTGTTCGATCATCTTATCACGACGCTGGTCGGCGATTTGTCCGAGCGGGGACTGCTCGACAACACGCTGGTGATCGCGATGGGGGAGTTCGGCCGGACTCCACAGATGGGAACTCAGGACAGTACCGACGGCCGCAATCACTGGCCGAACATCATGTCGATGTGCCTCGCCGGTGGCGGCTTCCGCCACGGCCAAGTCATCGGCGCGAGTGAACCGGACGGCGGCACAATCCGCGAACGGCCAGTCACACCGGGTGATCTGGCAGCCACGATCTTCCACCACTTCGGCGTGCCGCTCGACGTGCAATACCTCGACAACCGAGGTCGCCCAATTTTTGTCCTGGCCAACAGCGGGCAGCCACTGCGTGAGCTAGTGTGACGCCGTAGCCCGACTCTCTGAGTCGGGATTTTCAGACGCCCGACTCAGAGAGCCGGGCTACTGGTTCAAGCTACTTCGCAAGTCTCTGAAAAGATCGGCGAGTCCTCGTCGATCACGCGCCGTCGGCCAGGCAAGTCGTCGTGATACCACTCGGCGAGCACCGCGTCCCATTCGGCCAAACTGCTGACCACGACGAACGCTTCACGCAGTTCCTCGAAGCGTGGATGCAGTTCGGAGTACTTGATGCCGAACTTGCGGAGCATGATCGCGGTTCGCTTCTCGTCGTAGACTTCCATCGCGAGGCGGAAGTGCTCTCGCAAGGCGTCACGCTGCTCGTGCAGTGACGGTGGATCGGGCAGCGGCAAGCCGGCTGCGAGTGCGCGAGCCTCACGAAAAATCCACGGGTTGCCGATCGCGCCGCGCGCCGCCGTCACACCGTCCACGCCCGTCTGCTGAATCATGTCGAGACACGCCTGAGCTGTGAACAAGTCGCCGCTGCCGAGCACCACTCGGTCCCCCGCGTGCTGCTTGATCTCGCGGAGGATGTCCCAGTTGCTCGGCCCGTTGTACCGCTGCTCGACCGTCCGGCCGTGAACGGTGATCGCCGCCGCGCCCCGCTCATACGCGCCGTCGAAGATCTCAAAAAACTTGTCGCGGCTTTCGGACTCGTCGTTGAGTGCCCGACGCATCTTGACGGTCACGGGAACGTGCGATGGTACGGCGTTCCGCACGCGGCTGACAATTTCCAATGCGGTCTCTGGCTGGCTGAGCAAGAAACCGCCCCGGCAGCGGCCCAGCACTTTTTTCACCGGGCAGCCGAAATTGATGTCGATGACGTCAAAGCCCGCTTCGACCAGCTTCAACGCCGCCGGGCCGAAGTCTTCCGGCACGGCTCCCATCAATTGTCCGCCGACCGGATGCTCTTCGTCGCTGACTTTCAGAAATCGCCGAGTGCGATGCCGGTCTTTCAACTCGATCAAAAATTTGTCGAGCATCACTTCGCACAACGAATACGACGCGCCGAATCGTTTGGCGATCACTCGCATCGGCCAGTCGCTGTACCCGCTAAGTGCTGCCTGAACGACTGGGAAGTCGAGCTCAATCGAGCCGAGGTGCAGTCGAGGAAGAGTTGTCATGACGATCTTTCGAGCGGCGACGAATTAGATACTTGGCGAACGCCCACAAACCCGCAAATCAGAACTTCGGATCGACGTAGTGTTCGATGACGTATCCCTCACTCGGCCATGATTGAGACATTTTCGAAGGTCTGAAATTTGAGGGTCATGAGTGAGTCCAGATCGACAGCGTGTAGGTTCGGGATGTCCGTCAGGATCTGTTCGATGGCCGCAGGAACGTCAGCAAACGTGGGATGGTCGCGACCGTCAAGCGAACGACGTTTGGTGAACTTCCAGAGTCGCTTCGATCCGGTTCAGATTGGGCGAATACGACGGCAGGAACAGTAACGTGATCCCCCGTGGCGCGGCCAACCCGATTACCACCGCGTTCCGCTGGTCGGCGGAGACTCACGCCCGGACTTCCGCAGAGCGTCCAGCCCAACGCTCCCAGAGGCACTGACCTCGCGTTGCACGGTCCAGCACGCCACTCCGAGTTTTTTGCGGCCTGCTCGCGTTTCGTACCACAGTGCGGCAACACCGTCTGCGTCGCACACACGCACACGGATGCGACTCGCGCTCGTCCAACACGATCCGCTGCTCGTCGGCGGTCAACTCCATTCGTAACCAGGCCATGCTCCGACTCCCTGCCTGTGTGCCAAAACGTCAGCGGACATCCTGACCCCATCCGCTGTGTCGCGGAAACTCGCAAACAGGGAAACCTCTCATTCAGCGCCGCGAGTGGTATAAGTGGCCTTGTTGTAGCGCCCGTCATGACGCTGTGATGTTCACGCCTTTGACGAACTTCGCAGGCAGTCATAAATTCCCTCGTGGATTCCCCTGACATGATCTCGCCTCTCCATGAACCGTGACCCGTCTCGAAGCGTCCTTTGATGAATTGATCGTCGTCGCATCGGCTGCCTGAGCCGAGGACGCAACCATAATTATGGCCTCATCCCAAGTACTCGGCGAACTGATTCCCTGCGGCGGCGGCGACCCCGTCCCGCTGTTCAAGGGCAAGTTGTTGGTTGGGCGACGTTCGCATTGCGATATTCAGTTGCAGTTTCCAAACATCTCGTCGCATCATTGCGAGTTGGAATTCATCAACGGCTTCTGGCGCGTGCAAGACTTGGGCAGCAGCAACGGCGTCAAGATTAACGGCGAGCGGCTGGATTCGAAGTGGCTGATGCCCGGCGATGTGCTGGCGATCGGAAAGCATCGTTACGAGGTTCACTACTCGCCGCCGGATGGCCAGCGTCCGCCCGAAGACCAAGAGGACATTTTCTCGCGCGGCCTGTTGGAAAAAGCCGGCTTGGCACGCAGTCGTGAACTGCCACGTCGGCCAGCGCCCCCTCCGCCGACACCAGAGTCGCCGCCGCCACCGTCGAAGCGAACTTCGCCAGATGATGACGAGGCGATGAAGTGGTTGTCAGAGTTGTAGCCGTCCCTCGCCAGCCCGACGCGCCAGCGAGCGGTTGCCTGAATTGGCCTCAACCTCGAACCCCTCGCTGGCGCATCGGGCTTGTTGTAAGCTGCACGCATGCGCGACAAACGCAAAGTTCGTGTCGACTTTCGCAAGAACCGTGAGAAGACCACACGCCTCGGCAACCTCGCTCGGCAGATGGGAGACGAGGCGGCTACGGACAAGGCCCACGATCAACTTGCCGGCAGCGAGCGACTCTCTGGCAAGGGACGGCTCAGTCGCCGCCGCACGATCATCGCGGCCGCAGGAGACTTCGCCGGCAGCGAAGGACCGCAGCGAGACATTGATGTCTCGAAATGTCTGACCGGCCGAGTGCTCAGTTCTGCGGGACTGACGACCGTCGTGAGATGCGCGGACGGCCGTCGTTTTGAATGCACGATTCGCAAAGTTCTGCGGACAATGTCGCGTGATGAACGAAGCATCGTCATCACTGGCGACGAAGTCCTGTTTCTGCCGGAGAACATCGACAAAGGTGTGATCGAGCGAGTCAATCCCCGCCACGGAGTGCTCGCGCGCGGCAGCCAGAATCGCGAGCACATTCTGGTTGCGAACATCGATCAAGTCGCCATCGTTGTCTCCGCTGGGGAACCGGCGCTCAAGCCGCATCTCGTCGATCGCTTCCTCGTCAGTGCCGCGAAGGGAAATGTCGGCGCGATCATCTGCCTCAACAAAGTCGATCTGGTCGATCCGGCGGACCTGCAAATGCTCTGCGGCATCTACGGCCAGATCGGCAATGAGGTCCTTCTGCTGAGCGCCGAACGCCGACTGGGACTCGATCGACTGAGGGCCGTCCTGCGAAATCGCCAGACGGTCATCGCCGGGCAAAGCGGTGTCGGCAAGTCGTCGCTGCTCAACGCGATTCAGCCCGGCCTGAGCCTCCGCACCGGCGAGGTCAGCGACTGGACCAAGAAAGGCAAGCACACGACACGCAACGCCGAGCTGTACGAACTCGACTTCGGCGGCTGGGTCGTGGACACACCCGGCATCCGCCAAATGGAACTGTGGGACGTGCTCCCCGCAGAAATCGAAGGCTACTTCGTCGAGTTCAGGCCGTTCGTCCGGTTTTGCAAATTCCCGAATTGCCGCCACCTCCACGAATCCGGCTGCGGTGTGCGATCCGCCGCCGCGCGCGGCCTGATCTCGACGATGCGGTTCGAGAGCTACTGCAAGCTGGTGCTCGGCGATGGGGACTAAGAAAGAGCTTTGTCGTTCACGCGGCCGTCGATAATCTGTTGTCCGCTCGATCGGCCCCGGAAAACCGATTGAGCGACGACCTGCTTCGACAATTCTCTCTGGGGCCTCGCATCATGTTGACCGCATTCGAGCGACAAGCGAGCTTGCGGCATCAGCGCCGGGACTGGCTGCGGCGCGGAGCTGGCTTGGCCGTCGCGGCGGCGAACTGGCCATCGACGCTGCTCGGACGGATGACTTCGTCGATTCCGTCAGAGCAACCCGTCGGCACCGCGAAATCGTGCATCCTGATTTATTTGCTTGGCGGGCCGCCACATCTGGACATGTTCGATCTCAAGCCGGACGCGCCGAAGGAAGTCCGCGGGCCGTTCTCTCCGATCGCGACCAACGTTCCGGGAATTCAAATCTGCGAGCTGCTGCCGCGGCTGGCCGGCATCACGAACAAGTTTGCATTGGTCCGGTCAGTCAGCCATCCGAACAGCAATCACACGCCGATGATTTACTACACGCTGACCGGCCGACCGACTGCTCAGCCACTGCTCGACAACGATATCCGCCCGCCGCAGCGCAGCGACTTCCCGCACCTCGGCTCGGTCTTGGCAAAGTTCAAGCCGGCAGCGACGTCATTGCCGGGATACATCGCTCTGCCCGAACTCGCGATTCGCAGCAGCACGATGGGAGAATTCAAACGAGCACGCAGCCCATTGCGCGGAGGCAGTGCGGGGTTCCTCGGACCAAAGTTTGATCCGCTGTCCGTGAACGGCGAACCGGGGACACGCGAAGCGATCCCCGCGTTGGCCTTGCCCGACGGAGTCTCCGCCGACCGTTTGGAGACTCGCGCGGCGTTGCTGTCGGTGCTCGATCATCCCGCGCGGTCCTCCTCCGCGCGAGCCATGCACGACATGCAGCAACAAGCAGTCTTGCTGACCGGAGCTGCCAATCGCGGCACGCTCCCGGCCTTCTCGCTCGACAATGAATCGGCCGAGCTACGCGACCGTTACGGACGACACCGCTTTGGCCAGACAATGTTGCTGGCTCGACGGCTGGCCGAGGTTGGCGTCCCGATGATCTCGATTCACTTCAACGAGATGACCGTCTGCGACGGCTGGGACACGCACAGCAAAAACTTCGACGCCTTAAAAAGCGAACTGCTGCCGATGGTCGATCAGTCACTCTCCGCGCTGCTGGAAGACCTCGATCAGCGCGGCCGCTTGGACGAGACGTTGGTCGTCTGCCTAGGCGAATTCGGACGCACTCCGAAGATCAACGGCAACGCTGGTCGCGATCACTGGGGGGACTGCGGCTCGGCGTTGCTGGCCGGCGGCGGCATTCGCGGCGGGCAAGTGCTGGGTGCGTCCGACTCGATCGGGGCCTATCCCGTCTCTGACAAAGTAGACCCTATCGACATCCACGCGACGCTCTACCACTGCCTTGGCCTGGAACCGGAGTTGAAAATCTACGACGAACTGCAACGCCCGTGGGACGTCTCGACCGGGCAGGTGCTCTCGCGGCTGCTGTAACTCACCAAGGAAATTGAAATGACCACTCGACGAAGCTTTTTGAAAACCGCAGCCGCCACGATCGCTGCGACCTCTTTGCCGACTTGGTATTTGGAGGAGCTTGCCACACCGGCCGCTCACGCCGCAGACGATCAACCGGCGATTGCATTGATTGGCTGCGGCGGCATGGGTCGCGGCGACGCGAAGAACGCCTCGCGATTCGGCCGAGTCGTCGCCGTGTGCGATGTCGATGATAAACAAATTGCCGAAGCGAAGAAGCAGTGGCCGGACGCGGAAGCCTACAAAGACTTTCGCAAAGTGATGGATCGCCAAGACATTCAAGCGGTGGTCTGCGGCACCGTCGATCATTGGCACACACTGGTCTCGCTGGCGGCGCTGCGTTCCAAGAAGGATGTGTACTGCGAGAAGCCGTTGACGCTGACCATCGGCGAGGGGCAGCATTTGGTCAAAGCCGTCAAAGAGACCGGCCGGCTCTTGCAAACTGGCAGCCAGCAACGGAGCGATAAGAATTTTCGTCTAGCTTGTGAACTCGTTCGCAACGGGCGAATCGGCAAACTGAAGCACGTCTCGGTCTGGCTGCCCAGCGGCCGCCGCGAAGGACCGTTCAAGACGGCAACGCCTCCCGCTGGATTTGATTGGAATCTGTGGCAAGGTCCGACGCCCAAAGTTGAATATGTCCCCGAACGGACGCACGTCACGTTCCGCTATTGGTGGGAGTATTCCGGCGGCACGATGACCGACTGGGGCGCTCACCACAACGACATCGCGCTCTGGGGCATCGGTGCCGAGCGGAGCGGTCCCGTCTCCGTCGAAGCGAAGCCGAAAATCGAAATGATCCCCGGCGGCTTCAGCGCCTTCAGCGAGTACGCCGTCGACTACACCTACGCCAACGGAGTCACGCACTCTTGCCACAGCACGCCCGCCAACGCTTGGAACGGCGCGGTGCTCGATGCGAAGGGCCAACAGCACGGCGTGAAGTTCGAAGGCTCCGACGGCTGGATCTGGGTGACTCGCGGAAAAATCGAAGCCAGCGATCCGGAGTTGCTGGTCACGCCGCTGCCGTCGAACGCCGTTCGGCTGGCCGAGAGCAACGACCACATGGGTAACTTCTTCGACAGCATCAAGTCGCGCAAGCCTCCGATCTGCGAAGCCGAAATCGGCCACCGTTCCGCGACCGTCTGCCATCTCGGAGTCATCTCGCTACGTCTCGGCCGCAAACTGCAATGGAACCCGCAAGCCGAGCAATTCGTCAACGACACAGAAGCCAACCGCTGGCTCACTCGCGAACTGCGCAAGCCGTGGAAATATGAGTCGGTGTGATGGCCAGACAGTTCATCAGGGATCACAACTCAGGGCCAAGTCGGTGATGGCTTGTCTGTTCGCGACAAAACCGACGTTCGCCAACCAATCCGGCGCTTCGCTGGTCCTACTCGACGTACAAAAACTCGTTGCTGTTGAAGAGCACTCGCGCCAAGGTTGGCAGGCCGTGCTGTGTGGCGAACGCATGGAGTTCGGTGATTTCCAAGACCGATGCCTTCCGTCCCAACATTCGCTCGACGATGCGTGAGACGTCTTGATCGGAAACGCTGGTTGTGTTCTGTCGCTGTGTCTCCGCCATCCGTTCCGACATCCGCAACATGAACGAGTTGTTGAGCAGCGACAGTGCTTGCAACGGCGTGGTCGTCACAGCGCGGCGCGGAGTTTTCGTGGACGGGTCGGGACAGTCGAGCACTTCGAGAAAGGGATTTCGTCCCGAACGAACCCACGTCCGGTACAGGCTGCGACGATGAAAACTCGCTCCCACCGGATCGACGATGTCGTAGAACTGCGAGTTGAACGTGAAGGTTGTGAAGTCGTGATAGCCCGGACCACCGACGGTCGGATTCCGTTCTCCCGCGATGCTGAGCACGGCGTCGCGCAGGGTCTCGGCGTCGAGACGCTGCGGGCTTTTGCGCCACAGCAGGCGATTGCCGGCATCCTTTGCCGCCGCATCGACTCGCGGACGTGACGACTGGCGATACGTCGCCGAGTTCACGATCAGACGATGGACGTGTTTCAAACTCCAACCGTGGTCCATCAACTCCGCGGCGAGCCAATCGAGAAGTTCCGGGTGACTTGGCCGCCCGCCGTTGAATCCGAAGTCGCTGGGGGAATCGACGATCCCCACACCAAAGTGGTAATGCCACAGGCGATTGACGATCACGCGGGCAAACAGAGGATTGCGACGGTCGGTGATCCACACGGCCAGCGCCTGGCGACGGTCGGACTCGGAAGCGTCCTTCGGCAACGAGAACTCGAAGGACGCCTCGTCCTGTCTGGCCGTTGGACGCCGAGAGTCAAAGGCCGACAGGCTCCCGCCAGTGACCTCGTCGGCCGGGGTCGTGGGATTGCCACGCAGCAAGACGTGCGTGACTTCGGGACTCTTCGGAGCGACCGCATAAACGCGATTCTCGCTGGCTCGCGCGAGTTGCTTGCGGAGGTGTTCGGATTCGAACTTCAGTCGCGTGCGATCGGACTTCGCCGACTCTGGCAAACGTGCGACCAACTCCTGCTCGGAAATCGCGTCGGTGAACACGCCCGCCGACGCGGCGACCTCCCCGGCAGTCAACGCACGGTCGTACAGAGCGGCGCGGTCGATGGCGGCGGCGAGCATTTTGTTGCCGCCAACCGGGCTGTGTCGCAAACCGAAGACGATCTGCGATTTTTCCGGCTCAAACGTGATCGGCCCGTTGCTCTTGTACGACTGACCGTACAACTGACCGTTGCGGTAGCCGGTGATCGTGCCGTCGGTGTCGTACACGATCGCCAGATGCACGATCTGTTTGTCGGCCTCGGTCTCTTCGGGGGCTTGAAAACTCTGCGTGCGAACAAAGCCGTTGCTGCCGGCCATCCAGCGATTCGGTTCTCGCTCGGCGAAGACGATCGAGTCGAACGTCGCGCCATCCAGTGTTTGCAGCGTGATCGCTCCGCCGCCGGTTTGATTGCGGTGATCGAGCCGCAGCGAGACTTCAAGCGTTTTCTCTTTGATCGGCTTCTTCAGCGGTTCAGTGGCCGCAAACGCCTGCCGTCCGTTGACGAGCACCGCGCCATCCTTGAGCTTCGCCCCGTTTGCCGTGACATGCAGTTCGCCGATGGCGTCTTTCAAATCGTCGTTGAACTCCCAGCGAGCGATCGGTTGCGGCGGTGGAACCTTTTTGTTGATCCGCGTGCGCCGTTCGGCAAGGATGGATTGTCGAGTCGCGGCTTCGATCTCAATCAACCGCGCCGTCAGCGCATTCAGTTCGTGATTCATGTCGGCGACGATCTTTTGTTGTGATGCTCGCCACGCCTCGCTGCCCGCAGGGAGTTCACGCTCGCCGGGCCGCACTCCAGCCAGGACGGCTGACATCCGGTAGTAGTCGCGAGCCAGGATCGGGTCGAACTTGTGATCGTGGCAGCGCGCGCAATGCACGGTCAGACCAAGAAACGTCTCGCCGATCGTGCTGACGTAATCTTCCATCTCGTCCTGTCGCACGACCGCGCGCATCGCCGCGCTTTGCTGTGACTGGCCGACCTCGTCGTAGGCCCCGGCCACGAGTAACCCCGTCGCGATGACCGCTTCAGGATCGTCCGGCCGCAGCACGTCGCCCGCCAATTGCAGTCGGACGAATTCGTCGTAGGGCATGTCACGGTTGAAGGCGTTGACAACCCAATCGCGAAATCGCCACGAGTTGGTCCGCAGCTTGTCCCGCTCAAATCCTTGGCTCTCGCCGAAGCGAATGATGTCCAACCAGTGCCGCGCCCAGCGTTCGCCGAAGTGCGGCGAATCCAATAGCCGGTCCACCAGCTTCTCGTAGGCTTTGGGCGAGTCGTCCTTTTCAAACACTGCGATCTCCGTCGGCGTCGGCGGCAGACCGATCAAATCGAACGACAGCCGCCGAATCAGTGCTCGTTTCTCAGCGGATGGCGACGGCGATAATCCTTCGTCCGCGAGTTTCTTCCCGACGAATTGGTCGATCGGGTTGCTGATCTCAGATTTGAAATTTGCGATTTGAGATTTCACATCGGGCAACTCCGGCCTCCGCACCGGCTGCAGCGACCACCAGTCGTAGCCCGCGCGAGCGTTTGTTGTGAACGCAAACGGATCAATCGGCGACGTGCCCCACTTCGCTCCGCCGTCGATCCAGCGTCGCAGCAGTTCGACTTCTTCCTTCGGCAGCGACTTCTTGGGAGGCATCTCGCCATCGCGCACCCGCTGCCACAACAAACTGTCGACCGCCTTGCCGGGAACGAGCGCCGCTCCCGACTCACCCCCCTTCGTCGCTGATTCGAATCGCGAGAGGTCGAGCATTCCTTTCTTCTCGGTCGCGTTGTGGCAATCCAAACAACGCCGGACCAGAAGCGGAGCGATGTCGCGATCAAAGGGAACCGAGTCGGCTGCGAAAGAAGTACGGGCCATCAAAAATGCGACGAAGCACAGAAACCACACCGGCCGTCGATGTCGATGAGCTCTCGCTGTCTGATCCGCTTGATTCACGATAGGCCCTCGGCGACTCAAAACAGAAACTGAAAACGATTGAGCAAATTGGACTGCCAACGGACAACAGCATCGACGCAGTCGAAATGCTCACAGCACCATTGAAGTGACCTATCGATTGGCCAAGTCAGCGGATCCACGGTCAGATTTGCAAATCCCAAGTTTCCAAAAATGACGTAGGCGAGAACGGGACTGAACACGTACAAAAGAACGACCGCGATGCCTAACATCGTGACACATTGAATCCGCGATCGTAACTCTTGCAAGTCTTCGGGCAGTCGTTCGACCATCGGCGGTTCGGGTTGATTCATGGGATGACTCAGCGTGATACCGATGGAAACTTGCCGATTGTGATTTACATCGCTTTCTGTCTGGCCGCTTCGCAGGCTCACGAGGATTCTGATAATCTGGCGACGTCCACAGCAACCCCTGCAAGGTTCACCCGTGAAGATCGCGTTGGCACAACTCAATCCGACCGTCGGCGACCTGCGTGGCAACGCCGCGTTGGTCCGGGCTGCGGCAGAAAAAGCGTTCGCAGACGGAGCAGGCTTACTGGTCACGTCGGAGTTGGTCATCAGTGGTTACCCGCCGAAGGATTTGTTGCTGCGGGAAGGGTTCGCTCACGCTTGCGACCGGGCGGTGAGTGCTCTGGCGAAGGAGCTGCCACACGGACTGGCGGTGTTGATCGGGCATCCGACGAAGTGGGGTGTGACCGAAGGCCGCATCGCGAACGCGGCCAGTTTGCTGCTCGAAGGCGAGGTGCTCGACACGATTCACAAGACGCTGTTGCCGAACTACGACGTGTTCGATGAGCAGCGCTACTTCCGCCCCGCCGAGCGTGTGCGACCGATGGTATTGCGTGGCGTGAAGCTCGGCGTCCACATCTGCGAGGACGCTTGGTTTGGTGAGCCGCACACGTTTTATCACGACCGTCCACTGCAACAGTTTGATCCGGTTGCCGAGTTGGTTTCGCTCGGAGCCAATGTGCTCATCAACCTCTCGGCCAGTCCGTTCGAGAAGGACAAACCGCATCGCCGGTTGAACATTTTGCAGCGGCATGTTTCGCAACATCGCAAGCCGTTCGTGTTCGTCAACCAAGTCGGTGGCAACGATGATCTCGTCTTCGACGGCAACAGCCTTGCACTCGACTCCGCTGGCAACGTGATCGAACAACTCACGCCCTTCGCGGAAGACCTCCGATTAGTCCCTCTCCCCTTGGGAGAGGGTGGCCGAAGGCCGGGTGAGGGCCCATCGGCCGAACGATCTTCATCGCAGGCAGCAGACATCGGGACGTCAAACGTTGCCGTATCCCTCACCCCAGCCCTCTTCCAAAGGGAGCGAGGGCCGGACAGGGCGACCCGTCCGCGTGAGGCCGATCTGCTTGACGCGCTCGTCCTCGGCTTGCGGGACTACCTGCGGAAAACCGGCTTCAAGGACTGCGTGCTGGGACTGAGCGGCGGCATCGACTCGGCACTGGCGGCGTACATCGCGGCACAAGCGGCGGGCAAGGAACATGTCCACGGATTGCTCATGCCCAGTCGGCACAGCAGCGAGCACAGCGTCTCCGATGCGCAGTTGCTGGCCGAGAACCTGGGCATCAATCACGCGATCATCCCAATCGACGAGTTGCAGCGTGCCTACGAAGCGACGCACATTGTCGGAGCGGACCTCTCGAATCAGCCGAGTGGACTCGCCGATCAGAACTTGCAGGCTCGAATCCGTGGGGCGCTCGTGATGATCCGCAGCAATCGGCACGGCTGGCTGGCGCTGGCGACGGGCAACAAGAGCGAACTGGCCGTCGGCTATTGCACGTTGTACGGCGACATGGCTGGCGGATTCGCGGTGCTGTGCGATCTTTTCAAACACGACGTCTACGCCGTCTCACGCTACATCAACGACGTCCGCGAAGGTCGCGAAGTCATCCCGGTTCGTTCGATCACAAAGGCTCCTAGTGCGGAACTCGCGCCGGATCAATTCGATCAGGATACGTTACCGCCATACCCGGTGCTGGACGCGATCCTCGAAGGACTGATCGAACGGGAGGAATCGGTCGCGACACTGAGCGAACAATTCCCAGTCGAGACCGTGCGCTGGGTCGCCATGAAACTCGACCGCAACGAATTCAAACGTCGGCAAATGCCGCCGGGAATTAAACTGACCGCACGAGCCTTCGGCAGCGGCCGACGCATGCCGATGGCGGCCAAGTTCGATTTTGAGAGTTCGTAGTTCCGCCTTCAGGTGGCTGATTCGAGATGCCCGCCTGAAGGCGAGACTACGAACTTGGAAAGGCAAACTTGTATGAGCATCACCATCGTCCGCACGCCGTCATCCCGCTGCGAGTTCGGCATCGCGTTCACGGATATCACGCCGCCCGTGGGGATGTACCACCGCATGTGGGGAGCGGCGGCGCATGACCGCTCGACCGGAATCCATCGGCCGCTACGAGTGACCGTCGTCATCATGCGGCCGCTCGTGGAGCACGTTTCCAATGTGCCCGGCAACCCACTGGTGCTCGTGTCGCTCGATCACTGCTTGTTGCGAGCGCCGGAGATGGAAGCCCTGCTGAGCGAGACCTGCCGACTGACGGGGTTGAGCCGATCGGAGTTGCTCGTCACGTTTTCGCACACGCACTCAGCGGGATACTTGTCTCGCGACCGAACTGATTTTCCCGGCGGCGAACTGATCGGCCCGTACCTCGACAGTTTGCCGAGCAAGATCGACGAAGCGTTTCGAGCGGCTCAGATCAATTCACAACCGGTGACACTGACGTACGGTTCGACAACCTGTGAGATGGGCTGTCAGCGCGACTACCTCGACGAAGCACGCGGGCATTACGTCTGCGGTTTCAATCCCGCCGCCGCAGAACCGCTGCCGCTGAATGTCGTGCGAGTGACTGCGGACAACGCAGTGGTCGCAACGATCGTCAACTATCCGTGTCACACGACGACGCTGGCGTGGGAGAACACGCTGGTCAGCCCCGATTACGTCGGTGCTCTGCGCGAAGTGGTCGAGCAAGAGACCGCCGCACCTTGTTTGTTTCTGCTCGCGCCGTGCGGCGACATTGGACCGCGAGACGGTTACGTCGGCGACACGTCGGTCGCGGATCGCAACGGCCGGCAAGTCGGCTTCGCGGCACTGAGCGTCCTGGCGAGGATGAATCCGGCCGAGACCGATCACGTCTACCAAGGCCCAGTCTTCTCCGGCGCGACGCTCGGCAATTGGCGTCATCAACCCTGGACGGCCGAGCGTGTTGCCAGCGCCACTGTCTCCAAGCAGGCTGCGTTGAACGTGCCACTGCCGTATCTGTCCTCCTTACCGAAGCTGGCCGCTGCCGAGCAACTTCATCGTGAGTTGATCGCCGAAGAACGAGCGGCTCGTGAAGCGGGACGTGGCGAAGAGGTCGCCACTTTGCGAGCGAAAGTCGAACGCCAGCGGCGGCTGCTGGATCGCATTCGGCCATTACCGCAGGGAGAAAACTACCCGCTGCCAGCCTGGGCTTGGCAGTGGGGCGATGCGTTTTGGATCGCCGTCGAAGGGGAACCGTATCACTTCTTGCAATCCGAGTTGATCGGCCGCTTCCCACATCGGCCGCTGATCGCGATCACCTTGGCGAACGGCACGAACGTCAGTTACATGCCGACTCGTGAAGCGTACTCGAAGCCGCAGCTCTATCAGCCGGAGGTCGCGCTGGTCGCGCCCGGTGGATTGGAGACGCTGACCGAGGCACTCGGTCAGCAGTTGTCCGAGTGGGACTAATGTCGTGGCGGATGCGTCTCACGTCGTTTGACGAGCGTGATCTCATTGCCGGCGGCGTTGTGGGAGACCTCGTCCATGAAGCAATGAATGACCAGCAATCCGCGACCGCTGGCCTTGGCGAGATTCGCGTGGTCGCGCGGATCGGGAATCTGCGCGGGGTTGAAGCCGGAGCCTTCGTCGCGGATCACGAACTTGGCCGACTCGCGTGACAGGCTCGCGGCGACATGCACTTGGCGGTCGCGATACGGTGCCTCCTGCGAGCGTTGCTGAGCGAAGTCGAACCAGTTGCGGCCATCTTCGTTGCGCTGCTCGGAACTCAGCTCCAGATTGCCGTGGTAGATCGCGTTGGTCATCGCCTCCGACAGTGCGATGCCCAGGCGAAGCTGAGCGGTCTCGTCACAAAGTTGCATTAGCGCAGTGCAGTCTTGCAGATGCGAGACCAAGTGCGGCACGACAGATAAATCGTTGTCGAGCACGAACCGCAGTTCGTTGGTGACAAGCTCGTCGATCAGTTTCCGATACCGAGGGTTTCCTTTCGCAATACCCAACACTCGTTCCACACATGGGACAAGATCAGAGTCGATCCGGCGTTTCGGGATGTAACCCACAGCACCGCGATGCAGGGCCTCGGCAGCGACGTCTTCGCTGCCGTACTCGGTGATTAGGATCGTCGGCACTCGTGGGAATCGTTTGCGAACCTGCTCGACCAGTTCCAAGCCGTTCATCCCTGACATCAACATGTCGGTGACCACGACGTGCGGCGGCTGCCGACTGATCGCTTCCAACGCTGCGACTCCCTCTTCGACGATCGCCACCTCAAAACCGTGAGCTTCCAGAACACCTTTTAGGAGCACACTTTGGCTGTGACTGTCCTCGACCACCAAGATGCGACTCATGCCGGATGTCCCTGGCCCAAAATTCGTGACGCCTCCGCGAAGGACCGAAGAATAATGGTGAGACAATCTCGTCGAAAGCGGGCCGTGCGGAATTCGTGTCGGAGCTGCCACGAGACGATGGATCGTGCGGGCAAGATTCTTGAGTTCCAAGGGTCCAATCCCGCCCAGCGTCTTGCAGCGGGAGAATGGCTCGGAAACACTGTTGCTCCCGCCCATTGGCCTGCCTGGGAATCTGAGATGCGTTGGTCGTCCGCTCGAATGCTGTCCGTTGTCGTTGTGGTCGCGGTGTTTTTCGTCACGGACACGCCTCGACTGCCCGCCGCCGACGTCTCGTTTTCGCGTGACGTGATGGCCGTGCTCTCGAAAGCCGGTTGCAACATGGGCACGTGTCACGGCAACCAGAATGGCAAGGGAGGCTTCAAGCTCTCGCTGCGTGGCGAAAATCCCGATGCCGACTTCGTCACGCTGACGCACGAGCAAGTCGGTCGCCGAGTCAACACGGTGCGCGCCGAGAGTAGTCTGCTGCTGCTCAAGCCAACGATGTCCGTGCCACATGAAGGGAGCAAACGGTTCGACGAGGACTCGCCGGAGTACGAATTGCTCCGTCAGTGGATCGCCGCCGGAATGCCCGCGGCACCGCGCGACGAAGCGGCACTGCAATCATTGGAGATCACCCCGCTCGAACAATTTCTCGTCGAGCCAGCGGACTCGGTGCGACTGCAAGCGGTCGCGAAGTTCGCGGACGGATCGACACGCGACGTGACGCGGTTGGCCGTCTTCGATCCAGCTCAACCGATTGTCGGCATCTCCGTTGATGGCGTCGTGCGACGCGAACGATTCGGCGAGGTCACGATCACGGTTCGCTATCTCGATCAACAGGTTCCCGTGCGACTGGCGTTCCTGCCGGCGCGACCGGGCTTTGTGCCAAATGCTCCGACGCCGGCAAACTTCATCGACGAACAAATCTTCGCCAAACTGCAATCGCTGCGAATCAATCCTTCAGAGATTTGCGATGACGCGACGTTTCTGCGCCGCGCGAGCCTCGACTTGCTCGGCCTGCCACCAACTGCGGTCGAGTCGCGTCAATTCGCGCAGGACCAACGACTCGACAAGCGGCAACGGCTAATCGACGAACTGCTGACGCGGCCAGAGTTCGCCGACTTCTGGGCGCTCAAATGGGCCGATCTGTTGCGTGTCGAAGAAAAAACGCTCGACCGCAAAGGGGTCGCGACGTTCCACGCCTGGATCCGCGACAGCGTCGCCACGAACAAGCCGCTGGATGTTTTCGTCCGCGAACTGATCGCCGCGCGCGGCAGCACCTACGAACATCCACCCGCCAATTTTTACCGCGCGATGCGCGACCCGATCACACGGGCCGAGACGGTCGCTCAAGTTTTTCTCGGCACGCGACTGCAATGTGCGAAGTGTCACAACCACCCATTTGATCGCTGGACGCAGGCCGATTACTACGGCTGGGCGAATCAGTTCGCTCGTGTGAAATACGAGGTGCTCGAAAACAATCGCCGCGACAAAAATGACTCGCACGAATTCGACGGCGAGCAATTGGTTCTCATCGCCGACACCGGCGAGGTCGAGCACCCAAGCACAGGCAAACCGGTAAAGCCCAAATTTCTGGAGCCGAAAGCCGATCGCCGAAAGCCGACAGCCGCAATACCGTTTTCTCCTGATCGTCTCATCGCCGTCGCCGACTGGCTGACCAGCCCCAACAACCGTCGTTTTTCCGAAGCGCAGGTCAATCGAGTCTGGTTCCATCTGCTCGGCCGCGGCATCGTCGATCCGATCGACGACTTCCGAGCGACCAATCCGCCCAGCAATCCCGCGCTGCTGGCCGCACTCACGGACGAGTTCGTCGCGCAGCGCTTCGACGTGCAACACTTGATTCGCACGATCATGGCCTCGCGGACCTACCAACTCTCGGCCGCATCGAACGACACGAACCGTGACGACGAATCGAACTTTTCACACGCGGTCATCCGCCGCATGTCCGCCGAGCAACTTGCCGATTCATTCAGCCAAGTGCTCGGCGCGAAGCTGGACTTCAACGGTTATCCAGCCGGCACACGCGCCGCGCAGTTGGCCGGCGTGCGCTCATTTCGACGGCGTGAATCCAGTCCGTCCAGCGGCGATCAATTGCTGACGATGTTCGGAAAACCGCCGCGACTGCAAGCCTGCGAGTGCGAACGTGCTGATGATCCAACGCTGTCGCAGACGTTCCAACTCGTCAGCGGCCCGATCCTCAATGAGTTGCTGGCTCGCTCTGACAATCGCCTGCACGACTGGTTGGAATCCAAGGCCGATGCCGACACGCTGATCACTGATGTTTTTTGGACGATTCTCAATCGCGCACCGCTCCCCACGGAATTCGCCGCCACCAAGAAGCATCTCGCGTCGTCCGACAACCGCCGAGCCAACTTGGAGGACGTCGTCTGGAGCCTGATGTCATCCCCCGAATTCGTGCTGCGACACTGACCGAATTCGTAGCCCGGATGCCCACGTCCGGACGATTCGATCGACTTGAGATCGCGTCAACTTCGAGGACTACCTTCATGTCGGCTTCCGACGTTTTGCCGACGCTCGTCGCCGATGACTCGTCAGAGTCGCCGAGAAAAGTCCACTCGAATGATCTGGATGCTCATCGTAGCCCTGATCGGCAATTGGCTGCTGAAACTGGCGGGACATTAAGAAGGCGAGCGGAGCGTTAGCCCTCCGAGGAATTTCGTGACGCGAGGCGGGTCGAACTCGGAGGACTAATCCGCCTTCGACGGACTCGCCTCGGGCTTTCCTATCCGCACGTAGTCCACGCCGACCATGAAGCCCACGGCGTCCGCGTGCTTGCCGACGATCTCGAACGTGAGCTTGTGCAGGCCCTTCGTCAGCTTGCGAGGCGCAAAGTTTAGCACACCGGTCGTGATGACATCGGGGACATTGAAGCAGTCGATCGGACCGCCGAGCGTCTCGTCGTCGATCCGCACTTGGACGATGCCGTAGTCGCGAGCCTTCGTCAGCGCGAGTTCCAACACGAACTCGCCGTCGGCCGCGACCGGCAATTCGAGGTCCAATCGTGCTCCCGTTTTACCGCCGGTCCACCAGAGTTGAGCGTCGCCGCTCCACTTGTCCTTCGCGAAACCACCCATCGCCTGCCCAGCGGCGTTGCCGGCCGACACTTTCAAAATCTTGAGCGACTCCCCTTCGAGAGCCTCCGGGACTTTGCCGGTCTTCGAATCAATCGGAGACTTCGGCCCGCGCAGCGCGACTTGCGTCGGACTGCCGAGGTACGCGACGAGATCGCGCACCTCGTCCGGCGTGAGCGTGTTGAGTTGCCCTTCGGGCATGATCGACAACTCGGACAGTTTGCGTTCTTCGATGTCCGCCTTTGCGATGACGATCGTGTCGTTGATTGTGCGGAGCGTGATCGCGCTGTCGGTTTCCTTTTGGATCAGGCCGTTGACGACTCGGCCATCTTTGGTCTCGATGATCGTCGCACGATAGTCCTTGCCGACGATGGCCGACGGATCGAGCATGTTCTCCAGGATGTAATCGAGGTTCGCGCGGTTCGAGCCGGTGATGTCCGGGCCGACCTTTTGGCCCTCGCCGAACAGCGTGTGACAGTTCTGGCACGTCTTGGCGTACAGCCGCCGGCCGTTGCTCAAGTCGCCGTTTCGCACGCGAGCGGGCGTGAGGTTCGCCTTGTGTTTGACGATCAATTCTTGCTTGTCCTTTGCCGTCGCGCGGAACTCGCCCCAGACCAACTTGATGCGGGCTTGCAGCTTCTCGTCATTGAACCGCAGCAGCGCTTGCACGTTGTAGGCGTGCAGATCGGTCCGCGGCAGTTTTTCTTTTTCGATCGCGTCGAGCAGCGCCGCTGCGTAGCTCGGCCGCGTGCAGAGCGTGTTGATCGCGTCTCGCTTTTCGGACTCGTTGAGCTTCGCGTACTGACTCAGCACGACGGCCGGAGTCTTGTCGCTGTCGTAGCCGGAGAGCGCCCGGATCGCCGCGCCGCGCAGCGCGGTGTCGGCGACCGCCGCTTGAAACGCTGGAGCCGCGTCCTTGTCTCGGCCGCGCACCAGAATGTCGAGCGCTTGCTGACGCTTGGCTTCCGGAGCCTTCGCGTCCGATAGCAACGCTCGCAGCCGAGGCAGAATGCGTTGATCGCCGAAGATCACGGCGATCTGATCCGCCTTGTCGCGCATCGCGGCGTCGTCGCTCTTCGACAACGCCTCGTAAGCCGCCGTCCAAGCCTCCGGCTGCGGAATGTTCACTCGCCCTTCAAACGCGGCGAACATTTCGTCGAGCACCAGTTGCCGCGGCAGCGTCTCCTTCGTCAGAGCTTCGAGGACCGCGTTGAGCGTGCCGTTCTCCGACGCCGCTCGCCGCACGATGAACCGCGAGATCTTTTCGATCTTCGACACACTCGCCAACCCCAACGCCCGCGCCGGATCAGCCGCCACCAGCGGCTCGATCCCATACCAATACATCAACGGCAAGTTGTGATCGGCCGCGTCTTCGGCATGAGTCAGCAAGGCGCCGGCGATCGACCAGCGGGCGTAAACCGGAATTCGCTGCAGAGCGCTTGCTAAATAAAGTCGAACGAGTGGTGATTGTTCTTTCGTTGCGAATTCGGTGAGCGGCTTGATCAGCCTGACGACATCCGTTGCTGGCCTGAGCCTTGTAGAAACTGACGCATCAATAGCCACAGGTTGTCGCTTTTGAGGATCAACTTCGTCGAATGCGAGTTGGATTCCCCAGGCGCGAATGTTTTCGTCTTGTGATTCCAGTGCATTGCTGAGTCCAAATATCGAGGAGAACGGAGACAGATTTGTTTCTGAACTCATGGCGTGAGTAACCCACATTCGCCGCAGGAGATCACGGGTTGTCGGACTGCCAGACTTCAAGGTTAGCAACTTCGCGAAGACCGATACGTCGCCACTTGTGCGGCCAACCATACGTTCTTGAATGAGCCGTCGAGCCATTCGCGATTGCCATTCATTCGGGTGATAAACCAGTTCGGCGAGATCTTTGTCGCTCAACTTCGCGAGGTCCGTTGCCTTGCCCTCGCCCCTCGCCCCTCGCCCCTCAGCCCCCACATACCGCACGTTGTAAATCCGCCCGTTCGTGCGGTCCCAAATTTCCGAGTTCGTGCGGTGGCAGGCGTTTTTGTCGTACCAGTCGATGACGTACACACTGCCGTCGGGGCCGGTCTTCAGGTTGATGCCTCGGAACCAGCGGTCGTTGGCGATCAGCAAATCCTTGCCGTGCTTGCCGACGTAGCCGGAGCCTTTGCGAACCAGCACGTCCTGGTTCACGCGGTTGCCGTGGATGTTCGACATGAAGAGCGTGTTGCGGTACTGCGGCGGGAAATTGTCGCCGAGATAAATCATCGCCCCGGCATGAGCGTGTCCGCCGCCGGCCGCCAGCGTGTTGGTCGGAGCGTGCGGTTCGTGTCCCCACCAGGCGTGGTCGCGCAAGTTGCCGACGTAATGCTGATGGTCGGCGATCGTCTTGATGTCTTCAAAGAAGTATTGATCGAAGTGCTGACCTCCCTGCCGCTGATACTTCCCACCTTGAATGATGTGGTACAGGTGCGGAATCACGCAGGCGGTGATGAAGGCGTGCCCGTGCTCGTTGAAATCGACGCCCCAAGGATTGCTGCTGCCGTGAGCAAAGACCTCGAAGACATGCTTCGTTGGATGGTATCGCCACACGCCTGCGTTCAAGCCTTGCCGCTGCTCGTTCGGCGTGCCGGGCTTGCCGACCTTCGAGTGCGTGAAGACTCCATGACAGCCGTAGAGCCAACCGTCCGGTCCCCAGATGAACGCATTGAGCGTCTCATGCGTGTCCTGCCAGCCGAAGCCGTCGAGCAGGACCGTCGCACCGGCCGGAACGTCTCTGGGAAACTGAAGAAGGGAAGACTGGGTGACTAGGTGACTGGGTGATGAGGGCTTCTCTCCCCCCTTCTCCTTGTCTCCTTGTCTCTTTGTCTCCTCACCAACATCCGGCTCATCATCCCCGTCGCGATCCGGGATGAACATCAAATACGGAGCCGCTCCGACCCACACGCCGCCGAAGCCGAGTTCCAAACCGCTGACGAGATTCAGGCCTTCAATGAAGACCTTGCGAGTCTCGTGATAGCCGTCGCCGTCCTTGTCCTCGAGGATGACGATTTTGTCCTGACCTTTGCCGTCCGCAGCTCGATTCGGATACGTGTAAGCTTCCGCGACCCAAATCCGGCCGCGCGAATCGAACGTGAAAGCAACCGGCTGATGCACCAGCGGCTCGCCCGCGACGAGCGACGCCTTGAAGCCCGGCGGCACGATCATCCGCTTGACCGCCTCTTGGGGCGACAGGCCATCGGCCATCGCGACCGGAGTTTTCTTCTGCGGCTGGGCTTCCAGCCACTCGTCCTTCGAGACCTTCTTCGTTCGATGCCGCAAGACGTGCGCGCCGACCATGCCGCCGGCGATGATGTCCGGCAGTTTGTCGCCATCGACATCGGCGATGTTGAGCTGCCGGCCGATACCCGCTTCGCCGTCGGCGAGATACGGAATCCAGTCGATGCCGTCCTTCGTGCGGCTCAACTTGAACCAATACACGACTGCCCCCGCGTCCCACATCGGCGACTGACGGTGATGCGACCAATACGTCTTGCCGGTGACGATGTCTTTCAAACCGTCTCCGTCCAGGTCGTGCAATTCGACGGCGTGCGGTTCGGTGAAGAGCACGCCATAAGCGTTGTCTTCCGGCTTGTCCCCCATGGTGAGGTGCTTCTTGAAGGTGATCTCTTCACCGTCTTTCACCTGCTCGAACCAAGCTAATCCAAACGTGTGAGCGGCCAGGCTGGTGATGACATCGTTGTCGCCGTCGCCATCCACGTCGTAAGCGAACATGTCCGCTCCGCCCGGCCCGGCGAATTGGAATTTGTGGAACATCCAGAGCGGATCGCCATCGACGACCTTCGGTTGCTCGTACCAGCCACCTTTCCAGATCACGTCGGCTCGGCCATCGCCGTTGATGTCGCCGACGCCGAGGCCGTGTCCGAACGGATACTCGCCGACAGCTTCCGAGATCGGATGCCATGTCCACGGCTCGGCCGGCTTCTTCACGTCGAACGTGATGAACCCAAACTTGCCGTTGTGGTTGCAGACCAATTCCGGATGCTTGTCGCCGACGAGGTTCGCAAACTGCGGCGACTCGTTGCCGATGCCGTCGTGGACCTTCTGAGTCTGCCAGTGCTGCGTCGCATCGAGCACTTTTCCGTCGCCAGGATTCACAAAAAGCACGGCCGCCGAACCAGGCAGGCCGACGCTGACGAGATCATTCCAGCCATCGCCGGTGAAGTCGTAGACCCAGGTGAAAAAATTGGTCGAGTAGCCGTCGCGGTTTTGCGGCTTGGGTGAAAAGATTTCACGACGGACTTTGAATTCTGGTCCTTGCCACCAGTACGGCCCGTGAATCGCGTCGATCTTCCCGTCGCGATTGAGGTCGCCGAAGTTCGCCCCTTCGGAGAAATAGATGTCCGTGAGTTGCTGCCGCTCAAACGAATGCAGAACGTGATCCTGAGCGACGCTGAATTCTGTCGCGACCGCGAAACCGACGAGCGTCAGACAAATGCAAAACCACTTCACGGCGAGACTCCTGTCAGTGGAGGACGAATGGCGAACGGGGCGACATTCTGTGGCTCGCGAGACATGATTCCAAGCGATGAGCACCGCCAAAACGTCAGTGCAAAGTGCCGAGTGCAAAGTAAAAAATGGCTGGGCTTCCCCGCGTTTGGTGGGCGCTGGGTTAGGGATGTAACAGACAGGGTGACATGATCAGGAACTCCGTAGGAGTTGGTGTTGCCGTGGGGAGTCTTTTTCGCCGTGAGTGGACGTGGAATTCAAAA
>CAMAWN010000085.1 GCA_945861865.1 Candidatus Kuenenia stuttgartensis | reverse complement strand
GGCTGAATGCGATCGGCGTCCTCGATCCGCACGTTGAGCGTCAGCCACATCACGCGAGTGTCGGCGACAACAAACAGCACCTTGTTCGGAGCGACCACTTCGCCCGGCACGCCGCTCCGTTCGGTGACTTCGCCATCGAACGGCGCTCGTACCGGGAGCAGATTACTAGATGACGAACTCTTCGCGACCTCGATCGCCAACTCGACAGTCAGGCCGAGAAACTGCAATTGCTTCGTGAGTTCTTCCGGCTCCGCGCTGATGTCATTCACCTTCGGGAGCGGCAGACCGAGATTCACCAAAGTTTGCCGCGCGGCGAGCATTCGGACGTGAGCTTCCGCAACCGCCGCTTCGGCCTCTTGCACCGACTTGCCCGCGACCACACCGGTTGAACCCTTGAGGTTGGCGAGCGTCTGTGTCTTCAAGTCGAGATTCACGATCGACTGCTGCAACTCGGCCTTGGCTTTGCCGACATCGGCGGCGTCCACGAGGGCCAGCACGTCGCCCTGCTTCACTTTGTCGCCAACTTGTTTTTCGACTCGCCACAGAGTCCCGGAAACTCGCGACGACAACCGCGCCGCGCGAGTCGGATCGAACCCGATTTCTCCGTTGGCCATGACCGACTCGGAAATCGGTGCGTGCTTAGCTGCGGTGACTTCGATGCCCAGCCGCTCGATGATCTCCGTCGAGGCGAACTGAATCCGCCGCTGCTGCAACTTGCACTTGCTGTTGTTTTCAGGACGCGGCGCGAAATTCAAAGAGTCTTCCGAGTGCGGCTTCTCTTCGGCCGCGACTTCGCTGGCATTCGGAATCTGCGCGATCGACGGATTGCAAACGGGGCACTCATGCACGCCATGAACCTTGCACCAACCCAGCTCCTTGCTCGGCGGCAGGCAGCCCTTGTTGCACTCGACACAGATCGAATCGGGAACAGCGTGCGTTTCGCACCAATCGTCCTTCTCGACGACGGCCTGCCCGCGCAGTTCCGAGAACTTCGGAATCCGCCAGTGTGTTTTCTGCCCGGCGAATACCAACCCGCTGACCGCCGCCAAGGCAATCAGGCCGGGCACAGCATGTCCCGCCCAGCCAATCAATCGACCGGTCAACGACCGACGTGGCGGCAAACTCTCGCCAAGCAGCTTTGTCGAATCCAAGTGTGCAACCATGTTGAGCCTCACTCTTTCTTTGTCTCCTGGCCGTTCGTTGCGATGGGTGTCCGCCGCTCTGACTGTCGATGATTGGCCACCGACACTGATTGACTTCGTTTGAGTTCATCCGCCAGCAGCGCGCTCCCTTTGGAGACGACCACTTCACCAATGGCGACGCCGACGATGATCTCTGTATTCGTGATGTCCTTCGCTCCGGTGCGGACCATCCGCGCGTGAAAGACCTTCGGGCCGTTCGGCTTCAAAAACTCTTTGTCCCGGACGAACACGACTTGGCAGCCACCCACGGTTTGCACGGCTTCGTTCGGGACTGTGATCGCGTGCGGTTCCTCGCGGAGCACGATGCGGCCAACGCCCAACGCGGAAGCTCGCAACTTGCCGTCAGCGTTGGGCATGACGACTCGCACCGGAATCGTGCGCGTCGTCTCGTCCGCCGACGTGCCGATCCAATCGACTTGTCCCGTGAACTCCGCTTTGACGCCATCCGGCCGGAACCGCACCGCCTGACCGACATGGACCCAATTCGCGTCCGTTGCCATGACGTTCAAGTTGACCCACATCTGGTGCGGGTCCGCGACGACGAACAGCACGTCTTCGGGATCGACGACTTCGCCCGCGATGACATCGACCTGCATCACCACGCCGTCAAGCGGTGCTCGTAACGGCAGCAACGTCCCCGGCAGGTCGGCATCGGTCTTCGACAACTCGCGCGACAGCCCCAGCCGTTGCAGTTGATTCGCGATGTCGTCCACTTCCAGCTTGCCAAACTCCGTCGCTTTGACCGTCAGGCCGAGATTGACGAGCGCTTGCTCGGCACTGAGCAACCGAACTTCGGCATCGCGCCGAGCAGCCTCAGCTTCTTTCTTCTGCCGCTCCGGCACCGGCGCGTTCTTCAGATTGCCGAGCGCCTGCGTCTTGAGCCGCGTTTGCACGAGAGCCTGCAATAATTCGGACTTCGCTTTGCCAACTTCGGCCGCGTCGATGATCGCCAGCAAGTCGCCCGCGTTGACCGGATCGCCGATTTGTTTGGTGACTCGCCACGCTGTCCCCGGCACTCGCGCCGCCAACCGAGCCACGCGCGTTGCATCAAAGCTGACCTCACCGCTGGCCGAGATCGACTCGGTCATCGCCGCTTCCCAGACCGGCGCGACATCAATCCCCAACTTCTCGACCGCCTCTTTCGACGCCGCTCGGACGCGCAAGCCGTTCGCCAAATAGTGCGGACCGTTCTCGTGACGATCTCGCACCGCGAACGCCTTCTGGACTCGCTCCAACTCCTCGGCCGATGCTGACTCCAATGGCTTACTGACCTGCGCCAGCGACCGATCACACAGCGGACACGCCGCGATGCCATGCTTCTCGCACCACTTGGCCGGTGACGAAGTACCGGTCTCGGTCGTCAACAATTCTTCGACCTTCTCGGCGGTCGATGATTTCACTCCGATATGCTGCGCGGACGAGAACTTCCACTCCGTGTGATGTCCCCAATACGCGACTCCCGCCAACGCCGCGAACGTCAGCAGCATCGGCACCGAGCCAACGACCGCCCGCAGCCAGCCTTGCTGTTCCGGCGAATGATGTTCATGGCCCGCAGTCTCGGCCGGAGCCGAAACGGGCGCAATGGAGATATTGCTGGAAGAAGAGGACATGATCCGTCCCGCAAAAGAACCGCGCGAGGTCCACGCTCATCGAACTTCGACGGCGCGGAAAAGAAAAACCTCACGCAACGACGCCAACCAGACACACGGCTCACAGCCGCGAACAAGCGTCATGCGGAACAGCGCTTACACGCGCAAAACAACCGTCGCCAGCGCAGCCAAATGCGGCGACTCTTGCGGTCTCAACAGCGATCGCCGGAGACTCACATTTTCCAAAGCTGGGACAACCGAGACGAAATCCAGCATCGCGGGCAATGTCGCGACATTCAGCGCCTGCAACTGCCCACTCGAAGTCAGGGACTTCGCCTGCACCTGCGACCCCGCCTCCAGCGGCGAATGCTGACAGGAGCAGTGCTCACAACGAGCCTGCCAGCCCACCGGGGCGTCGTGCTCGTCTTGGTCTTGTTCTTCTTCGTGATGGTGCCCGCACTTTGCCACGGCACACACGTCCGGAGAGCCTTCTCGCGATTGGCAATCGCAGCAATGGCAACCAAGGCCCGTCAGTTCCACGCACTCATGCCCATCCGCGCCGACGCAGCGGACAAAGCAGACCGGCGACATCAAGGCCATGCCTTGAGCCACCAGAGCGATCAGAACTGCCAAAACGCGAGCCATGATTTCGCAACGACCTCCATCGATCCTTAATTCGGCATTTTCCGAACGTCAGACTGAGGCAACCGTACCAAAGACCCAAAGTTGATTGAAGAGCATCCTTCAAACTTGAAGAACTTGCCCAACCTTCGCGGCTTCGCGGAGTCCGGTGATTCTGGATCTCTCAACACCACGAGCCGCCAGCCTGCTCATGCCTGCTGTCGGCTCGCGTTCGTCAACTACCACCCGTGGTGTCGCGAAGAGTGCCGGTCATAGTGCCCCGGATTCACGTCGATGTGACCACGGTGAAACCGAACCTCGGTCGGGTGATAGTCGGAGTGCGATGAACCACGCCACGACGAACCGGACCAACCACGGCTGGAACCGCCGTAACCGTATCCACTCGACGAGCCGTAGCCATAGCCATAGGACGGTGCCGAGTAACCGCGACTCGGACCACACGAACTACCGAAGCCGCCGCCAAACCCGCTCGAACCGTGATCCGCGCGAGCCATCGTCGCCCCGACCAACGCGATCCCCATCAACGCCACCAGAATCTTTGCTGTCCGTTTCATGACTTGTTCCTTTGAGTGTGAGATGTCTTTTGCATCTCGGTTTCGCAGTTTGTTGCCGGCTTCTCGCCGCACGGAGAAATGGAAACGCAACGGTCGTGCCACTCTGTCTTGAGGACGAACAAATCGCTGCATCGACGGTGATTCTGGGTTAGAGAATGTGAATCGCGGCCCAACGAAGATTTGGCCCGTCATCAATGCGATTCTTTGATGTCTAGTTGACGGCAGAATCTGTTGTCTGGAGAAACTGTGGGCATCAAAACAAATTCGACCAGCATTTGGCGAGCCGTGGCGACCCAGAGATCAATGCGGTTCCACTTCGCCAGCAACGGCCGATTCGATGCGTCGTCCGAATCGCGCATACAGCGGCGGCAACAAAAAGACGTTGAGCAGAGTTGATGTCACCAAGCCGCCGAGGATCACCACCGCCAGCGGATGCTCGATCTCTTCCCCTGGCTTGATGCCGCCGAGAATGATTGGCACCAGCGCGAGGCCGGTCGCCAGCGCGGTCATCAGGATCGGCGCGAGGCGCTCTTCGGCTCCGCGCAGCACCAATTCGCGGCTGAAGGGCACGCCTTCGACTTCTTCGAGATGCCGGTAATGGCTGACGAGCATGATGCCGTTGCGAGCCGCGATGCCCAGCACCGTCACGAAGCCGACCAGCGAACCGAGGCTCAGCACGCCGCCGGTCAGCAGCACACCCGCGACGCCACCGATCAGCGCGAACGGCAGCGTCAGCGTCACCAGCGCGGTCAGTCGCCACGATTGGAAATCGACGTACAAAATCAGCACGATGCCAATGAACGCCAGCACCGACAGCGACAGCAGCCGGTCGCTCGATTCCTGCCGAGCCGCGTATTCCCCCAGAAATTCCGGGTGATATTCGTTGTCGAACGAAAGTTTCTTCACGCGCGATTCGATTTCCCGCGCGACGGAACCGAGGTCGCGGCCTTGCACGTTGCAGGTGATATCCAGTCGCCGCGACGCGCCTTCGCGTTTGATCTCGTTCGGAGTCGGGACGATGTTCACATCGGCGACGTCACCCAGTCGCAACTGCACGCCGGCCGGAGTGTCGATGACGAGCTGCCGCAGCGCGGTCAGGTCGTGGCGTGTTTCCGGAGTGCTCCAGACGACGACGTCGAACTTCTTTTGTCCCTCGAAGACTTCGCCGACTTTCGCGCCTTTCATCAGAGTCGTCGTCGCGCGGCGGACATAGCCGGCGGTCAGGCCGAAGCGGTCGGCCGCTTCGGAGCGCAGCCGCACTTCGATCTGCGGGACGAGCACTTGTGGCTCGACCTTGAGGTTCACGATGCCCGGCACGTCGGCAATCGCCTTCTCGACTTCTTTGCCTTTCGCGCGCAGCACGGCGAGTTCCGGGCCGTAGATGCGGACGACGACGCTGGCTCCCGCGCCGGTCAGCACTTCTTTGATTCGCTCTTTCAAGTACGTCTGCACGTCGTGGTATAGGCCGGGGTAGCCGTCGACGGCGGTTTGAATCTTCTTCAACGTCTCGTCGTAATCGACATCCGGGTCGATGCTGATCCACAGCTCGGTGAAATACGGGCCGTAGACTTCGTCAGCGACTTCGGCGCGGCCGATGTGCGAACCGAAGTTGAGCACGCCGTCGATGCTTCGCAACTCGCGGCTGGCTCGCGTGGTGATGCGGTG
Source organism: Candidatus Kuenenia stuttgartensis (assembly GCA_945861865.1). GTDB lineage: Bacteria > Planctomycetota > Planctomycetia > Planctomycetales > Planctomycetaceae > SXKJ01. The sequence continues at coordinate 18,555 of CAMAWN010000085.1, read as the reverse complement.
CATCGCGTCAATCGACGTGCTGGGCCGATTGTAAAAGTGCATCAGGAAATCGGTCTCGCGGAAGTTCGGCAGGAACTCTTGCCCCGTCCGCGTGTACGCGGCTCCCGCGAGCGTGAACGCCGTGAACAACACGGCCATCGACAACAGCGGCCGATCCACCAAGCGCGGCAAGACCACGCGATACATCGCTCGCAAAACTCGGCTCAGCGGAGCTTCGTGTTGCCCGCCCGTGCGACGCGACAGCAGCATCAGAGACAGCGCGGGAGTCACTGTCAGCGCGACTCCCAGCGACGCCAGAATCGCCAGGATGTACGACATCGCCAACGGCCGGAAGAACGAACCGGCCAAGCCGCCGAGAAAAAAGATCGGCAGGAACACCAGCGTCACGATCAAGCTGGCATAGACGACGCTGCTGCGAACTTCGAGCGACGCATCGAGCACCACCTGATACGCCGGTTGCGGCGACGGCAGATCACGATTGAGCCGCAGCCGCCGCACGATGTTTTCGACGTCGATGATCGCGTCATCGACGACCTCACCCAGCGCGATGACCAGCCCGGCGAGCACCATCGTGTTGATCGACGCGCCCCACCACGTCAGCACCAACACTGCCGCGACCAGCGACAACGGGATGGCCGTCAGGCTGATGATCGCCGTCCGCCAGTCGAACAGGAACGCGACCAGGATGATCGTCACCAGTCCGCAGCCAATCAGCAGCGAGTGCGATAAGTTGTCGAGCGCGCGTTCGATGAATGTCGCCGGACGAAAGATCTTCGGGTCGATCTCGACATCCTTGAGTCCCGGTTCGAGAGCTTTGAGTGCGGCCTCGACTTGCCGAGTGACTTCCAGCGTGTTGCTCTGCGGCTGCTTCTCGACGATCAGCAACAGGCCCGGCTGGTCATTGATGACGGCATCTCCAATCGGTGGCGGCGAACCGATCACGACTTCGGCCACGTCACCCAATCGCACCGGCGCGCCCCCTCGGAAATCGACGACCGTCCGCGCGAGATCTTCTGGTTCGACAATCGGTGACAGATGCCGCACGGCCAACCGCTGATTCGGCGTATCGACAAACCCACCCGAATCGAGCACCGTCGCGTCCCCTGCCGCGCGGAGCACCGCGTCCAGCGTCACCCCGTTCGCGCGCAGCCGTTCGGGATCGACCAGCACTTGAAACTGCCGATCGCGCTGGCCCCAAATCGCGACGTTCGCCACGCCCGGAATCGCCATCAGCCGCGGCCGAATCGTCCACAACGCCAGCACCGTCATGTCTCGCTGCGACAGCTTTTCGTTTTTTGACCACACGCCGATTTTCAGCAACCGGCTCATCGAAGACAGCGGTTGCAACATCACCGGCGGCCGAGCGACCGACGGCAACCGAGTCGCCTCGATCGCCAATCGCTCCTGCACCAACTGCCGCGCTTTGATCAGATCAGTCCCCGGATTGAAAATCAGCACGATCGACGACAAGCCCAGCACCGACTTCGACCGAATCGTCTTCACCCCCGCCGTGCCGTTGAGCGCGTTCTCCAACGGCATCGAGACGAGCGATTCGACTTCCTGCGTCGAGAGGCCCGGCGCTTCGGTTTGAATCTCGACATACGGCGGAGCGAACTCCGGGAAGACATCCATCGGCGCGTGACGCAATGTTCGGAAGCCGACGATGAGCAACAACACGCTCGCCGCGAGGACGACGATACGCAGACGCAACGCGGTCGAGACGAGCCAAGTTAGCACGCTAAGACTCCGCTACTCATTTGCTGAATCCCACCTCGGTCCCGAACAACTCCGCCGCTCCAGCCGTGACGATTTTCGCTCCAGCAGCAGGCCCGCTGGCCAACACCGCCAAGTCTTTGCGAGCGAACCGCACCAGGATGCGTCGCCGCGCGAACGTGTGCTCGGCGGTCATTTCATAGACCCATGTGCCGCCGTGAATGTCGTGAATCACCGCCGACCACGGCAGAGTCAAATTCTCGGCTTCGCCGATCAACGGCACGGTGACGCCGACGCGCTGGCCGGGGGCGAGCGTCCCCTCGACGTTTGCGAGTTCGTAATACAGATCGACGGTGCCAGCTAGCAGGTTCGCGGAAGGCGGAGCTTCGACCGGCCGCGCTCGTTTCGAGGTCGCTCCCGGCCGAGACGTCAGCGGCACGATCTCCGCATCTTCGCTGGCGGCCAGATCGCTTTGATCGCCGACATACACCGGCACGCGGACCCAGACACGCGACAAGTCCACGATCTCGAACAGCGCCGCGCCAGCCGGCACGGCTTGCCCCGGCTGAGCGTTCAGCGATCGCAGCAGCCCATCGGTCGGAGCTTCAATCGTCAGCGGCGCACCGGTGCCGCGTTCAAATTCGCCGAGAGCTTTGACCAATAAGTCACGTCGCGCCTCGGCCGCTTCCAGGGTCTTCTGAGCGAACTCGTGCTGCGCCTCCGTTTCATCGACGTTGCGCTGGCTGCCGACATCATCGCGGAGAAGTTTCTTCGCGCGTTGAAGGGCGATGCGAGTTCCATCGACTTGCGTGCGTGCGTTCTTGATTTGTCCTTCAGCATCGACTCGCGCCCCCGCCAGCGTCGTTCGAGCTTCGGGAGTCAGCAGCGGAAAGAGCGACAAGATCGGCTGTCCCTTGCGGACTCGCGCACCGGGACGCGGCAGACCTTTGTCGGTGACTTGCAACTCGCCGCCCAACGGGGCGGCGACGAGCACCGACTGACCGAACGGCACCATCACTTCGCCGCCATACGTCCGCGATTGCTGAATGCTGCGCCGCGCGACGACGGCCGTTTCGATTCCGAGTCGCTGCTCCGCTTCCGGCGTGAGCTTGACGACGTTGATCTCGTCCTCTTTCAGCACCTTCGCGACCGATGCGGGCGGCGCGGGCTTCTCCGCTTTCACGGCCGGTGTTGTTGAGGTCACGACCCACCATGCGGCCACACACACTCCGCCGCAAAACAGCGAACCGAGCACTCCTGTCATGACACCAGATCGGTAACTCATCGCGTCGCTTCCTTCGTCCGAAGAGAAGCGGGACAGTAGCCGAGCTGCGCGGTGTCGCGAAGATGCGCAACCGAGAATGAAAAACATTTCACGGAATCATGCGCGAGTTCCTGGCGAGCGGGGCGGCCGGAGCTTCCAGATGCCGGCCGACGCTGCGTTCCAACTCGGCCCAGGCGCGACGTAGCTCGGCGTGTAGTTGCTCTTGCCGCAACTCGGCGTCAATCAACTGGCGCGACGTTTGTAGGACGACGATGTAGCCCACGTCGCCATCGCGATAGGCCGACTCCGCGCGACGAATCGCGGCGGTGACTTCCGGCCGAGTCTGTCCGTCGAGCACTTCCAGTTCCGCTTTCGCTTGCACATAGCGCAGGTGAGCCTGCCGCACATCCAGGACGATTTGATTGTGAATCGTCTGCTTCTGCCGGCAGAGTTTTTCCCATTCGGCTTCGGCTCGTGCGATCGCCCCTTCGTTGTGATTGAAGATCGGCAGCGTCATGCGGAAGCCGCCGCCGAACTCGTGCCCCGTGCGAGTCCCATTCGTCGCGTCCGCGATGCCGAGGAATTGGAACCAACCGATCTGAGCCAATCGCAACCGCTCGGCCGCCGCGTCGGCAGCTTGAGCCACCGCGAGGTAGTCCGGCCGTGACGCCACCGCCTCGGCCGTCAAAACATCCGCATCGAAGTCGCCGCGCACGGTCGGCGCGGGATCGGTCGGATTCAACGGTGTGCGGTCGTCGGACAAACCCAACACGTTTCGCAAGCGTTCCTCGGCCAACGCGACATCTTGCCGGAGACGCGCGACATCCTGCTTGGCTTGCAGCGTGTCGATCTTCGCGGTCGCGACTTCTTGCGGACTCGCGTCGCCGCCATCCAATCGAGCTTCGGCGAATTTGGTGATGCGCTGCCGCAGTTCCTCCGCTTGCTCGGCGACACGCAGCCGGCCGCGAGCCAACTGCAAATCGGCATATCCCTGCCGAGCGTCACGAATCAAATCGAGTCCCGCTTGCGTCAGCCGTTCACAAACGCGATACGACTCGCGCTCCGCCGCCGCGATCCGAATGGGTCGCAACCACAACGCCTCCAGCGGTACGTTCACCGCGTATCGAAACGGCTTGTCCGGCGTACTGGCCACGTAGAAGAGTTCCGGGTTCGGCAGCAGTCCGGCCTGCACCAAATCCCCGTGAGCGATCTTCCAATCGACAAGCTGCTCCTGAAACGCCGCGTTGTTCCACAGCGCCAGCAGCACCGATTCTTCTTCACTCAGCCCGTCGCTCAACGACGCTCCGTTCGGATAAACGATCTGGCCACAGCCAGTTTCATTGAGCAAGGCATGACCGGTGCGAGCCGCGACTTTGCTCGACACGCAATCGCGATCACACACGGCCGGCACGGAATGACAGCCCGTCAAGCCAATCACAGTGATCGCACTGCTCAGCCACGCGGACCAACCACTGACGATCGCTGTCTCGCGGCGCGAGTCATTGAGTGCTCCGCCCATAATCCCGCATCCTTGCAATGGTCGTCGACGCGAGCTGACCGACACTTCGGCCCCATCCTGCGGCCTGCGTCGTGTCAGCGGTTTACGCTGAACACGGCAAGGATTGGCACATTGATACAAGCACGAAGCGCCAGCGAGTGAGCCAGTAGCGGCCCGATCCACTCGCTGGCGCGTCGTGCTTGTATTGTGTCATTCCTAACCGCTCACGGTTTACGCAATTTGTCCCTGACGGTTACATCGTGTTCCGGTTCGCGAGCGTCGCAGCGAAAACCATGAGAATTCCCTCACGAGCCAGCGAGCGACTGCAACTTGGCAAGTGGCCTCTCCAATCCTCCGCGCCCAGCGGCGGAATCTGCCGACGGCGGCTTTGGTCCTTGGCTCCTGCGATGACTTCTTCAGCCGTCTGAATGAAGAAAGTCTCATCAAACTCTTCGGGGCGACGGTTCAAGCCTTCGTGCCCGTCCGTGATACTGCGATCCGACGGGCAGAACGTCCGCAGGAGTCAATCGGCCCATGGCGCGAATTCTGGTGGTGGAAGATCAGGTCAAGCTGCTGCGAACGCTCGAACAGGGGCTGCGCGAAGAAGGGTACGAAGTGCTCACGGCTGACAATGCCGAGGCCGGTTACTCTCTAGCAGCGACGAAGTCCGTGGACGCCGTGATCCTCGATTGGATGCTGCCGGGGCGCGACGGCGTCGCGGTGCTGCGCGAGCTGCGTGCCGCCGGCCTGGAAATGCCTGTACTGATGCTGACCGCTCGCGATCAAGTGCGCGACAGAGTCATCGGGCTGGATGCCGGAGCCGACGATTATCTCGTCAAGCCGTTTGACTTCGCCGAACTGTTGGCACGTTTGCGAGCGTTGCTCCGCCGCAAAACGGACCAGCGGCCGGTTGTGCTGCGAGCGGATGACCTCGAAGTCGATCTGCTGACGCGGCGTGTGTTGCGCGGCGGCGAGGAGATTGACCTCAGCCGGCGCGAATTCGAGCTTCTCGAATACTTGCTGCGACGACGCAATCGCACGGTCACGCGTGAGGAGTTGGCTCGCGAACTTTGGAAGGAGCCGGCGATCCTCACGAACGTCATCGACGTGACGGTCAAGCAGCTTCGCAAGAAGATCGAACGGCCGGACTCGCGGCCATTGATCACGACCATCCGAGGCGTCGGGTACGCCTTGCGAGACGATTCGGAGGCCAGTGAATGATGCGTCATCTCACGATTCGCTGGCGGCTGACGCTGTGGTACGGCGTGGCGATGGCGGCTTGCTTGGTGATTTTCGCCGTCGCGATCTACACGCGCACGGAACGGAATCAGGCGGCTCGTGTCGAATTCGAGCTGCAAGAAGAACTCGACGAAGTGCGTCACGCGGTTCTCAAGAAAGTCGCCGAGTGGCAGTTGCTCGAAGAACTGACCGCCGAATTCGAGCGACATCCCACGTTCGAGTTCGAGATCACTCGCAAAGACGGCAGCACGTTCTTTTGCAGCGAACGGTTGGGCGTGCGGCGCTTGTGGACAGATTCGCGTCCGCTGACCGCTGTGACCGACGACCGCGTGTTGCCGGACATGGGCGAATTCCGAGTGATCCGCGAGACGGTCGATTCGCCGCACGGGCCGCTCAGACTGCATGTCGCGATTCCACTCGCGTCGATCCGTGCGACTCAGCGCGACCTCGTGCAAACACTGTGGCTCGTCGGACTGCTCATGCTGTTGGTCGCTGGTGGAGGTGGCTATGTCCTGGCCCGCCGCGCGTTGACTCCCGTCGAGCGGATCACTGCGACAGCCGAGACCATCACAGCGAACCGGCTCGATCAACGGCTGGACGTGCCGCCGGTGCAAGACGAACTCAGCCGGTTGGCTCGGACGCTCAATGACATGATCGACCGCTTGCAGCACTCGTTCGACGACATGCGACGCTTCACGGCCGATGCGGCTCACGAACTGCGCACGCCGCTGACGTTGCTCCGAACTCAATTGGATGTCGCACTCCGTTCCGATCGGTCGCTGACCGAGTACCACGAAGTGCTTGTCAGCCTGCGCGAAGACACGGTGCGGCTGTGTCATCTCGCATCTCAATTATTGGAATTGTCTCGTGAAGACGCCGGCCTCGACGCCGCGCCGTTCGCTCGCCTGCGGTTGGACGAAGTCGTGCTCGACGCAGTGCGGCAGATCCGTCCGATGGCCGAACAGAAATCGCTGAAACTCAACGTGGCCGAGCTTGCGCCGTGCGAGACTCTCGGCGACCGTGACCGCCTGCAACGTGCGTTCGTCAATGTGCTCGACAACGCCGTGAGGTACACGCTGCATCACGGTTGCGTGTCGATCCGGCTGCGAATTGATCCGCAGCTCGCGCAGACCACCGTCACCATCCACGACACCGGCTGTGGCATCAGTCCCGAACACATCCCGCACCTCTTCGACCGCTTCTATCGAGTCGATTCGGCACGCTCATCCTCCGATGGCACCGGCCTGGGCTTGGCCATCAGTCATGCAATCCTCACCGCTCATCACGGCCGCGTGAGTTTGAACAGCACACCCGGCCAAGGCACAGCGGTCGAGATCACGCTGCCGATGGTGAACTGAATCCGTCGGAGTGCCGCCGCAGACGTTCGTGGAATGTCGTCTCAGAAAAGCAACTGCGCTCGCAGGCCGAAGATGTCGCAGGTGCTGTCTCGGTGAGTCGGGCTGTCGAGGAAGACACGGATGTCGTTGAACTGAATCTTGGCGTAGTTGTTCAGATACCAATTCACTCCGAGAGTCATGCCCTTCAAACGGCCTCCGGTGATGTCCTGGCTGTTGAGGTCGATGTACGAGATTCATGGATGGACTCCGATGACAAACCAGACGCACCCCGTGTTGAGAATCCCGTGTTGAAAAATACTGTTCGGCGGCACGAGCAACCATTGATCTTTTCGATCGCGCATCAGCCACTAAAAAGCCCGCTTGACCGAACTACTAAACCTCTCGTAGAAACCCGCTGCGCTTCAGAGACGTGGGTCGAAATGGAATTCGACGGATGATGGCAAAACGGATTTCCGCTGCTTCACAACGAGTACACCGCCGGTGGTTTTCACGCAGCGGCGTCGAGTTCAGTCACGTCCCGCGTGGCCAGCATCGCTGCGGAATGACGGTGCTGGAGTTGCTCGTCACGATGGGCATCATGAGCACTTTGACGGCCGTGTTTCTGCCGGCCGTGCAAGCGTCTCGCGAGGCGGCGCGGCGGACGCAGTGCGTGAATCAGCTCAAGCAGATTGGGCTGGCGCTGCATGGTTATCACGAACAGTGGCGGAGCTTGCCAGCCGCGTGGCAGTTGGAACGCACGGGCAACTCGCAGTTCGGTTGGGCGGTTCCGTTGCTGCCGCTGCTGGAACAACAAGCTTCCTCACGGCAAGTGGATCGCGGCCGGCGATTGGATGATCCCACCAACTCGGCGGCACGCGAGACCTCGATCGCGCTCTGGCTGTGTCCGTCGGACATCATCGAGCCGACATTTGTGCTGCACGAGGACGAAGAATTGACCGGCTCGAACGGGCCGCTCGTGACTTTGCCGACGGCCAGCTATGTCGGCGTGTTCGGTGTCTCGGAACCAGACGACTTCATTCCCGCGCCTCCGGGCGAAGGGGCCTTTGAGGGCGTTCGCCCAGTGCGTTTTGAGGAAATGCGGCGCGGGCTGACTCACACGCTGTTCGTTGGCGAACGGACGATGGCAAAGGTTCCCTCGACGTGGCTGGGGGTGGACGTGCGGGGCGAGGACGCGGTCTGTCGGTTGGTCGGCAACGCGGCGACCTCGCCGAACTGTGCGGTGTGCGACGAGTGTGAATTCGACAGCCGGCATTCGGGCGGAGCGAACTTTCTGTTCGGCGACGGCCGCGTGAAGTTGGTGTCGCAGTCGATCGACTCGAACGAGTATCGGCGGCTGGCGAGGCGAAGCGGGCCGTGAGGATAGGTGGCGAAGTGTAATCAGCCAGAACGCGCTAGCATCCGGTTCCAACCGGGGCTAGCGCCCTGCGGCTGATGAATCATCGAATCGGACAAGTAGCAAGGACGAAATCATGCCGGAACTGCATCTGACAAAATGCGAGTTAGAGGTCATGGACGTCGTTTGGCGCAAGCAGCGGGCGACTGTCCAAGAGGTCTGCGACGCGCTGAGCCGCGACCTCGCGTACACGACCGTGATGACCACGTTAAAAATCCTGGAAGAAAAACGTGGCCTCTTGCAGCGGGAGAAGTCCGGCCGAGCCTACGTTTACGAGCCGGTCGTGACTCGCGAGGAAGTGCGGCAGCAGATGGCTGGCGATCTGACGCAGCGGTTGTTCGCCGGGTCGGTCAAGACGCTCGTGCTGAGCCTGCTGGGGACGCGCAAGGTGTCGAAATCCGAAATCCGAGAACTGAAGCAAGTCATCGAATCGCTCGATCAGGAGAATGCGGCGTGAACGTGACTTGGTTCTTGGAACTGCTGGCGTCGCTGTCGGTGCAAGCCGTGTTGGTCGTATTGGCCACGTCCTGCCTGGCCCGCGTTGCGCGAGATTCGCGGATCGCCTGCCGAATTTGGTCGGCGGGTTACGTCGTGCTGCTGGGGCTCGTCGTGGCCGCGCTGCTGTTGCCTCATCCGCGCTGGATCCCGCGCTTCGGCGGGACACTGAGTCGTCCGGCTGCGGTGGAGTTGTTGATGTTGGAAGTCACGCTCGGCCGAGTGCTGTTCGGAGTGTGGCTGGCCGGAGCGGTCGGAGTGTGGGGCTGGATGGTCGTGCAATCGGTGCGGGTCGCACGCTTCTTAAAGACGTGCCGTCCCGTGCCCACCGAACATCCCGGCTTGCACGAGTGCCGCGACGTGCTCGCGACGACCGCCGGGGTTGACCGGGTGAGCGTGCTGAGCTGCCCCGCGCTGGCGAGTCCGTTCTGCTGGCAGTTTCACCGGCCGTACATCGTCCTGCCGGATTTCCTGCTGGGGCTGGCTCCGCGCGAGCTGCGGTTCATCGTGCGGCATGAGTTGGCTCACTTGCGGACGGGGCATCCGTTGCAGCTTTTCTTGCAGCGCGTGGTCGAGGTCTTGTTCTGGTTTCATCCGCTGGTGTGGTGGTCGGCTCGGCAGGTCGCACGCTGCCGCGAGTTCGCCTGCGACGACGCGGCCATCGACCAGCCGGCGGAAGTGGCCGACTACCTGCGGACGCTGCTGATCGTCGTCGAGCACAGTGCCGTGGAGTCCGAGCGAGCGGCCCCCGTGTTGGCATTCGGCCGTGGTTCCGGCATCGTGGCCTCGCGCGCCCGACGTCTGGCCGAGATTGCTCGGTTCGGTTGGAGTCCTCGCCGCTCGCGCCGCGCGATGACGAGTGCCGCGTGTGCGTGGCTGATCGCCGTTGTGAGTTGCTTCGGCCTGTGGTTGCCGGTGGACGTGTTCGCCTCGCCGCGCTCGAATTGGTCGCCGTGGCCACGCTGGTCCGCGACCGTGCTGCGTGAGTTCGGCATCTCGGCTCGCGACTTCGAGGTGTACGACGACCGGATCGAACTGCACGAGCTGCTGGAACCCGACGACTCGAATTCCGATCACGCCGCAATCAGCCGCAGGGCGCTAGCCCCCGGTTCCGCCGAGTTACCCCAGCGAGAACCGGACGCTAGCGCGTACCGGCTGATGCCTCGATAGGTTGCTTCATCGACCGAACTACTAAAGGACTCTTAGTTCAACTCAGCAAGGATGCCGAATGACGACTCAATCAACCGACGCGACGCGTGGCCAGATGAGCCGGAACGCGCTAGCGTCCGGTTCGCACTTTGGAAACACGGCCGAACCGGGGGCTAGCGCCCTGCGGCTGATGACCCTTTGCCGGTGCCGCTGGCTGGGGCCGTATCGTGCGCCGCTGATGATCGCTGTTGTCGCGGTGGCGGCGTTCACGCTGTTGCGGCTGACGCTGCTGTTGGCGTTCGCAGAGGCGGCGACTTGGCGAGTGGGGACGGTCGCTCGCGTGTTTTGGGTCGGGCTGCGGTTCGATCTGCTGGTCGGGTTGTGCTTCGTGCTGTGGCAGTCGGTGCATCTGGTCGTCGTGCCGTCGCGTCGGCTGATGGGACCGGTCAGCCGGTGGCTGTTGGAATTGGAATGGCTCGTGGCGTGGATCAGTCTGCCGCTGATCGGCATTGCCGAGTGGCTGTTCTTTGACGAATTTCAAACGCGACTGAATTACATCGCTTTCGAGTACCTCGTTTATCCGACGGAAGTCTGCTGCAACATTTGGGAGTCGTACTCGGTCGTGCCGTACCTGAGCTTGGTGCTGGCGCTCGGCGGTTCGGCGTATGTGCTGACTCGCCGCACGTTGCTGCGATGGATCGACGCACCGGTGAGCGGCCGAAATCGCAGTGGCGTGTTCCTGGGGATGCTCGCGGTCATCGCCGGGCTGACCGCGACAACCAACATGGAGAGCCGCAACCGCTGCGGGGATCGGATCGCGGTCGAATGCTCGGGCAACGGACTCTACAGCTTCGTCTATTACGTTTGGACCTGCCGCTTCGACTTCAATGAGCACTACTTGGTGGTCAGCGATGAAGAAGCTCGCGAGCGTGTGCGCCGGCAGGTCATCCAATTGAGCGACCTGCGTCAGAACGGCTCGGCGAACCCGGTCGATCGCGTCGTGAACAGTGGCGAACCCCGGCGCGATTGGAACGTCGTGCTGATTCTGGAAGAGAGTTTTGGTTCGGACTTCGTCGGAGCGCTTGGCGATTCGCGCGGGCTGACACCGGAGTTCGACAAACTCACGCGACAAGGCTTGCTCTTTGATCAGATTTACGCGACGGGCAATCGCACGGCACGAGCGTTGGAAGCGGTCCTGACGTCGATGCCGCCGATCCCGACCGAGTCGATCCTGAAGCGCGAGCATTCGCAGCGCGTCTTCACCTTGGCTCATGCGTTGGCGGCACGCGGTTACGAGCGGCTGTTCATGACCGCCGGCCGAGGCTTGTTCGACGGCGTGCGATCGTTCATGAAGTCCAACGGCTTCAACCAGTTTCGCGAGCAGTCGGACTATCGCGATCCGATCTTCGTCAACGCCTGGGGCGTCAGCGACGAAGACCTGTTCCGCGAAGCCGTGAGGGAACTGGATGGTCTGCACTCGCGCGGCGCACCGTTCTTTGCGACGCTGCTGACGGTCTCGAATCATCTACCGTTCACGTTTCCCGCCGGCCGCATCCCGTCGGACTCCCAGACGCGCGAGAACGCGATTCGCTACGCCGATTGGGCGCTCGGACAATTCTTTCGCGAAGCCGCCGCACACGATTTCTTTCGCAACACGCTGTTCGTCGTCATGGGAGACCACGGCGCGCGGGTTTATGGCAGCCAAGTCTTCCCCATCAAGTCGTACCGCGTGCCGGTCTTGCTGATTTCGCCCGACAACGCCGTGGCCGGGACGCGCTGCCAAACGCTCGCCTGCTCGTTGGACGTTGCACCGACAATCCTCGGCTGTCTAGGTGGTGAATACCGTTCGGTCTTCTTCGGCCGCGACATCCGCCGCACACCCGCCTCCGAAGGCCGAGCCATCATGCAGCACAACCACGACGTCGCGCTACTCGACGCACAAAACCGTTTCGCCATGCTCGGCTTCAACCGCGCGACGGACCTCAGACAACTTGACCGCGAGACGTTTCAACTCCGGCACGCGAGCGGCCTCGACACCGAACTGCTGCAAGACACCGCCGCCCTCTTTCAGACGGCGCATCACCTTTACTACTCGGACCGCTGGTTCCCCGATCTCACGAGCGTCCCGACGCTGGCCCACCGCGTGGCGACGTCGTCACGGTAGTTCATCTGTCATGGCCATTCGTTCTGAAAAACCCTCTCACCCGCCAATTAGGAATGCTGCATGTCAACGACCATGACGACGATGCCTCTCTCTCAAACGTCACCCACATGTGCCTCCTTCGCATACCGCAAGCGCATCGCAATCACGGTGCTGTGCGTACTTGCCGGCCTCTGCGGAACCTTGCTGACCGTTCCCGATGTCCGCGAGGCGACTCCGCTGGATCACCTCTGCGATGGACTCGGCTGGGCCATGTTGAGTGCGGCCATCGGCCTGCGGCTGTGGTTCAGCCGGCACATCAGCGGACGAAAGTCGAAGACGCTGGTGACCACCGGCCCCTACTCCGTGGGTCGTAATCCCCAGTACATCGGCACGCTGCTGATCGCGATTTCGCAAATGCTGTTCTTGAAGAGCTGGCCGTTCGCGCTGGCCTGTGTATTTCCGATCGTGCTCTACGCCGTAGGAGTCGTCCGCGCCGAAGAACAGTTGCTGCAACAGCGATTTGGAACGGCCTATGCCGATTACTGCCAGCGCGTGTCGCGCTGGTCGCCGCAGTGGAACTCTCTGAATCTCCAGTGGGGCCGCCCTGAAGACGGGACCGCCTTTCGGCAAGAGTGCATTCGTTGCGTCTGGTGGTGCCTGCTCCCCTTGGCCAGCGAGTTCATCTGCGGCCTCCGCGATCTGATCTGGTCAGCAAGCTGAGCTTTTTCACGAAGTGATCGCATCTTGCCTGGGTTACCGCGTTGGCGAGTCACAATTGACGCTCATTTTCGTTGCCCCTCGATTGAGGAAGCATTTGCCAACAAACGGCAGAGCGCCGTGGCGACGAGCGGAATGAAGATCATTTGCAGCACCGGAGTGACACCGACACGAATGACCGGAATCATCGGCATGGAACCGTATTGCCAGCGCTGTACGGCATGGATCGCCCAAAGTTCAAAGCTGACGGCGAGGAGTGCCCCGATCAGCACTGGCACGATCCACGTCGCCGGATGCAAGTAGGCCGCTCGGTCGTTCGGCCACCAGAGATTCTTGTGAATGACTACAACCGTGAGATAAAGCACCAGCGTAAAGAGCATGTCGCCCGTCGCGGTGGCAAACAGGCACATCTTAAAGTTGTCCCACAGCGACGCATCCCCAGCCTCGTACAACGGCATCTGTGCATTCTCCCAGATGAGGTGCATCAGGAAGCTGACACAGAAATAGGGCAGCACCGCGCGAATCGGAGAGTGCGTTTTTCCAAGGGCCATGCCGTTGCTCCCGCTGCTCACGAACTCTGCGGCTCGACGAAAGAAGATCCCTCTCGTCGACGACGCCAAGCCAAGAACACCAACCACGGGACGTATTCGAGCCAAGTGACGACGTAATCAAAGAACTGCGGCCCCGGATACGACGTGCCGAGCAGCGGCGCGGAAAACTGAGCCGTCATCCAGAAGCGCAGGTAATACAAGAACGCCAAACCGCTCAGAGCAAACCAAGCTCGACTGCGTGCGAACGGCAGGAAGGGCAAGCACCATGTCAGATACCACGGGTTCTGAGTCGGCAACAATAACCAGAACCACGCGAGGGTCTGGAATGTGGCCTCCAACAGTCGTTCGTGTCGTTGGCCTTCAGTGTCAGCAGTCACCCATAGCGCGAGGCCGACGGCCGCACCGACCAACGCGAGGCTCAACAAGAGTCGAGTCAGGACGAACGGGACTCGTTCCGTCGCCAAGCCTGTTTGCTGAGCGACTGACGCGACCAAAGCGGTTCGCCACGATTCGGGGGTCACTGTGAACCACGCGATTTGTTCCGGGGGCAGGCCAGACGACGGGCGCAGGTTTTCGATCACGAGCAAAAACAGAAAGTCGTTCATCTCCCAGCGGCCGAGAAATGCTCGCAGGCTTTCGCTGGGATCGCGCGGAGTGGTTGAGACTTCGGTGGGCGGCAACGGCGGTTGATCGTGGTCGCTCTGAGTGACGTTGGCGTCGTTCAATTCAAGACTGCTCGTACCGATGACGTCTGGCGATTCGATGGTCGGAAGCATCGGCCACAACACCGTCATGCTCACCGTCACGAAGATGACAGCGGCGATGACACTGGCCTTCACGCTCACTCGGCGAGCCAACATCCACAACAGCAGCGGAGCCAACACGACCGGGTACAACTTGGCTCCGACACCCAGCGCCAGTGCCAACGCGGCTCCGACGGAAAGCCAGCAGCGCCGCGCTGGCCGATCGGAGTTCGTCGCTCGGAGATTCAAGTGGCAAAAGGCTCGCCAACTGGAAGTTCACGTCGATTTCCCGATCGAGAGTGCCGCGGCCAAAGAAACAGAAGATAAACTTGATCGCGTCGAAACCCAGAATCCGAAACTACTTTCTGAGATTCAACGCGTGATTGCGAAACTCCCGCCACTTCAAAGGGACATTTGGTATGCCTACGCATTCGCTGGGAATCTGACTCCGGATGCTGGTGCTTTGGGCGTCGAACTTGGCATGAAATATGAAAATGGTGTCCCAATTCCCGCAGGAACAATTCGTGTCTACAAGTCGCGTGCGATTGGTACTGTAAAAGCCGAGATGAAGAAATTGGGATACGACCTGGATCGATTGGAGGGGCGATCATGACCAATCGAAATGAAGACGCATTCATGGACGGCCTATTCCGTCGAGCGCTCGTTCCCAAGGGATTTCGCCCTCGAACTGAAGAAGGAGTTGACGAGGTGCTACGGGCGCTGGGCCAAGTCGAGGTTTCCAACGAGGAACGTCAGCGGGTCGTCGAAAAGATTTTTGGACTCCGACCGCGCAACAAGTCACCGGAAGCCAAATCGGACTATGTGCCGGAGCAATTGGATTCGAGAAGCGAGGAGCTTGTCGAGATGTTTCGAGGCGAAGGCGAAGACGTTCCGCCAGAGATTGCCGAGCGACTTCAGCAACTCGAAAACGAGGCGGCACAAGAACCGGATGACGACGAGGCGGACAACCCTGATGGACCGTAACTCGGCTTGGAAGACTTTCTACGCAGAACAGGAAGCGGCGCTGCGGAAAGGCGAGCAGATCGCCGAAGCGTATGAGTTTCGGGCACCTCCCGTTGATCCATTCCGGCTTCTCAAGGCCGAACGAAAACTGATTCATGCTGTTGGGGAGGATTTTGGTGACGCCTTTGATGGCCGAATCCGCTACGTCGGCAACCGGTTCTTGCTCTGCTTCAACACGAAGTACAACTCGTGGCGTCATTCAGGAACGCATCATTCCCGTGTTCTTTTCTCGATCGCACACGAACTCGGACACTACTTTCTGGACCGTCATCGAAAGTGTTTGGTAACGAATCGACGGCCCCACGATTCCTTCTCCGAGTTCACGGCACATTCGTTAATCGAAACCGAGGCTGATCACTTCGCTGCGGGGCTGTTGATGCCGAGTTATCTGGTTCGGAAAAATGTGAACCGGGAAAACTTTCCAAAGATTGATAACATTCTTGAGGTTCGTCGCCAATTCGACGTGTCGCTCACCGGCCTTCTTGCTCGCTGGACACAGTTGTCTGATTTCCCGTGCGCGACGGTTGCGACGTACCAGGGTATCATTCAATTCGGTTGGGTTTCCGAACCGCTCCGGAATCAAGGTTGCTACCGCGTCCGCCGCGGCCACGCCCCGGAATGCCGATACTTCAAACGCTTTCTTGGCCAGAATGATCCGGTTTCAAAGTACGCACAAGGTGACGGCGGCGGCAGCACAGACTACTGGCTCGATTGGGAGAACCGCTCCCTCGACACGGCCGAAATGTACTTCGCAATTCCTCACTCCGGCTATGTTTGGGCATTCTTGATGTGCGACGAAGCCGATCTGTCGGACGACCGCTTTGACTGAATGTCGGTCAAAGCCCAAAACCGGAAGATCGGCATGAAAAACCACAAACGGACACAGTGACGCGCTCACCAAGACGCGAAACTTGGTCTGAGCAGACCGCCGACATTTCCAATCAAACGGCGCGTACCTACGGCTGCGTGATTTCTGGCCAAGTATTGTGTCTCACTTGGCCAAGTATTGTGTCTCAAATGACAGGAATTGTGTCCCAAACCACAACTGGTGTGGGACACAGTATGTGTCACACACATTACCACCGGATAATAACTTATGTCGTCGTGGGACATAGTTCTTGTCACAGTTGGGACACAGTTCCTGGCCCGCCGACCGGTTTGGGACACAGTTATTGGCACACAGCCATCGTTACACCAGTTTGATTTGCATTCTTCGGCGAGCGCTTCAGGCCGACCAATCCTCAAGGGCCAGACCGGCAATCGGCTCGAAGTCTTGCCGGTTGCGAGTGGCCAGCGTGGCGTTGTTGTGCAGAGCGATGGCGGCAATCGCGAGATCCATCTTGCCGAGACGGGGATGCTGCTTCTTCAAGTCCAAGTACAACGCGACAGCTTCCCGCGAGAACGGCAGGATGCGGATAACACGCGCGGTTTGAGCAATCTCGTGCAGGCCGGCATACGCGCGAGCCAGCTTTTCGACATCGCGCGCTTTTCGAACGGCGGTGTACCAGCCGGAAACCTGTTCCTCGAACGTGATCACGGTTGTTGCGAGTTCATCGCGCGGAACGAGGACCGCTCGCGTCACGACGGCAGGATGCGCTTGACGCAATAGCGTCAGGTGGTCGGTGTCGAGGATGAACAGGCTCATAGTCGGTTCGGATCCGCGTTGACCTGCCGACGATACTCGCGCATGTTCTCCAAAACATCGTCCATGTCGGGATGGTCCTTCCAAGTCCCGATGAGACTTGTCCAAGGCTGCTCAGTCGGACGACCGACCTCCAGTTCCAAAACTTCGACCTGCTTGAGCTTGGCGTCGAGCTGCACTTTCAACGCCGTCAGAGTCGCTTCACGCGTCTCCGCTTCCGCCGAAAGCTCGAAGGGATGGCTGACGGAGGCGCGATATCGGTCATGGTCCAACGCTTCCAGGACAACTTCCACTTTCATCATTCACCGCCGCTGGTCAGAGGCTACGGAAAGCTGAGGTTGGTCCGATGGTCCTCAGCCAGACGGAGTTTCTCGCAAAAAGAATTGAATTGAAACCCGACTTTGAAAAATTCTCCGATCGCAGGACTAAGGTCGCCGGATTCAAAAGGGACATCGATGCCTTGGGCTCACGAGGTTCCATGATTCCAGCCCTAACGATGCGCCGTAGATAATCGGAGTCACATTACACCATTCCCATGAATTGCTTCGCGGACTTGATCGGCGATGATCAGGGCGTAATTAACGGCGTGAACGGTGTCGTCTAGTTGGTTTTCTGGATGCGCATATCGGATCCTGCGGTTGTAGCTGTCGTACTCTTCATAAACCGCGAGGAACTCATCGAGAAATGATCCACAGTCGCTGGCTGGTGGGAACATGATTTTCTGGGTTTTGATGCGAGTAAACACCTGACCGAGTGTCGCCGATCGATCAACGGTCCATTTTTTCAAATGCCCTTCGGAATAGGGCTTTTGTTCGCTGGTCGAATAGAAAATCGAATAGATCTTGAATTGAAGCTGAAGCACTTCAGCAAGCCAGCGGTTGCACACATGGCCGTTACCGCCGCCGTCGGCTGCAATCGTGCAAATGCGGAACTCGCGGCACTTCTTGGCCACTTCAGTCACAAGATACTGCGTATCTTCATTGGCCCGGAACCGATCGAAACGACAGACGTGAAATATCTTGTCGGATCGCATGTATCCGATTACCAGAACCGTAGTCGAGTTTGCTCCGCCGCCCCAATCGATGCCCGCGACAAGCTGACCCGGGGCATCGCGCGGTACGTCTTCGAGGCGAGTCGCCATGTTTCGAGAGTGACAGCACGCCTCGACCTCCTCTCGGGAAACAATTCGGTCCCCCAGAACGGTCGGCAGTCCAAGGCACTCATTGCGGAATCGGATGGGGTCATACTCTGCCCGTTTCGCCAGCAACTCATCGTGCTGAACCCACGGGACCATGCAATGGTTGATCCAGAATCCCTTTCCCCATTTGGAGTCGGGGTTCCGCGGCAACCAAATTCCGTGTCCGGTGTCGATCGGGCTTTCACACTTTGGACAACAGAGCGAGCGGAGTCCGATCACCTTTTCATCCAGAATGGTGCGTTCAGTGCATGCGGGACAAGGGACTTGCCACTCACACGCGGTTGATTGCTGAAACAACGTCTCCAGATGATTCTCGGTTGCTTTGGGCGTTCCAGCGGCGATGAGTTGTTTCCATTTTGAATGGGACATCGACTCCATCAGCACCGGAAGATTGCCTTCCGCAAGATCTTGAAACTCGTCCAATATGAT
>CAMAWN010000084.1 GCA_945861865.1 Candidatus Kuenenia stuttgartensis | reverse complement strand
AGCTTGTCGGCGTTTTCGATGAACGGAATCTTCGCCTGATCCGACGAGATGCCCGCGTTACCCAGCGGCGTGCCGTGATAAACCGCCGGCATGAACGCCGAACTGTAGGCGTTGACTCCGCCGTGCGTCAGCGTCGGGCAGATGGTGATATAGCCGGGCAGGTCTTGGTTCTCCGTGCCCAGCCCGTAGGTGATCCACGACCCCATGCTCGGCCGGACGAACGTGTCGCTGCCGGTGTGCAGTTCGAGCAACGCTCCGCCATGCCGCGAGTTCGACCCCCACATCGAATTGATCATGCAAAGATCATCGACATGCTTCGCGACGTTGGGAAACAAATCGCTGACCCACGCCCCGCTCTCGCCGTACTGCCGAAACTTCCACGGCGATTTCAACAGGTTGCCGGTCTGAGCCGAAAAGACTCGCGGCTTGGAAAACGGCAACGGCTTCCCATGATCCCGTTCGAGCAGCGGCTTGTAATCGAACGTGTCGACCTGCGAAGGCCCGCCGTGCATGAAGAGAAAGATGACTCGCCGAGCTTTCGCCGGCAACGGCGGAACCTTCGGAGCCAGCGAATTCGCCGCACGAGTCGTGTCCGCCTTCAGCAGGTCCGTCAGCGCGAGCGTCCCAAATCCACACGCCGACGCGCGCAGCATGTCGCGTCGCGACAGAACAGAATCAAAGCGATGGCAGGAGCAACGCATTGTGGGCGACCATCCGACTCTCGCCGTCCACTCTCAACCTAGTTCCGCGACGAGTTTGCGTTCGTCCACGAGGTACTGCGGGCGGCCGTTGGGGTCAATGAGCGTGGTCGTGTCGGGGTCGATGCCGAGTTGCTTGTAAACGGTCGCGAAGATGTTTTGCAGGTGGATCGGCCGAGTCACGGGGATCTCGCCCAGGCGGTTGGTCGAGCCGATGGCTTGGCCGTGTCGGAAGCCGCCGCCAGCGACGAAGAAGAATCCGGCGCGTGCCCAGTGGTCTCGGCCCGCTCCGGCGTTGATGCGCGGCGTGCGACCGAACTCACCGGACATCAGGATGATCGTGTCGTTCAACAGGCCGTGAGCGTCGAGGTCTTGAATCAACGTGCTCAGCCCGTTGTCGAGATTCGGCAACTGCGTTTTGAGATGTCCGAAATTATTGCCGTGCGTATCCCAACCGCCCCACGAGAACGACACGCAGCGCGTCCCGGCCTGAATCAGCCGCCGAGCCAGAATCATGCGTTGGTTCTGCTGATCCTTCTCGACGCCGTAGCGTTCGAGCAACCGCGGGTCTTCCCTTCGCAGGTCGAGCGCCTTCGCGACTTCGCCGGAGGTGATGAGATTGACCGCTCGTTCGGTGAAGCTGTCGAGCGCGGTCATCATGCCGCGCGAGTCAACTCCCTGACGCGCCTGGTTGAGTCCCGTGAGCAACGCCTTGCGATCACCCAACCGATCAAGCGTCACCTGCTGATTGAGAGAGAGATTTTGTCGGCCGACTCCGTCCGGCACGAACGGCCCATGAACTTGGCCGAGGAATCCGGGCTTGGAGGATTGCGTCAGGTCCACGAACGTCGGTGCCGACCCTTGCGCGGTGAACTGTGCCGGTCCCCAAATCTTGGACATGACCGATCCGACACTGGGATGTCCGCCGATCGACCGCAATGTGTTCTCCGGCCAGCCGGTGTCCGATTGGACGTTGGTGTGCTCTTCACTGATGCCTGTCAGCGAACGGACGACCGAGAACTTATCAGCGACTTGCGCCAGCTTCGGGAAGTGTTCGGAGATATCGAAGCCCGGGCAGTTGGTCGCGATCGGCTTGAACTCGCCGCGAATTTCGGATGGGGCTTCGGGTTTCAAATCGAAGGTGTCGTGATGCGTGGGTCCGCCGCTCAAAAAGATATTGATGACCGATTTCTTCGAGCCACCCGTCGCGGCTTGGCTTTCCAATCGCAACAGATCCGCCAGCGTGAGGCCGCCAACTCCGGCCGCTCCGACTTGCAGGAACGAGCGTCGAGAGACCGAATCGCACAACCGATTTCGTTTGCCGAAGAAAGTCAGCATCGCGGGACTCCTCTTGAGTCAGTGGGTGAAGGAGGCGGGTTGAGTTCGTTCGTCTGCCATTGTGCCCTGCGGCCGAGGCAGTTGGGCAGGTATTGTCACCAGCATCGACAGAATCAACAAGCTCTGATGCGTGAAAATTCGGGTCGTAGCGATATCATCGCGTTCCGTCCGGTTCACGCAGATCGCGAGCCGGCCTTCTCGGATTTGCAACGCAGGGAGACTCATCATGCAGAAGTGGGCGATTGGCGTGTTCGCATCGGTGGACGCGGGCTTGGGGGTGCATCTGGATGTCGCGAAAGAGTTGGGCATCCACACCGTGCAGGTTCACACGCCGCACAAGGAGTCTCGTAACGAGGCCGCTGCGAAAGCGTTTCTGCAACGCTGTCAAGAGGCCGACATCACGATCACCTGTTTGTTCGGCGGCTTCGAGGGAGAGAGTTACGCCGACATCGCCACGACTGCTCGGACGGTGGGACTCGTGCCGGAAGCCACTCGCGCCGCTCGTGCGGCGGAGATGAAAGAAATTTCGGACTTTGCGAAGTTGCTCGGCTGCAACACGCTCGGAATGCACATCGGCTTTGTGCCGGAGAAAGGGAGCCCCAGCTACAACTCATTGATTGCGGTCACACGCGATTTGCTCGATCACGTCAAACGCAACGGTCAGAACATGCACCTCGAGACGGGCCAGGAAACCGCCGACCATCTGCTGGAATTCATGCACGACGTCGGCCGCGACAACCTGTTCATCAACTTCGATCCGGCCAACATGATCCTGTACGGCACCGGCGACCCGATCGAAGCGTTGAAGAAAGTCGGCCACTTGGTCCGCAGCATCCATTGCAAGGACGCCAAGTGGGCGGCTCCCGATCAGCGCGGCAAAGGCTGGGGAACCGAAGTTGCGCTCGGCGATGGCGACGTTGGCATGGAGACGTACCTCCGCACGTTGGACTCCGTTGGCTATTCCGGGCCATTGACGATCGAGCGCGAGATCGCTCACGATCGCGAACGGCAGAAGGCGGACATCGGACAAGCGGTGCGGCTGCTGGAATCGCTGCGGACGAAGTTGCTTGGGACGTAGGACGTGTTGACAAGCACCGCTGCACTCTGCTATCGGAGGCGGTGAATTCAGCGTGCATGTGACTTGGATGTCGTTGAGGTTCTCTTTGGTGGCCGTTCATCAACAACCGTTTCAACTGCTGATCGCGGATGACGATGCTCAATTCCGCGAGGTGTTGCGTGCGCTGCTGGAGCCGTTCTTCACGCTGCTGGAAGCCTCGTCGGGTGAAGAGGCTCTTGAGATCGTTGAGGGCGAGCGAGTCGATCTGCTGCTGCTCGACATGCACATGGACCGGCTGACCGGCATTCAGACGATCCAGATGGTGAAGATCATCATGCCGGTCACGCCGTGCATCCTGATCACCGCCGACGCGACCGACGAACTGGTCCGCGAGGCAACCGACGCCGAGGCGTACTCCGTCCTGAAGAAGCCGGTTCGCAAAGCGGATCTGCTGCAGGCGGTGGATGCCGCGATGGTTGCCACCTATCAGAACTCGCCGTTTCACGGGGCCGGGCCGAACGCCGCCTGACCTTCGGCTTGCCCGGTTGACGATCATCGATTCAGGCCGATAGAAGGGTAATCCCGGCAACTCGACATTCGCCGAGCAGACTGGACCGAGGAAGTGGTGACATGGCCGAGGTGACTTTTCAAATCCTCGAAGGCATGGAACGAGGTCGCGTGTTCGCGAAACTCGAAACGCCATTTACCATCGGCCGTGAAGAGGACAACGGTGTGCAGCTCAACGATGAGCGAGTCAGCCGTTTCCATTTGAAAGTTCAAGAAGAAGACGGCAAGGTCATCCTCACGGATCTGGAAAGCACCAACGGCACGCGAGTCAACGGCGTGCCGATGACCGTGCGCGCCTTGCAGGTCGGCGATTTGGTGTCGATCGGACGCTGCCTGCTGGTTTTTGGCAATCCCAAGGAAATCGGCCAGCGTTATCGCACGTCCAGTTCGTTGCCGCTCCAGAAGTTGAAGGACGTCATTGATGGCTCGCATCCGGGCGAAGAGGATGACTACGTCGAGACCAGCCGAACGGTTGATTCCGGTTCGGCTTACCCTTCGGACTGGAACGACATACTGGACTCGGCCGGCCAGGAACTTGCCACCTCCACGCCTCCAATTCCCGACACGTTCCGATTGGCGCAACGCGCACAACTCGCCGACTTGATCGCCTTTGTTCACCAGCAGATCGTTGTTTTTCTCCAGGATGGCCGTGAGCGTTCCATGGACGACGGATCGGGGCAGCGAGTGATCGATGGCGCGTCGTGGCAGAAGATGATCGCGTTGGAAATGCGACTCGCGCAAATCATTCGCGAAGTCAGCGATCCTGACGGCCCGTAATTCCATCGCCACGTTTGTTCAACCCGCAGGCTTCGCGGGCGCGATTCAAAACCTCTTGCCCCTTGACTCTTGCTCGCTGAGCACCGGCATGCAGAACGTCTTCGACGTAGCTCGCGGCGGATGCGAGCTTCTCACGCCGCTCACGAGCGGGTCCGATGAAGGCATCAGCCGCTTCAAACAGAGCTTGCTTGGCCTCGCCGTAGCCCATGCCGCCGGCGCGGTATCGCTCGGCCAACGACGCCTGTTGTGCTTCCGACGCGAACAGCTTGTAGAGCGTGAAGACTGGGCAGGACTCCGGATTCTTGGGAGCTTCCACCGGTGTCGAATCGGTCTTGATCGACATGATCTTCTTGCGGAGCTTCTTGGCGTCCTCAAACAATTCAATCGTGTTGCCGTAGCTCTTGGACATCTTCTCGCCGTCGGTGCCGACGACCTTGGCAGTCTCGGTCATCACGCGAGCTTCCGGGAGCACGAAGACCTCTCGCTGAAACGTCAGATTGAACTTCACGGCGATGTCGCGAGTCACCTCAATGTGCTGCACCTGATCGACGCCGACCGGCACGACGTCGCTGTCGTACAGCAGGATGTCTGCCGCCATCAGGACCGGATAGGAAAACAAGCCCGCGTCCGCCGGCCGGCCTTTTGCGAGTTTGTCTTTGTAGGCATGACACTTTTCGAGCAGGCTCATCGGCGTCAGCGTGGTGAGCAGCCACATCAGTTCGGTCACTTCAGGGACATCCGACTGCCGAAACAGCGTGGCCTTCGCGGGGTCAAGTCCCAACGCCAGCAGATCGAGCGCCGCGTCTTGCGTGAATCCGCGCAGCGCACTGGCATCACGGATGGTCGTCAGCGCGTGCAGGTCGGCAATGAAATAGAACGCCTGGTCGTTGTCCTGCAAGGCGATGTACTGCCGGATCGCGCCGAAGTAATTGCCCCAGTGAAAGCGGCCCGTCGGCTGAATGCCGGAAAGAACTCGCATGAATGATCCTCGTGTGTGGCGAACATTGTCGCGAGATTCCAGCAGCCGCGCCTACTTCTGGCAACCGCTGCGATCCGGCAATTGCAGCGTGCCGATCAGTTCCGTCACTCGTTGGCAGCCTTGCGACTTCACGACATCCGCGAGTTGATCGACCAATCGGCAAGCCAGCGTCGGGTCATAAAAATTTGCGGTTCCGATCTGCACCGCGGTCGCTCCAGTCACGAGGAACTCCATCACATCGTCAATCGACTGAATGCCGCCCACTCCAATAATCGGCACCTTCACCGCCTGTGCGACTTGATGCACGATCCGCAGCGCCAATGGCTTGATGGCCGGACCGCTCAGTCCGCCGAGCACGTTGCCGAGGATCGGCTTTCGCCGTTTCCAATCGACCGCCATGCCTTGAAACGTGTTGACCAATGTGACCGCGTCGGCTCCGGCCTCTGCGGCGGCGGCGGCGATGTCCACGACTCGAGTTACGTTCGGAGTCAGCTTCGCGATCACCGGTAGATCGCAAACGGCTCGCACTTCCGAAATCACTTGTGAGGTCAGTTTCGGATCTGTCGCGAAGTCGACCCCGCCGCTGACGTTGGGGCATGAGATGTTGAGTTCGACGGCGGCAATCTCCTTGAACGGATTCAGCCGCTTGGCCATCTGTCCGAACTCGGAGATGTTGTGCCCCGCGATGTTGACGATGACTGGCGTCCCCAAACTCAACAGATAGCTCAAATGCTTTTCAAGAAACGCTTCGATGCCATCGTTGTCTAAGCCAATCGAGTTCAAAAGGCCGGACGTGGTTTCCACCGTCCGAGGCGGAGAGTTTCCCATGCGGGGCAGCGGCGTCACGGTTTTGGGAATGATGCCACCGAGGCGAGCAAACTCGGCGAACGACTGCATTTCCCGCGCATACCCGAACGTTCCCGAGGCGACCAGGATCGAGTTGGGCAAACGGAGTCGGTTGAGCGTAATTTCAAGCGGGTTCACGCCACGAAATTTAGTGGCCAGTGAGGTTCACGGCCAGCAAGCGAAAGACGGCAACTCGCACCGAAACTCGTTTAGATCACACCACCATGTGTGCGATACGGCGTTTCGGTATCGGGCATGTCAACGAACCAAATCCGTTCCCAGATGTCGTTGATCATTCGCAAGTTCTCGGACACGTAAATCAATTGACGAGAACGAACCGCAGGGTCTGCCGAATACATCGGAATGACGCATCCAACATGCAGGGCGGTAGTTGCCAGCAATAGGCCGAGACAGACGAGCTTTCGCATGATGTCCTCCCTGACATCGAGTTTTGACAAATAATCCGACGGGCGAGACGTGTTTGGCGGGCAATCCGACGGGACTTAGATGGTGGGATTTGCTGGGGAGGTCTCACCGCGAGCTTTCGCGGCTTCGGCCAGTTCCAACATGCGGACTTTTTCTTCCATCTCCTTGCCGGGCTTGAACGTGACGACGTATTTCTCCGCCACGTCCACCCGTTCTCCCGTTCTTGGATTGCGAGCCTTGCGGGCCGCTCGTTTTTTGACTTCAAAGACTCCAAAGTTGCGAAGTTCGATCCGACGTTCTTCGACCAAAGTATCCACGATTGCGTCGAAGGTTTGCTGGACGATTTCCTTCGTCTTCAACTGCGTGAGCCCAATTTTGTCCGAGATGGTTTTGACAATCTCTTTCTTGGTCACGACGGAAGTCTCCTGCCAAAAGTCACCGGTCCGCGGAGGGTGTTACAACCCACGAATGGGTCGCAACGGTATTCGTAAACTCGATTTAGTGTCAAGTCGCGGATCGAAGCCCTTGGTCGAAAACATCCTGGCCACTGCTCGAACAAGTCGAACAGACGGCCCCATCATCCTTTTTCGGATTGGTGTGACCATCAACTCCAGTCCAATCGGAAAAATCGGAAAAACCGAGCAGCTTTGCGGACTCGATCCAGAGTCCCTAAAGCTCCAATTGGCTGGCTTGAGACTCGATGATGTCGAGCGGAATCAGTGGTCCTTGACCGGCACCGGGGCAGGTTTGCCGCATCCGATTCCAGGCCTCTTGGCTGCGTAAGTTGCTGCGCCAGAAGGGCCAAGTGCGACACTGTGTGGGGCGAGCCGCATAAATCGTGCAGCGCCGGGTCGCCGGATCGAAAAACGTGCAGTCGCCGTTGGCAAACTCGGTGAGGGAGAGCTTCGCCCCAACGAGCCGGGTGTGAAAAATCTTGATCTCTCCGATCGACTGTTGCCGGAGTTCCGCGATTTGGGCGATCTCCGTTTCCGAGACCCAAACGTACCCGGCAGGTCCGGTACAGCAGTTTCCGCAGCCTGTGCAGCTAAACTGCAACCCGTCTTTGTACCAAGGTTCGTCCATCGTGCGAGGGAGTTTATGGAGGTGGCAATCGTGTCTCAATCCGTCGGCGGTATCGTGCTGTGCGGCGGCCGAAGTTCGCGCATGGGACAGCCGAAACTGACGCTTCCATTCGGGGACGAGCCGATGCTTGCGCGAGTCGTTCGAATACTTCGCACGACAGTGAATCCGGTCGTTGTCGTCGCGGCTCCGGGTCAGGACGTCCCGTCGCTCCCGAGCGATGTCCGAATCCTCCGCGATGAACACGAGCACTTCGGCCCTTTGGCGGGCATGGCGGTCGGTTTACGAGCACTTGCCGGCGAAGTTGAGGCAGCATTTGTTTCGTCCTGCGACGTGCCGCTGCTCCGGCCCGAATTCATCGCCGAGATGATTCGCCGTCTGGGAAGTCACGAGTTGGCCGTGCCGAAGGAAGGAGATTTTCATCACCCGTTGGCGGCGGTCTATCGAACATCGTTGGCCGAGCGTGTTCATCAGCTTGTCGCCGGTCAACGGCTGCGGCCATTGTTTCTGATCCAAGCATCCGACTCGGTCGAGGTTCCCGTCGACGAATTGCGGGCAGTGGACCCAGAACTGAAATCGCTTCGCAATCTGAATCGCCCGGAAGATTACGAAGTGGCGCTGCGCTTGGCGGGATTGATCAAGTAGACAACCACCCAAAGAACCGTCGATGAAGAGGACTGTGACTTCGCCATCTCCGCACCGGCGCGGATTGCTTGCATCGCAATTCGTCGTCCCTAAGATGTCGCCTCTTCACCGAGCCGAAGTGGCGGAATGGCAGACGCGCGGGATTCAAAATCCCGTATCCTTAACGGGTGTGTGGGTTCGACTCCCACCTTCGGCACTCTTCTCAGACGGTCTCAGAACCCCGGATTGTCCGGGGGCGTTTCTGGTGGTGGGCCGTGTCCGTCATGCGGCCTAAAATTCACCGACCAACGATTCGCCCGCAGCTCGGGTGCGTGTGCCAAGTGCTCGCCAGACGCCGAGGTCGATGTTTTGATTGATCGACCGAGAAGCACCGTCCATGAGGAGCGACTGCACAATCCCTGTGTGATAGCTGCGCGATGTGATTGCCGCGTACGTTCGGGCCGTCAAGCTAGTGCCTTCTTGCCGCGAGTTGTAATCCACGTCGTAGGTTCGGCCGTCGGTGTGCAGGTAGCTGACGACCGTATTCGGACGAAACACGGTCGTGAAGCCTTCGTGATGGATACGACCATCGCACCATTCGGTGTGACCGGTGTTGTCGTTTGTGTTCGGGCCGAGCTTGAAATTTGAGGCGGTCACTCCGCCGGTGAATGAAGCGATCGCAGCGGTGGAAGCGGGTGGCGTCGCTCCGGGATCAGTCGAGTTGCGAAAGTACGACGTGAAGGCTTTGACCTCAGACGCCGCCAGCGTGCTACTCAAACCATCGCGGATGCTCGCCGGATTCGTGCTGCTGTTCATCCAGAAGATGCCGTCGCCACCTTGCCCGGTGGCCGGATCCCAACTCAGCCAGCTTCCCATGTTGAAGCCATACGTCATGGGTCGCGTGAACGCATTACCTGATGCGTCCACACGGATGATGTCGTGCGCTTCCGAGGGGCAAACGTAGGTTCCGATCTTGAGCAGCGACAAGCCTGTCGCCAATTGCTGATCCCAAGCGATGGTCAAGTTGATCTTCTTGAAGGCATTGCCGCCTTCCAACTGCGGCAGGATGCGGCCGTGAATGGACCACGAGCCATTGTTCCCCGTAAAGGTGGTGCCGGCTCGAATTGTCCCGCTCGGTGGGAAGAACTTGAACGTGTCCAGGTAATTATGCAGCGCGAGGCCAATCTGCTTAAGATTGTTCTTGCACTGCGACCGCCGAGCCGCCTCGCGAGCTTGCTGCACGGCCGGCAGCAACAGCGCGATCAAAATGGCGATGATCGCAATCACGACGAGCAGTTCGATCAACGTGAATCCCGACCGGCTCGTGGTGAGGTCAGGGCGGTTCGGTGTAGCAGAGCATCTTCGCACGGGCAATCTCCTGTGGGAATATATGCCGCCATGCAAGACAAATCTCATGCCAAGGATTGAAAGCCTGAATCTGCCGCACCGTCCGTCGGCGGGACACGGGAAAGCGGCCAAGAATCTGCGATCTTTCGCCATTGAGGCCGATCAGCGTTTGCAATCGTCACCGACGACCTTCGGTGAATCTTTCGTCGTGAGCGGCGAGATTATCGACAAGGCGACGAATCGAGTCGCCATCGGCTGGCTCGTCGAAAGTCCTCTCGTCTTCAGTGAGTTTGGCTCGGCGAGAAACTGACGGAGCAGATGTGACAACTTCCGTGCGATTCGGATTGCGTCGTCATCCGTCCCAATGTGCCCGACCACGGCTCGCCAGTACGACCGACCTGATGGCACCGATTAGCGGCGTGGCTTTCAAATTAGGACACGACCAACCGAGGTGATCGACCGAGTGCTTGTTGGCGAGCCATCAGCCATCTGCAAGAATGGTGGCTGGCAAGTGCTCGGCTTCTTCACGAGGTTCTGTCATGACCATGCAGCCGCTGTTCTCGCGACGCGATGCCTTGCGCCGATGTGGCACCGGTGTGGGGATGCTCGGCTTGGCAACTTTGCTCTCTGAGCAAAGCGATGCCGCGGAGGAGAGTGTTACGCCACTGGCTCCCAAGCGATCGCATTTTGACGCGCGAGCCAAGCACGTCGTGCATCTTTTCATGAACGGTGGGCCGTCGCATGTCGATACGTTCGATCCGAAGCCGAAGCTCTCCGAGTGGCACGGCAAGTCGTTGCCGGCCGGCAATCTGCGAACCGAGCGAAAGACCGGCGCGGCGATGCGGTCGCCGTTTGAGTTCCGACGCTACGGCCAGTCGGGAATCGAAGTCAGCGATCTGTTCTGGCAGACCGCGCTCAACCACATCGACGACATCGCGGTCATTCGCTCGATGCAGGCTGAGGTGCCCAATCACGAGTCGTCGCTGATGCTGATGAACTGCGGTGACGGCCGACTGCCTCGGCCGAGCTTCGGCTCGTGGCTGACGTACGGGCTGGGTTCCGAAAATCAGAGCCTGCCAGGGTTCATCGTGATGTGTCCGGGCGGATACCCGATCGTCTCGACGCAGAATTGGCGATCAGCGTTTCTGCCCGGAGCATTTCAGGGAACGTATCTCGACACGCAGCATACCGAGGTCACGAAGCTGCTCGCGAACATTCGCAACTCGCGGCTGTCGCTCGACGAACAGCGGCGACAACTCGACTTCGTGCGGAAGCTCAACGAACAACACAAATCGCTGCGGCCGGAAGACGCCGCGCTCGAAGCACGCATCCAATCGTTTGAGCTGGCGTTTCGAATGCAAACGGAAGCCGCCGACGTGTTCGACATCTCGAAGGAACCGGAAGCGATTCGGCTGATGTACGGAGCGGGAACTCACGGCCGGCAGTTGCTGATCGCTCGCCGCTTGATCGAGCGCGGCGTGCGGTTCGTTCAAATCTGGAGCGGAGCCGGGCAGCCGTGGGATAACCACGACAACCTCGAAGCCCAGCACCGGAAACTGTCGGCCGATTGGGACGGGCCGATTTCGGCGTTTCTGACCGACCTCAAACAGCGCGGCTTGTTCGATGAGACGCTGATCCAGTGGGGCGGCGAATTCGGACGCACTCCAGTCGCTGAACTGCCGGCCCTCAACGGTCGCGATCACAACCACTACGGATTCACCTGCTGGCTGGCAGGCGGCGGCGTGCGCGGCGGGCAGGTTTACGGAGCGACCGACGAATTCGGCTTCCAAGCGGTCGAGGATCCGGTCTCGGTTCACGATCTGCACGCGACGATGCTGCGATTGCTCGGCTTCGATCACGAACGCCTGACGTACCGCTACGCCGGCCGCGACTTCCGACTGACCGACGTGCACGGAACCGTGATCGACCAATTGATCGCGTGAGATACCAGGCCGATCACTTCAACGAGTCGCGGATGGCTTCGACTCGTTGCAGGTTGACATTCGGCGGCTGAAATTTGACCAACCAGTCGGCGTCGGCGCGGGCTTGGTCCAAGCGTTTGGTGAAGGCTCCGATTTCAAAACGCATCGCCCGATAGTCGCCGTCTTCAGAGTTGAGCGTCAGAATCGTGTCGACGTAGCGGTACATCGACTCGGCATCTTTTTCGTCCTGAGCACGCCGCAACAGATTGCTCAACATGCGGATCAAGATGTCGCGCGGTCTCGCCGTCGCGAAGTGTTCGTCGCGGGCAACGATCGGAGGGTCGCCTTTGATGAGACGCTCTTCGATCTCCTGCCGAGTCATCGTGCCGCCACCTTCAAAGACGTCGATGAACACCGAAGACCCTTCTCTCGGCTCATGTCGCACGACGAATTGACGGGGAACTCCGACGCCGACGAGGTTCAAGCCGACACGGCGGCCCAGCTCGATGTACAAGACCGAGAGCGTGATCGGCATTCCCTCGCGATCGTCGATGACCTCGTTGAGATGGCTGTTCGAGCGGGCGGCGTAATTCACCCGACCGCCGTGGAAGCCCAGTTCGTCGAAGAAGAATTTCTTGAGCGCGGCGAGCTTCGCGGCGTCATCGGCATCGGCGGCGAACGACTTCTTCAAGTCGGCCGCGAGGTCGTCGATCTCGCGGCAGTAGTCGGCGACGTTGAGTTCCTCGTTGTCGAGCGCGGCGATCCACAGCGCGGCGGCCAGCAGGTCGATCTTGGCATCCTCTTTGCCTTCGATCAGCGAACGCAGTTCGGTCTGCACTTTTTTGACATGCACGTCGTTGGCAAGCTGTCGCAGCCGCTCGGCCTGTTGTTCGAGTTCCTTGGCTTTTTCCCGCAGCACCGTGCTGGCCACGACTCCGTCCGGGGTGAGTTGCTTGAGAACGTCCGCCGCGGCCGCCTGCTTCGGGGAAATGTCTTTGACAAGCTCAGCGATCCGCTTCGTCGTCTCGGGCGTGACCTTCTGAGAGTCGAGTTCCGTCGCGACGCGGAAGCCGCGGAACTCCGCTTCCGTGTGCCGGAACTTCGCGAGGCCGACTTGTCCACCGGTCAGTTCGTCGTCCGTCGATTCGATGATCTGAGTGCCGTTCACGAAACAGACTATCCGCCCTTTTTCAACGCGGACTTTGATCTCGTTCCAATCATTGGGCCGATACGCCTCGCTGCGAACCTCTTGCAAAACTTTCCATTGAAATACGTCTGATCCGTCGAAGCGGCTGAGCCGGAAGCCGCCGTTGCTCGGATAAAAACCGTAGTGCTTTTCTTTGCCGTCGGCATGAAACACGAGTCCCGCCGCTCCGTCTTCGGGCGAGAACTTCACGTTGACCGCGACCTCGAACGGCTTCTCCGGAACCGCTTGTTTCGACAGGCACAGCGACCGGCCGCCGAAGCCTTGTCCCAAGCCTTCGACGGCGATGCGCCCGGCTCGTTGACGCCAGCGAGCCCCGAACAGCGGCGTCCAATCACGCGGGTTGAGCTGCCCGATCGTCAGCCAGCGTGCCATCGGCACCGGATTCGGTTTCTCCAACAACGGCTTCAGCGAATTCACCGAAATCGCGAAGCCCAGGTTGTCGGTCACCAGCGACTTGAGCGTGATGATGCCGAGCACTTTCCCGTCGCGATCGACGAGCGGCCCGCCGCTGTTGCCTTGCTCGATCGGCATCGCCAGTTGCAACATCGACCGGCCGTCGATCTCTCGTTTGCCGCTGACGATCCCTTCGACAACGCTGTGCTTCAGTCCGCGCGGATTGCCCATCGCCACGACCGGCTGTCCGTCCTTCGCTTTCGTCGCATCACCCAGTTCGAGCGGCTTGAGTCCCTTCTGATCGATCTTCACGACGGCCAAATCAAGCTGCCGATCTGATGCGCGGATTTCAATGACGTCCCGCTTCGTCCCGTCCGCGAACTGTACCGAGATCGGTCTTCCCTCGCCGATGACGTGAAAGTTGGTCGCGATCAGACCGTCTTCCGAAACGACGAATCCAGTACCAAGTCCTTCTTGCTTGCCGTCTCGCCCAGAAAACGTGATGACCACAATCGACGGCTTGAGTTCGGCAACGAGGTCGGCTGTTGTACGATCGGGTTTAGGTTCGACAGCAAATCCCGGCGTCAAAGCAAGAGTGACGCACGCCACAAATGCCAACAGTCGGCAGGGAGACATGAGATTGTCTTTCGTTCGTGATTGGGGCAAAAACGGTATCACTTCGCAGCCACTTTGTAGACCCGCACGGCGTTGTCGTGGAGCAATTTCTTTTGCCAATTGAGCGGTTTGTCCTTCACGATTTCTTTGAGTGCGGCAATCCAATCGGCCAGCGGAGCGGTCAGTGTGCAGACCGGCCAGTCGCCGCCGAAGAAACAGCGGTCGATGCCGAAGGTGTCGATGCAAAAGAAAATGACTTCGGCCAGATCGGACGGCTTCCAGGCGTTTGGTTTCGCAGTTGCGATGATCCCGGAGATTTTGCAGAACGTGTTCGACCGAGCAGCCGCGGCTTTCATCCCCTTTGTCCACGCCTCGCGCAGAGCCTTGTCGTCCGACTGCGCCGGCATGTTGCCGCAGTGATCGACGACCAGTGTTGTCTTGGGGCACAGTTCGCCAAGTTTCGCTCCGTCACCGATTTCTTCCGGTCTCATGCAGAGGTCAAAACTCTTGCCCATGTCACCGAGACGTTTGACGTTTTCGACGAACGTCTTTTCGAGGCACATCCCCTTCGGCCGGTCGGGATCGTGCAGCACAGTTCGCACACCGTTGATCCGGGCGTTGGTCGCGAACGGTTCCATGTACTTCGCGAACTCGGCCGACTGTGGCGAGCCACCGATGATCGCGCCGCACATCGGATTGTCTTTCTTGCCGCACAGGTCGAGGACGTATTCCGCCTCGGCTGTCTGCTGCGCCTCGGCGACGTTGACCTCCATGTAGACCGTCTTCGTGACTTTGTGCGAGCCGATCAGCTTCAAATAGTCTGACATCAAATAGCTGCGGTTGAGCGACTGAACCTCGTCCCCCTTGAGCCACGGTAGCTTGAACTTGGTCAAATCCCACAGATGCTGATGCGTGTCGCAGATCGCCAGATCGTTCTGATTCACGGTGCCCTCTTTCTTCGGAGCCTGCAAAAGCTGCTTTTGTTTGGGTTTCTCCTGAGCCATGAGCGACGCGGCCGAACCGGCGGCGGCGACGCTCGCGGCGGCGGACAGGAAATCTCGTCGAGTGAAATTCGGCATGACAATCTCCAGCGGTGAGAGGTTCGTGGACGGCGTAGCATCGTAACGGCGACGTTCGTGCGCTCAATCCTGTCCTGGCGAGGCCAGTTCGCGTTCGACGCGAGCGAATACCTCGTTCAGCCGGTTAGTCGCGTCGAGCAACATCTTGACTAGCGGGTCGAGCGGCGTGAGGTGGTTGTCCTCGAAGTGCTGAGCGTTGTCGTCTTTCCAATGCTCTTTGGTCAGTTCCCACGCCTGAATCAATTCGACGTGAGCCTTGTAGAGCTTGGTGCTATCGACGGAGAGTTCGGCAACTCGCATGGGGATGCTCCGGGGTCAGATGGCTGGTGGCGGTGCAGG
Source organism: Candidatus Kuenenia stuttgartensis (assembly GCA_945861865.1). Taxonomy (GTDB): domain Bacteria; phylum Planctomycetota; class Planctomycetia; order Planctomycetales; family Planctomycetaceae; genus SXKJ01. The sequence continues at coordinate 9,031 of CAMAWN010000084.1, read as the reverse complement.
TTCCTCGACGGCGGATTCAATTTCGGCGTAGGCTTCGATCGCCAGAATCATGCGTTCGAGCGTGGCGATCGTTTTGGCGAAGTCCGATTCGACGTAGCGCTGCAAGCTGCCGCGACGGCCGTCGAACTCGTCGATCTCGTGCCGCACGAACGAGCACCAGCGAGTCACTGCTTCGACTTTTTCTTGAGCCATTTGCAATCGCTGCTTGGCCGCTTCCAACGCCAGTTTTTCTTCGTAGCAGGTGGGACGGTGGTCGCCGACGGTGCGCATCTTGCACTTCTCGAAATCGGCTCGTGCCTGAGCAATCACGTCGAAACTGCGGAGCATGTATTGCTTCCAAAAAATCGGCCGGTCATGTTCGAGCCAGTCGAGGAAGCTCAGCGTCTGCTGTTGCAGCGCGGCCGCGACGTCGTTCGCGACGCTCGCGAATTCCAGCAGATGCACTCGAAACGCACGCATGGCATCGAGTGAATGGACGTTGGCTTGCGACATGAGGCACCTCGCCGTTCGTAGACCGGACGCCGGGAGTTTACCGTCAAACCGGATCAATCAGCACTTGGCATTCCGGCAGACTGTCCAGAAAAAATTGGCCGTATCTTTTCGTGCGGATGCGAGGATCGAGTATCACGACCTGGCCGGTGTCGGTGCTGCTGCGGATCAGGCGGCCGAAGCCCTGCTTGAGTTTGATGATCGCTTCGGGAAGCGAGTACTCGAAAAACGGTTTTCCGCCGCGTGCTTCGATCGCTTCCATGCGGGCCTCTTGCAACGGATGGTCCGGCACGGCGAACGGCAGCTTGGTGATGATGACATTTTGCAGAGCGTCGCCGGGGACATCGACTCCCTGCCAGAAGCTGTCGGCTCCGAACAGGACCGCTCGCGGATCGTTGCGGAAACGATCGAGTAGCATCGTCCGTTGCAGGCCAGCTCCTTGGCAGAGCAGCGTGTAGTTCTGCGAGGCGAACCACGGCGTCAGGCGATTCGCGCAGGCTTGCAGCAGCTTGTAGCTGGTGAAAAGCACGAAGGCTCGGCCGGAGGTCGCATCGACGTGCCGTTTGATTTTCTCGCAGAGCTCGGTCTCAAAGGCGGCGGCTTGTTCGTTGGGATCGGGCATGCGGCCATGCACGATCAGCTTCACTTGCCGCTGGTAGTCGAAGGGGCTACCGAGTTTTTTCTCCAGTGATTTCGTCAAGCCGATGCGGGACTTGATGTAGTCGAAATTTTCACGGCCCGTTGAGAGCGTCGCGCTGGTCAGGATCACCGTCGGAACTTTCGCGAACAGTTCGTCGCGGAGCACCGGGCCGACGTCGATCGGGCAACTGATCAACTTCATGTTTTTGAATTTTCCGCTGGTCCGTTCGGTCCAATAGACCGAGCCTTCGACCTCCTGCTTGACCCAGCTTTGCAAGTTGATGCCAAGCTGCGTGCAGCGAGTCGCGGCGGCGGTGTATTCGAGTTTATCCGCCTCCTTCACCAGACTGGCGGAGTAGTCTGTGAGTTGCTTGGCGAGATCGAAGAGTTTCGGCGAGACATTGTTTTCGATGATCGGGGGCGTGCGCAGTCGGCCGTTGCTGCCGCTGAACTGCGATTGGAAGAATTCCAGTTCTGCGAAGAATTCGTTGGCCTTGTGCCGCAGTTCGTGGACGGCCATTTGGGATTTCAGCAGCGCTCGCGGCGCGAACAGCCCGCGCATCGTGCGGTCGTTCCACAGCTTGTTGAGCTGGTAGTTGATCTGCCCACTGCTGAGCGAGAGGCCCATGTGTTCACCGGCGACGGCTTCGACCGTGTGCGCTTCGTCGAGGATCGCGATGTCGTAGTCGGGCAGGATGCTGCCTCCCTCGCGACGCACGGCGAGGTCGGAGAAGAACAACGCGTGATTGACGACCAGCACGTCGGCATTCCAGATGCGGCGACGAGCTTTGAAATAATGGCAATCGTTGAACGTCGGGCACTTCTTGCCCAGGCAGTTGTCGCCGTCGCTGACGACTTCATCCCAGACACCGCCGAGCGGCTTGAACGACAGATCCTGCAAGCTGCCTTCAGTAGTCTTCGGTGCCCACTCGGCGAGCTGGCCCAGTTGTTCGGATTCCTGCGGATCGCCGAAGAGCACTCCCGCGCGTTCGAGGGCCAGCTTCAGTCGTCGCAGGCTGATGTAATTCGAACGGCCTTTGACCAGCACGGTCGAGAACTCGATCGGTAGGACGGCATTCAGAAACGGAATATCGCGCGTGAAGATCTGCTCTTGCAACGCGATGGTGTGCGTCGAGATGACGATTCGGCGGCGTTTCTTTTGTTCCGAGGCGGCGCTGAACGGGACCGAGTCCGGTTCCCAATCGTCGTCGTCATCGTGGTCTCGCCGGGTCGTCTGCGATTCCTTGGCAGATTTCGATTGAGCCTCGGCGATTGCCAGAATCGCTGGGACGAGATACGCGAAACTTTTGCCGACGCCAGTCCCCGCCTCGACGATCAAATGCGATTGCGTGCGGATGGCACGCTCGACCGTCTGAGCCATTTCCAACTGCTGCGGGCGAGACTCGTAGGTCGGCAGTCGCCGCGCGATGTGTCCCTCGTCGCCAAGAATCGAGCGCACGTCGAGGCTCACGGCAGCCTCTGGAAACCGACGATGCAAATGTCATCGCTCTGTGGACGGCCCTCGACGAACGCCTCGACATCATCGACGACCGCGTTGACGATCTCGCCAATTTTTTGCGGGGTACCGGCGAAGACAGCGGTCAGACGTTGGTTGCCGTAGATTTCCTTTTGCGACCGCATGGCCTCGGTCACGCCGTCGGTGACGGCCAACCAGGATTCACCGGGACTCAGGTCATACTTTGATTGTTGAAACTTCTGATCGGCCAGGATTCCCAGCGGCATTCCCGATTCAGTCTGTCCGATCGGATCGACCTTGCCGGTGGCGGCATCGCGACGCAGTGGCAACAGGTGTCCGGCGTTGACCAGCGCCAGTTGATGGGTCTGCGGGTCGATCACCATGATCACGCAAGTGATGAAACGGTGCCCCAATCCGCTCACGGAAATCTCCGCATTCAGGCCGGTCATCGCGGTCGCCAGGTCGGGTTGGCTAATCAAGTGATAGCGAACCGACGAATACAGCCGAGCCATGAGCAATGCCGCAGGAACCCCTTTTCCCGCGACGTCCGCCAAGGCCACCGCGATGCGGCCGTCTGGCAGTGCGATGTAGTCGAAGTAGTCGCCGCCGACGCGCTGCGCCGGTTCGTAGTAATCGGAGAACTCATATCCCGGCAGTTTGGGCCGCGCGTGTGGCAAGAAACCGAGCTGGACCTGCGTGGCGAACTCCAGATCGCGTTCCATGTCGCGCTGTTTGACGGCTTGGTGGTACAGATACGCGTTCTCGACGGCCAAGGCGACTTGCATGGCGACGCTGATGAGCAGGTCCAAGTCTTCGTCGCGGAATTGTGCTCCGACGTCGTTGCTCGTGATCTGAATGACCCCCAGCGGCCCCATCTCTTTGGAGACCAAGGGGGCGCAGATCATCGAACGAATTCGCAACGACGAGAGACTCTCGCTGGCTCGAAAGCGGCTGTCATCCAGTGCGTTCGTACTCAGGATACCTTCGCTGGTTTCCAAGGCTTTGCGAACGATGGTCATGCTGACGTGGACTTGATCGTCTGCATCGCTTTTTCGCCGCGTCTTTACGGCCTTGACGACTAGCTTCTTCTTCTCCTCTTCGCGGAGCATGATGAAGCCTTCGTCGGCCTGTTGGAAAATTCGGAACAATGCTTCCAGCGTCTTGTCCAAAACTTGATCGAGACCCAGCGATCCGGAGAGGACTTTGGTGATTTCCAAAATCGCTTTGAGCTTGATCTCTGGCTTCACACTCAGCCGCAAGTCGGACGACGAACTGCCGGCGTCGAGCGTGCGGATGATCGACGAACGATCCTCTTCGTCGAACTCGGCATCCTGTTTCACTTCCTCGGCATCATCGTTCGTTATGATCTGACGCGGGATGTCGTCAAGCGGTGAACTGGGGCCGACCTTGCCCCGATCGTCACTGATGATTGCACCCGGCCTCAGCAGCCTGCTATCGGTCGAAGCCGTTCGCAGAAATCGAAATGAGAAATCGCAAATCCGGAGGACATCTTTGTCCTTGAGTTCGCGGCGTCCCTCCACCAGCGATTCATTCACATGTGTGCCATTACGGCTGCGAAGATCTTCCACAAAAAAGTCGCCGTGCATCTCGACGATCTGAGCGTGGTAGCGACTGACGGCGGCGTTTTCCAACGCCACTTGGCAATGCGGATGTCGGCCAAACACGGTGCGTTCGGCTTGCACCTCGATCATTTGGCCGAGCGTTTTTCCCTTGAGCACTTCCAAGACAGCCACGATGAGACCAACTCCTCGATGAGCGAAATCCGAGAGCGCGAAACATTTATGTTGTTCGGTTGGCAGGCGATCCGAGCGTCATTGCAGCCTGAGCCACATCCTCCCGCGTGAAGGGCGGCGGATTCTAGCCACGTGGTCGCCGCGCCGGAAGAACGGAGCGGCCAGTGGTCACGACTGGCCAATTTGATCATTTACGCAAGTTGCCTGATTGGGCCGCGATCCTAGCACGACGCACCCGCGAGTTTTTTTTGAACAATCACTCGCTGGCGCGTCGTGCTGCGGGCGCATCGGATCCTCGGCCGGAAATTCGGTCCGAGCGAGGCCGCGGATCGTCCTTCGAGTCGGGGCCGGCGGAACGGGGTCGGCGGCGCAGGGCTTCGTTCAGCCAATCGCCGAGCGGACGCTGGACGGCTTCCCCTCGATTTCGAAGGTGCTGTCGGTCGATTTGCTCGGCATCGGCGAGGTGGTCGGTTAACGCGAGATCCAAGGCCTTTCCCGCCCAAGCGGTGGCGATCGCGGATTCTGGCGCGCTCTTGGACGCGAGCACTTCCTCACACAACCGTTTCGCTTCAGAAAATCTCTGTTGGTGGATGAGTCGTGTAATCAATTCCTGATACGCGACATAGTTCTCAGGCTCACGGCCCGGAAAGTACCGCAGCACCGCCCACCATGCGTCATCGGTGTTTGTGCGGCGAGCCAGTTCCAATTGTCGCGCGAGTGTCGGCTCGCGTTCGACGTGAGCCAACGCGCCTCCCGCAGGGATCAACGCCGTCGGAGCACGTCGAGCGGATTGTGTTCCCGCAGCGGCTGCGACCGTCGCCAGGAACGCTCCCCACACAGCAAACGCGACCCACGGATGTGCCGACGGCCGCAGCCACGCCAACCACTGTGGCCAGCCCGACTCGGAGAAACGTACGATGCTGGCGATTGTCGGAGTGTTGACAGGCATGGTGAATTCAGCAGCGGATCCGACTCGCTTTTCGAGTTCGCGCAACTCATTCAGCAACGATTCCGCGGAAGGGAAACGCTCGTCGGGTTGCTTCGCCAGCATCCGCTGAATCAGTTGGCAGACAGGCGGCGAGAGGTCGGGACGCAACTCCGCCAACGAGGGGGGAGGCGTGTGAACTTGATGGTACGCGACGGCCAATGCCGTCTCGCCCCGAAATGGCGGGCGACCCGCCAGCAAGTGATAGAACGTCGCACCCAATGAATACAGATCGCTGCGTTGATCGACCTTTGATCCTTGAACTTGTTCCGGACTCATGTAGAGCGGCGTGCCCATCGTCATGCCGGCCTGAGTCAACCGCAGGTCGCCCCCTTGCGCGAGCTGCGCCAAACCGAAATCCACGACCTTCGCGGCACCTTTGCGAGTCAACAGAATGTTCTCGGGCTTGATGTCGCGGTGGACGATCCCTTTCTCGGCCGCCGCTTGCAATGCGGCGGCGACTTGCTTCAGCAGGTGCAGCGCGATGTGCACCGCCGGCGGACCTTTCTTGACGATGTAGTCCCGCATGTTCATGCCGGCGACGTACTCCTGAGCGATGTACTGCACGCCATTCGACTCGCCGACGGCATAGACCTGGACGATGTTGGGATGATTCAGCCCGGCCGTCGCGAGCGCCTCTTGCTCGAACCGGCGCCGGCACGTCTCGTCCGCTTGGATATCCGGCCGCATGACTTTGACCGCGACCTGACGCCGCAGCGATGTCTGCTCTGCCAGCCAGACTTCGGCCATCCCTCCGCCACCAATCCGCCGCAGCAGCCGGAATTCACCGAGCATCTGATCCTGCAAATCGGCGACTCGCAAAATCCCACCGACCGGAGCACGGCCGAGAATCTGGCTCTGCGAGAACGCTCGCGTCAAACTGGGATTACCGGCGTCTGACATCCAAGTCACCCTACGACTTGTCCGAGTTCCTTCGATCGATTCGTCGCGGCCTCGACGGCATTCATCAACGCCGCTCGTAGTCCGCCGCGTTCCAGCGCGTGCAGTCCGGCGATCGTCGTCCCGCCGGGCGAGGTCACCGCATCTTTGAGCGTCCCCGGATGCTCACCCGTCTCGATCACCATCTTCGCTGCGCCGAGCACCGTTTGAGCCGCGAGTTTCGTCGCGACATCGCGCGGCAACCCGACGCGCACTCCGCCATCGCTCAGAGCTTCGATGATTTGATAAACGTAAGCTGGCCCGCTGCCCGACAGCCCCGTCACTGCATCCAGTAACTTCTCATCCACCGAAACCGCCACGCCAACCGCCGACAACAGTTGCTCGACCAGCGCCGCGTCCTCGTTCGTCGCCGCGCCGCCGATCGCAAAGCCGCTGGCGGATGCTCCGACCAAACAGGGCGTGTTCGGCATCACGCGTACCAGCCGAGTCTTCTCGCCCAGCCCCGCCACCAACGTCTTCAACGGCACGCCTGCAGCAATCGAAATCACCAAATGCTGATCTGTGACCTTGCCTTTGAGTTCCGCCAGGACACCGCTCATCTGCTGCGGCTTCACTGCCAGAATCACGATCTGTGAGGCGGCCACGACTTCCGCGTTCGTGTCGACAGCGCGCGACTTGGTCTCCGCAGCAAACTGCTGTCGAGCCGCCGGGTAGACGTCGCTCGCCACAATTTGATCGGCCGACGTGAACCCCGCCGCCACCAACCCACGAGCCAACGCTGTCGCCATCTTGCCCGCACCAATAAAACCGACTCGCTGCAACATGCTGTCCTCCCAACCCACTCATTCAAAGCACACCGTACTTCCGGTACGCTTCACCGGCCAGCATTCCTCCGCGAATCGCGTCGCGCGTGATGTTCTCGGCGTGGACCTTCTCCCAGGCTCGGCGAATCGCTTCCGTTTCCAACTCGCGCGGCACGACCACCACGCCATCGACGTCGGCAATCACCAAGTCGCCCGAACGAAACTCGATCCCCCCCAACTCGACCGGCACATCGACGTCGATCACTCGTTGACGATGCAGGCTGTCGAGCAGGTTCGTGCCGAGCGCCCAGACCGCGAAACTCATCTTCGACATCTGCCGAACATCGCGGACCATGCCATCCACGATTGCTCCGACGCAGCCGCGGTTGCGAGCCGCAGTGCTCAGCAATTCGCCCCAAATCCCCGACCGTTCCGAGCCGTTCGCCGCGCAGATCAAAACGTCGTCTGGCCGACACGCATCGACCGCTTGCAGCTCCAGTTCGTAGGGCTTCGGGTCGGAGTGAGCCATGTCCGCCCACAGGGTTGTCCGGCACCGGCCGACGAGCACTCGGTCACAAACCGTCATTGGCCGCAACGGAATCGCGGGCGTGTGTCGCCGATGCCCCAAACCGTCCAACGCATCCGACACGACTGCGGCCGTCAGTGACTGCCGCATCATCTCGATCGTAATTTCCGCTGGCACAGTGCTCACGAAACATCTCCATTTCCGGTGGACTCGCTTGGAATTGATAGTCGAATCCACAGCCGGAATCCAATCGGTTTCGCCCTCTCCGCGAGACTCGCAAATTGACGGTCTTTGATGCGACAGCTATCTTCGCCACCCAATCACAGAATGAGAGAACCTTTCCAGGAGTTTGAGTTTGACGCCTTCCGCCCCCAGCGACTCGGTTTCGTTCGCCGATCTTGGCTTGAGCCCACCGACGCTGAACGCCCTCCGCAACGTCCAATTTGAAAAGCCCAGCCCGATCCAAGCCGCGTTCATCCCGCTGGCGATGAGCGGTGCCGATTGCATCGGACAGGCTCACACCGGCACCGGCAAGACCGCCGCGTTTGTTCTGCCGCTGCTCGAACGGCTGGATTTCGACAATCGAGTCGTGCAAGCCCTCGTGCTGACGCCGACTCGCGAACTCAGCGAACAGATCGCCCAAGAATGCAAACGGTTGTCGTACTCGTCGATGTGCCGCAGCGTCTGCATCGTCGGCGGCCGACCGATTCGTGCGCAGATCAACGAACTGGAAAAGGGAGTCCACATCGCTATCGGCACACCCGGTCGGATCATTGACTTGATCGAACGCCGCGTCCTGAACTTGGAGCATCTCAAAGTCGCGATTCTGGATGAGGCGGATCGGATGCTCGACATCGGCTTCCGGCCTGACATCGAAAAAATTCTGCGACGCTGCCCGACCGAACGACAGACGCTGATGCTGACCGCCACGATGCCGCCGCTGGTCGAACGGCTGGCCAATCGCTACATGCGGTCGCCGCAGAAAGTGGATTGCTCCACGAACGGTATCGCGGTCAAAACCGTCGAACAGCATTACGTGACCGTCGATGAAGACCGGAAGATGGAGACGCTCGCCCGGTTGCTGCTCGATCAGCGACCGCAACAAGTGCTCGTCTTCCTGCGCACGAAGCGCGGAGCCGACCGCCTGCACGCCAGGTTTTCCCGAAAGCTGCCGGACGTGGCGATCCTGCACGGCGACTTGCCGCAAACGCACCGCGACCGCGTGATGAAAGCGTTTCGCGCCGGCGAGGTCCGCATGTTGATCGCGACCGACGTCGTCGGCCGAGGCATCGACATCAGTGGCATCTCGCACATCATCAACTACGACATCCCGGAGTATTGCGACGACTACGTTCACCGCGTCGGACGCACCGGCCGACTGTCGTCGGAGGACAAGGGCTACGCCTTCACGTTCGTGACTCGCGATCAGGGCGAGCAATTGACGAACATTGAACTCCG
>CAMAWN010000083.1 GCA_945861865.1 Candidatus Kuenenia stuttgartensis | reverse complement strand
TGCTCCGCCGAGCCGGACTGAGCCTGCTCAAAAACAACCTCACCCACAAAATCGGTGTCAAAAACAAACGACTCATCGCCGCCAGCGACGAGGACTATCTCCTGCAAGTCCTCTTCAGTTCGTGACTTCATGTGCAATTGCCCTGGCGTGAGACCTGCTTTCCATCACCACGAAGAGTTAAAACACAATCATCCACCCCAGGAACCAATCATGCCCATTACTGGACCCAATTCGTATGTGCCGACCATCGATCTGTTCATTCCGCACTGGGTCGCGGTGGATGCGGCCTTGGGAGTGGGCGGGCCGCTGGTGATCCCGGGGGGTGGGACGGTCGCCACGCTGACCGGGTATCGCGATTCGCTGATGGGGTTTGCGTCGTCGCTGGAATCGAAGCTGAATGATGTCGAGGTCGCCCGCGGCTTCATCGAATTGATCAAGGCCAGCCTGCATGAGCGGATCAATGAGTTCAATCGCAAGGTCCGCGGCTTCCTGAGTCACACGCCCTATGCGGCCGGACTGTCGCAAGTGCCGCAATTGGCCATGTCTCAGGGACTGTTTCTGCAACCGTTCGATGATATGAGTTCGCTGTGGCTGAAGATCAACGCGGCCACGATCCCCGGCTTCACCGGCCCGCTGACCTTGCTGGGGGGCTATCCGGTGGCGACGTTCATCACCGAGCTGGCGTCGCTGAAAACCGCCTACACGACCTGGCTGGCGGCCATTCAGGAGACGGACATCGAACGCCAGCGCCGCAACGACGTGCAGGTTCTGGCGTATGCCATGCTCCGCGACTATCGGGCGGCGGTCGAGGGGACGTTCGCCGCCACCAATGCCCTGGTCGAGAGCCTCCCGCGACTCTCGCCCGAACCCGGCTCCACCCCCGACCCCGTCACCGCCAACAGCACCTGGGAGGCGGCGTTGCTCCAAGGGAAAATCACCTTCTCCGCCAGCAGCGATCCCCATCTCGCGCACTATGAGCTTCGCTTTTGCGCCGGCCCGGTCTATGCCAGCGACACCGAGTCGGTGATCGGCAGCCTCACGCCGGGCGAGCCGCGCGAATTCCTCACGAACGCCGGCCTGACCGCACCGGGCAGCACCGCCAGCTTCAAGGTCTACGTGATCCTGACCACCGGCAACGAAAAAGGGAGCAACACCGTGACCATCACCCGTCCGTAGGACGAATTCCAGAGATGAAGAGACCTCTCTAGCACGACGCGCCAGCGAGTGGGTTCTCGGACGAGACCACTCGCTGGCGCGTCGTGCTGGTATCGCGAGAGGGACTCCCCTCAGGCGGGCGTATCGACGCTCGGATCGAAACGGTGGAAGGCGTAGGTCAGCAATGGGACCAAGCCGGCGCACTCGGCGAGCAGCACCACGCCGGCGGGGAACGCGGCCAGCAGCGGTGATTGCCGCATCGCTCCCGGAATGGCCGCGACGACGACCAACGCCAGGCCGCCGACGAGCAGCAGCATCTTCAAAAAGACAAACAACATTTGACGGCCGGCGTTCTGAAAGTCGCCGGGAGCTCCTTTCGCCAGGCGTGTCGGATACCAGTAGAAAATCAGCTTGTCGATTCCAAACAGCAGAAAGTTCAGCGGCAGCGACAGCACCGCCGCGCAGACCAGCCAGCCAGCCAGCGACGGCAACAGGCCACACAACGCCAGAAAGAATGTGCCTTGCACGACCGATAGCAACACGACGAAGCCCAGCAGTTCTCCCAGCACGATCGCCACCGAACGGATCGGCAGTGATTTCAAGTAGCCGACTCGTTCGATCTCGTTTTGCAGCGACATGCAAATCAGGAAGCTGACGTAGACCATCACTCCGATGCCCGTTCCTGCGGCCAAAAACGGTTGTGAGGGAGTCTTTTGTTGAATCATGAACGCGGCCCCTCCCGCCAGCAGCACCGCCCCGCCGAGCAACGCGAACAACTTGACCGACGTGCGGATGTTGGTGGTCACTCGCTGCCAGACGATGGGGCCGATGCCATTCCAAAACGGCAATCGCGGCAGCCGACGTTTCGCCACTTGCGACGTCGGCGAAGCGAACATGTGCCAGACACCCTTCGTCTGAGCCGCTTTGATCCGCGCCGTCAGTTTCTCGCTAATTGCGAGAGCGGCTTCCAATGACAGGCCATCGAGTCGATACGCCGCCGCCAGCAGCACCGTGTCGAGCAGCAACACACAGCCGGTCGAGATGCCGAAGCTGGCCAGATCGGTCGCAAAGATCATCTGTGCAAACACATCAAATGGCGCGAGCAACCAACGTCCAGCCGTCGAAGTGCGAAATGAGATCGCGAGTGCCACGAAATCGCCGCTGGGAGCATTCCGCACCATCTGCGCGACTGCGATCACAACCCACACGGTGACGCTGCAACCGAGAACTCGTCGCAGCAGCACGTTCGATTTGGCTTCCAGCACCTGCCGCACGAAGGCGACGTTCATCGTCAGCAGTTGCACGAACAAGAGTGTCAACACCGTCCCCGCGTAGCCTCCCAGCCACCACCACACGCTGCGGGCGAAAAACAGAGAGAACAGTAAACTGACGAAGATCAGTCCACCGAGACTTTGCAAAAGCTTGTACGTCAGCAATTGCCGCCGCTGAAACGGAGCGGGAAACAAGAACGCGACTTCGCTGGCGGTGAAATAGACGGTCGCCTCGCCCGTCGAAAACAACATTGCCCAAGTCGTGAACGCGAAGAGTCCGATTGCAGCGATGTCACGAAACCGGTCGAACACCATCGCCGCGGCGTCCGGAGTGGTCGATGACATCCGCCCAACGAAGAGCATCGAGCCAATGCCGTAGGCCATCATCAAAAAAATGAAACCGGCCTGCACGCATCCGCGCAGTGTTTTCAAGCTCCGCCACAACTGACGAAACCCGCCCCGCCATTTCAGGCGAATCAATTTCCACAGGGCGGAGTGAAACATGGGAGCAATTCTCGCGACTCGAAACATTAACTTCTGATGAGCCGGGTGACGTCAGTCTCCGGACGTTTCCTCGGACTTGGAGATCGTCCGAGGGCTGACGCCCACCGGCCCGCCAGGCTCAATGGGATGTTCTGTGAGTTGAAAGAAGACATCCTCCAGCGAGGCATCCGCACCGAGTTCCGCCAATTTGTTTTTGGCGTCAGAAATCGTCCCTTGAAACAAGCACTGACCGCGATGCATCAGCAACAAGTGGCTGCACAAGTCTTCGATCAGATCGAGCAGGTGCGAGCTGACCATCACGGCCGCACCGGCCGCCGCCCGTTCGCGGATGGACTCTTTCAACGTCCGAATGCCGCGCGGGTCGAGTCCGGTGAGCGGCTCGTCGAACAGAATCGCTTCCGGCTGGTGCAGGTACGCGCAGCAGATCGCCACCTTCTGCCGCATCCCGCGTGAGAGCTCTTGAGCGATCGTGTCCCGCTTTTCGGTCAACTCAAACTGCGTGAGCAATCGCTCGGCCTCGGCTTCAAAGGCCGGCATACGATAGACCGACGCCGTGAATTCCAGGTGCTCCCAGACCGTCAGCACGTCGAAGAGTTGCGGCTCGTCCGGGATGAACGCCAGCCGACTCTTCGCCGCAATCGGGTCTTGGACGATGTCATGCCCTGCGACGGTCAATCGCCCGCGAGTCGGCGGAATGATCCCGGCGAGGGCTCGCAGCGTCGTCGTCTTGCCGGCACCATTCGGCCCGACCAGACCAACGATTGAGCCGGCCGAAACCTCAAAGCTGAGTCCCCAAACCGCCACCGTCTCGCGATACGTTTTCTCGTAGCCTTCGACTCGGATCATCAGCGACTCCCGTGACTCAGTTCCGGTTGAGGCGGTCATTCAAACCAACCGGACGGTTTCAAGCAAAGCACTATCACGGAGTTCGTTGACTCCGTGTTGAAGGCGGCTAGCCTACGCATCGACGTTTGCCGATCACCTAGCTTCCCAAAATCTACAACGAGGAACAACGATGTCGAAGATCACTGGCAACGAACGAATGGACGACGCCGACCTGCGTGCCGCCGAGGAATTGACGGCCGCCTACCACAAGATGACTCGCGAATTGGAACGGGTCATCATTGGCCAAGGGGACGTGCTCAAGCAGATGCTGATCGCACTGTTTTCCAAGGGGCACTGCCTGTTGGAAGGAGTGCCGGGGCTGGCCAAGACGCTGATGGTCTCGACTGTCGCCGACCTGCTGTCGCTGAAGTTCAGCCGCATCCAGTTCACGCCGGACCTGATGCCGTCCGACATCACCGGCACGGAAATCCTAGAGACCGAAGAAGGGACCGGGCATCGCCGCATGAAGTTCGTCAAGGGGCCGATCTTCGGCAACATCCTGCTGGGCGACGAAATCAACCGCACGCCTCCCAAGACGCAGGCCGCGCTGCTGCAGGCCATGCAGGAATACAAGGTCACGATCGCCGGCCAGGACTTTCCGCTGGAACGACCGTTCCTGGTGCTCGGCACGCAGAACCCGATCGAACAGGAAGGGACCTATCCGTTGCCCGAAGCGCAACTCGACCGCTTCATGTTCCGCATCCTGGTCGACTACCCGTCCTACGAAGACGAACTGAAAGTTGCCGAGACGACGACCTCCGGCGAGTTGCCGAAGCTGCAGCCGATTCTCGACCGAGCCGAAATCGTGCGGCTGCAACAAGTCGTCTTGAAGGTGCTGGTCGGCAAATCGGTCTCGGCCTACGCCGTGCAGTTGGTCCGAGCGACTCGGCCGAAGACCGACGAGGCTCCCGACTTCGTGAAGAAGTATCTGACTTGGGGAGCCGGCACGCGAGCCTGCATGGCGCTCCTGATGGCCGCCAAGTCTCACGCGCTGCTGGACGGTCGCGTGCACGTCTCTGGCGACGACATCCGCGCGATCGCGAAGCCCGTGCTACGACATCGGCTCGTCACCAGCTTCGCCGCCGAAAGTGACGGCATCACGACCGACCACATCGTCGAGAAGCTGTTCGAGGTCATCCGCGAACCGGAGTAATTTTCCAATGTCCTACCTCGATCCCGCTGGCCTCGCTCGCATCGGCAATCTGGAACTGATTGCCAAGCAAGTCGTCGAGGGGTTTCTGACCGGCAAGCATCGCAGTCCGTATCACGGGTTCTCGGTCGAGTATCTCGATCACCGGTCGTACACGCCGGGAGATGAGATGCGGATGCTCGACTGGAAGGTCGTCGCACGCACTGACAAGTACTACGTCAAGCTCTACGAGGACGAGACCAACTTGCGAGCGACGATCCTGCTGGACTGCTCCAAGTCGATGGACTTCGGCAAGGGAAGCGAGGCTAGCGATCAAGGACTGAGCAAGCTGCAATGGGGCAGCTATCTCGCTGCGGCGCTGGCGTACTTGCTGATTCGCCAGAACGACGCGGTTGGCCTGATGTTGTTCGACACGAAAGTCCGCACCTACATCCCGCCGAAGGCGCACCCGACGCAGTACCGCCGCATCCTCGATGCACTCGACGGCGTCGAATGCGGCGGCGAGACCGACTGCGGCAGCGTCCTGCACGAAGCGGCCGAGCGGATGAAACGGCGTGGCTTGGTCATCGTCATCAGCGACTTGATCGACAACGAGGACAGCGTCGCCAGCGGGCTGCAACACTTCCGCCACAACAATCACGAAGTGATCGCGTTTCACACGCTCGACGATGCGGAGCTCAACTTTCCGTTCGAGCGGATCACGCGTTTCCAAGACATGGAAGGCTCCGGCCGAGTCGTCGTGAATCCGAACAGTCTGCGAAAGAAATACCTCGAACGCATCAAGGCCTTCACGCAGCGACTGGAAGACGACTGCCACGAGCGGAAGATCAGCTACAACCTCGCCAATACAAAAGAAGACTACTCGAAGTACCTCGCCGCGTATCTCGACAAGCGACACCGGCTGGGATGACGTCGCCATTTCAAATGAATGGGGTGCTGCGTCGAGCCGCAGCACTCCAGGTCACGACTGCCAGCGGACGTACTTCAGCAAGTCCAGGCTGGAGAGCTCTTCCTCCAGTTCCTCCGGCGTTGCGTTTTTCATCGTGCGAGCGACTTCGGCGATCAACAGTTCGCCGAACTTTCGCCGAGCGCGACTGAGTTGTTTGCGGAACGCCTCTGGCGTCAGCTCTTGACCTGTGGCGCTGGAAACTCGCACGGCCATCATCGTTGAGTCTTCATTGCCGTGTTTGATCGACGTCCGCAGCACCGTGTGAAACAGGTTACCAGAGTTACGTTGCTCGTGATTGCGGAGGGCCAGCCAGGCATTCTTCATCACGCATTCACGCCACGAACGGTCCCACGCGCGATCCGCGATCTGAGCGGCCGGGATCGACGAAAGATCGGCGACGGTCACGGGCCGGCGGCTCTTCTTGCGAAAGTATGCCAAGGCGGCGTTGCGCACGACGGTCATCAGGTAGTACCGAAACTTGCCGCGTCGCCCCATGCCATCGGGAAAGCCTCGCTCGACCACTTGCAGCAGCAAGTCTTGCTCGACTTCTTCGGCGTCATGTTCACTAGGAATCAGGGCGTGCAAGTACGCATGAATCGCCGTTCCGTAGCGTTTCACGAACCGCGACGGATCCGCCAGGATCGACGTGTTGGTCGTGATCGAGTGAAAATTTCGCTGTAAACCGGCGCTAACGACCGACGTCATGATTCGCTTTCATCTAGCCAAGCGAGAGTGCTCCGACTCAAAGAGTCCGCCGCCGCTATTTTGTGACTCATCGCGACAATTTGCGGATACCTACCCTCGCGGACACTTCGGGTTATTTCTGGCTTTAAGCAGCTTCTGAGGCAGTCGATTCGCAGGTCGCGGAGTACGACAGTTCGATTTCAGCCGGCTCGTCGCTCGCTTCCCGTTTCAAATCGACTCGCATGCCGTAGGCGTACACGACCGCCAGCTTCCAGCGGACCGGATCATCGCCATCCGTTTCACATTCGACCTGCGGCATGGAAGCGAACGGCGGACTGAACGGGACGTGGACTGAGACCGCTCGTTGGCCTGCCGCGAAGAGGACGCGAATCGCCCCTTCAATTTGCTCCGCCCCATCGGGCAGCAATTGCCGAGTCATCCACTGAGTCGTCGATTCATCGAAACGCTCGTCGGAAACCGGATCGAAAACGGACAAGTCGGACGGTGTCGCAGAAGTAGATCGGGGGCCTACGTCCGGGCGATCGGACGAAGGCGTCCGATCTGCGCCTTCGAATAAGTGACCAACCTCGCCAGCACGACGCGCGAGCGAGTGGTCTTCCGTCACAATCCCTCGCTGGCGCGGGCTGGTTGAAACATTCAATGCCAGACCAGCGGCCGACAACGCTGCGATCCCAAACAACCAGCCGCGAGCGAGTGTCGAATCGGACGGTAGCAGCGCAACGCCGCTCAGCCACGTCGGCAGCCAAGCCACAACCGCCGCGATTTGCTCGGTGCGAAGCGATCGGTCGCCGGTTCGATTTTGAAACGACGCCCAGCTGAAGCCGCTCAGCAACGTCGTCAGCGAGCTGACCAAAACGCAGGGCCAAGCAGACGCAGTTCCATCGATCCCACCAGCCACGCGACGCGACAACAGCAAGACAGTGACGACGATCAGGCTGCTCCAAATCAAAACAGCGGCTTGGCGATTCCGTTCGGTACTCGTCATGTCAGCGATCCTTCGCTGGAGGTGAGATTTCAAATCCGAAATCCGAAATCTGAAATCTCAAACTCCCGCCGCGCGTTTCAGCGTTTCGGCTTTGTCGGTCTTTTCCCAAGTGAAATCGGCGTCGGTCTTGCCGAAGTGGCCACCGTGCGCGGTCTTGCGAAAGATCGGGCGGCGCAGTTGCAGAGTTTCGATGATTGAACGCGGAGTCATCGAGAAATTGTCGCGAACGATCGCCGAGATTTTTTCCTCGGCGACCATGTTCGTGCCGTTGGTGTCCACGCAGACGCTGACTGGTTCAGCGACGCCGATCGCGTAGGCGAGTTGCACTTCGCATTCCGACGCGAGCCCTGCGGCGACGATGTTCTTCGCGACGTAGCGAGCCATGTACGCGGCCGAGCGATCGACCTTGGTCGGATCTTTGCCGCTGAAGGCTCCGCCGCCATGACGGCCCCAGCCGCCGTAGGTATCGACGATGATCTTGCGGCCGGTCAGACCGCAATCGCCGTGCGGACCACCGACCACGAAGTTGCCGGTCGGGTTGATGTGATACTTCGTGGCCGACGTCAGCCATTCGGCCGGTACGCTGGGGCGAATGACTTCAGCCTTCACGAACTCGGCGATCTGAGCTTGCGAGACGCTGGCCGCGTGCTGCGTCGAGACCACGACGGCGGTGACTCCGACCGCTTTGCCGTCGCGAAATTCGACGCTGACTTGGCTCTTGCTGTCCGGGCGGAGCCAATCGACGACTCGCTGTTGCCGGACTTCAGTCAGCTTGTTGATGATTCGATGAGCCAGCGCGATCGGCACCGGCATGAACTCCGGCGTGTGGTTGCAGGCGTAGCCGAACATCAAGCCTTGGTCGCCGGCTCCGTCGCGGTCGACTCCCATCGCGATGTCCGGGCTTTGCGAGTGCAACGCGACGAAACAGCGGAAGCTGTCGGCATTGAAGCCGATGTCATCGCTGATATAGCCGATGTCGCGAACGGTATCGCGGGCGACTTTGACGTAATCAATCTGTGCTTCCGAGGTAATCTCGCCAGCCAGCACCACGGTGTCCGTCGTACAAAGCGTCTCGCAAGCCACGCGAGACCGGGGGTCTTGAGCCAACAGAGCGTCGAGCACTCCGTCCGAAATTTGATCCGCGACCTTGTCGGGATGCCCCATGCTGACCGATTCGCTGGTGAAAATGAAACTCGCCATTCGCAGTGATTCCGTGGTTTGTCAGAAAAGTCAGGCCGGCCTTCACGCAAGGCTTCCGAACCTTGACCGGCCAATGTCGGTTGGGATTGTAGGTCCCGCCGAGGGATGCCTCAACGCCGTTTGGAATCGGCGTGAGACTGGAGTGAATTCCCGGATCGGCTTAGAAAGTCGAGCGAATGCAAGCGGTGATTCCGCAAACTTGTCGGGAGAATTCGAAATGCCCCTGTCGTTGATTCCAGAATTCGAGTCCACGCTCCGTGGTCAGTCGCTGGCAATTCAGAGCCGTCGCAGCACTTGCCGAGAGGTGTTTGAACGCTGTCGCACCGCCGTCGCGGAACACGAATCAAACGTGCAGGCGTGGATCCGCTTTGGCGGCGACGACGTCGAACAATCGGTGCGAGATCGTGATGCGGAGTTTCAGCGCGGCGAGTGGCGTGGGCCGTTGCACGGAATTCCGATCGGCGTGAAAGACATCTACGACGTCGAAGGGTTGTCGACGCTGGCGGGGATTCCGAATCGCACATCGCCTCCAGCGGCCGCCGATGCGACGATGGTCGCGCGACTGCGCGAGGCGGGCGCGATCATCGTCGGCAAGACGGTGACGACTCCGTACGCGTACTTCGATCCACCGCCGACGCGGAATCCGTGGAACCTCGGCCGCACGCCGGGCGGTTCCTCGAGCGGTTCAGCGGCATCCGTCGCGACAGGCATGTGCCTCGGCGCACTCGGATCACAGACCGGTGGTTCGATCTTGCGGCCAGCGTCGTTCTGCGGTGTTGCCGGTTACAAGCCGACGTTTGGATTGCTCAGTCGCCGCGGCATGTTTCCGTTCGCGCCGAGCCTCGATCATCCGGGTCCGATGGCTCGCACCGTCGCGGACTTGATCCTGCTGATGACCGCGCTCGCTCCGCCGCTTCTGCAATCTTGCTTTGAGGGCATGACGAACGAACCGCTCATGGCGGAGATGACGGGACGGTCGAATGATTTTGGCTTGCCAGACTTCGTCGTTCTGGAAGGCGGAGTCTTGTCAAAAACAGAGCCGGCCATGTCGGCCGCGCTGGAGGCGACCATCGAACGCCTCGGTCACGCGGGAGCGATGATCGAGCGTGACTCTGCGGACAAGCTCGAATTGTCGAAGCTGTGGGCCGAGCATCGTCGCCTGATGGCTGTCGAGATTGCGGTCTCTGAAGCCGAACGATTGCAACAGCAGCCGGAACAGTTCACGCCTGCGATACGAACGCTGATCGAAGAAGGCTTGGCGACACGTTCGATCGATTACGCGGCGGCGATTCAATTTCAACGTGCCTTGCGTCGCCGCATGTCGCGGACAATCGGCGGGGCGATCTGGCTCATGCCGGCCGCTCGCGGAGCCGCGCCGACTCCCGAAACGACCGGCGATCCGTGCATGAATTCCCCCTGGAGCTTTCTGGGATTTCCGACCATCACGATCCCGATGGCTCTGTCTCCAGAAGGCTTGCCGCTTGGATTGCAACTGGTGGCCGGCCCCAATCGCGACATCGAACTTTTTCGTGTGGCTCGTTGGTGCGAGGCCGCATTGACTCGTCCGTGACGACACCTGAAAAGATCGTCTCATGGCGATCCTTCCACGACATTCGGCCGATGACCATTCGCTCACAATCACAACTCGAAAGATCATGATGCCAGCTCATCACCGCCAATGGACTCGCGATTTCTTCCGGCTTGTTGTGGCGATCTTGGCCGGCCTCGCCACCCAGACGATGCCCGCGGAGGAGTTGCTCGATCGCATGGACTCGCAACGGCCGAAGTACGTCGAGATCGCTGCGAAGATTTGGCGTTGGGCGGAGGTTGGGTATCGTGAAGTTCAAAGCTCGTCACTGCTCGCCGACGAACTCGAAGCGGCGGGCTTTGAGGTTCAGCGCGGGGTTGCTGACATCCCGACCGCGTTCGTTGCCGAGTTCGGACAAGGCAAGCCGGTCATCGGTATCCTCGCCGAGTACGACGCACTGCCTGGCATGGAACAAGAGGCGGTGCCGGCCAAGCAACCGCTCAAGTCGAATAAAGCGGGACATGCCTGCGGACATCATTTGTTCGGCACTGCTTCGACATGGGCGGCGATCACTGTCAAAGAGCAAATGGCCGCGAAGAAGATCAAAGGGACGCTGCGGCTTTACGGCTGCCCGGCTGAAGAGGGAGGCAGCGGCAAGGTCTTCATGGTGCGGGCGGGATTGTTCAACGATTGCGACGTTGTGCTGCACTGGCATCCGGGGTCGGAGAATCGAGCGGGACTCGAAACCAATCTCGCGAACATCAGCGGCAAGTTTCGATTTCGCGGCAAAGCGGCACACGCGGCCGGCGCTCCACATCAGGCGAGGTCGGCGCTGGATGCCGTGATGCTGTTCGCTCACGGCGTCGATCTGCTGCGTGAGCATGTGCCGCAGGAGACTCGGCTGCATTACGTCATCACCAACGGCGGTAACGCTCCGAATATCGTCCCCGACTTCGCCGAGGTCTACATGTACGCTCGGCATCCCGATCCGAAGACGCTCGACGGCATTTGGAGTCGCATCGAAAAGTGTGCCGAGGGAGGCGCAATCGCCACCGAAACGACGCGCTCGCTGGAACTCGTCGGCAACACAGCGAACCTGTTGCCGAACGATGCGCTGGCGAGGTTGCTCGACACGCACCTGCGAGCGGTCGGCGGTGTGACCTACTCGGCTGAAGAAACCCAATTCGCGGAGACGCTGCGTCCGAGCTTGCTGCGCCCCGAACTGCCGCCATTGACCGAAGCCTCGCAAGTGAAGTCCGTCAGTGAGGGACAACGCTACGGCTCGACGGATGTCGGCGACGTGAGTTGGGCGGTGCCGACCGGAGGCTTCTCGACCGCGTGCGTCTTCCCCGGAGTGCCGATGCACTCGTGGCAAGCCGTCGCCTGCGGTGGCACCAGCATCGGACACAAAGGCATGACCAACGCCGCGAAAACACTGACGCTCGCAACGCTGCAGTTGCTCACCGAACCCCAGCAGGTTGCCGCCGCACGAGAGAGTTTTGAAAAACGCCGCGAGGGGAAAAGTTATCAAACTCGATTCCCCAAGAGCCAAGGCCCAGCCTTGAATTACCGCGACTCCGGCGTTGCTCCGTGATCTTCGTCGCCAACAGTTTTTTCATTTCACCAACGGAGTTGTCAGCCAGGAGTCCCTCTGCCGTGATCCTGCGGGGAACGTACTGGGACTGGCCGAGGATGACCGTTATCCGAACGGATCACGACGCTGCTCACCCATGAATTACTTCGCCCACGCATTGAGGTTTTTGGATCGGCCGTACTTCGTCGCCGGGACGGCGGTGCCGGATTGGTTGTCGGTCGCGGATCGGCAGGTGCGTGTGCGAGCGAAACTGATCGAGCCACATCTCCTCGGCGACGGCTCGCCGCAGTCCGAGGTTGCGGCCGGAGCTTGGCAACATCTGCAAGACGACGGCTGGTTCCATTCCACGCGAACCTTCTTTGAAGTCAGCACGACGCTGGCTGTGAAGTTTCGCGAAGTGCTCGGCCCGGACGACAGCCATCGCACGAGCTTTCTCGGACACATCGTCACCGAATTGCTCATCGACGCCGAACTGATTGAGCGACATCCTGGCCAAATCGAGCAGTACTACGAGGTGCTTCGCGGCATCGAACCATTTGCCGTGCAACGGGCGGTCAACGCGATGGTCAAGACTCCGACGGAGAACCTCGTGCCGCTGATTCCGCGATACATTGCCGAACGCTTCCTGCCCGACTACCTCAGCGACGAGCGATTGCTGCATCGCTTGAACCAAGTGCTGTGGCGGGTCAAACTGCCGCCTCTTCCGGCGGAAGCGGAGAGCGTCCTGAACCGTGCCCGCCCGCTCATCCACGACCGGCTGAGCGACCTGCTGCCGGAAGAGCACTTTCGTTTGTAGTCCCGCCTTGAGGCGGAATGATTTCTTTCGAATGAGCCGCCTGAAGGCGGAACTACGAACCTCAACCAGGAGCCATCACCATGAAGTACGGAATGAACATGCTGCTGTGGACCACCGACGTGAACGAGTCGCACGACGGCCTTCTCGATTCGCTGAAGAAGATCGGCTACGACGGTGTCGAGTTGCCGATCTTCGAGATGAACACGGCCAACTTCGCGACACTTGGCCGTAAGCTGAGTGACACGGGCCTGCAACGGACGGCCGTCACGATCTGCACCGACACCGAGAACCCGATCTCCCCGGATGCCGCGATTCGGCAGGCGGGACTTGACCGGCTCAAGAAGGCGATTGACTGTTGCCAGGCCGTGGGGGCCACACACTTGTGCGGACCAATTCACTCCGCGATCGGAAGTTTCTCCGGCCAAGGCCCGACCGCCGATGAATGGAGCCGCGGCAAAGAGATTTTGACCAAGGCCGCCGACTACGCGAAGCAGGCGAACGTCACGCTGGTCGTCGAATACCTCAATCGCTTCGAGTGCTACTTCCTGACCTGCGCCGCCGACGTCGGTCGTTTCTGCCGCGAGATCAATCACTCGCACTGCAAGACGATGTACGACACCTTCCACGCCAATATCGAAGAGAAGTCGATCCGCGGCGCGATCCAGAGCTACGCCGACCAATTCGTCCACGTCCACATTTCCGAGAACGACCGCTCGACCCCCGGCGAAGGAGACGTCAAATGGGACGAAACCTTCGCGGCCCTGAAGGAAGTCAACTACGACGGCTGGTTCACGGTCGAAGCGTTTGGCCTGTCGCTCCCGGCTCTCGCCGCCGCCACCAAAATCTGGCGGCGAATGTTCACCGACGAACTGACGCTCGCGGCCAACGCGCTGCAGTTCATGAAGTCGCGCTGGCAAGGCTAACCAAGCGTCACGGGCTTCCCAAAAAGCTGATCACTTCGGTCAGCGAGCCAAATGATCGGTCAAGATTTTGGGGAGCGCCGCAGAAAACTGACTGCGCGGCATGACCTCCGCGCCGGCTAAGCGGGCGGATTCCAGCAGCTCAACATTGACATGTGAGCCGAAAGCGATCACCGGCACTCGCGCCGAGTCGGGCATCGCTGCGACAAGGTCGGCGACCGAGACTCTTGGTGCCACGAGATCGAGCAGGATACAACCGACGCCTCCCGCTTGCAGGCGTGACGCCGCCGTAGCAACGTCATCGACCGAATCGACTCGCAGACCCAAGGCTTGAGCGGTGCCGGTGACTTTGCTGGTGAAAAACAAGTCAGGCGAAATCAGCAGGCCGACTCGTGATACCGGTTTGTTGGTCGTCATGGCAGTGATCTAGGCTGGAATCGAGCGGTGGAAATGGACGTGTTGCCAAACGCCGTTTTGCTTTTGCCAGACGCGCGTTTCTTCACTGGCGAACGTGGCCGGGTTGCCGTCGGCTTCGACTCGTTGAGTCAGACGGATGTACGAGACGATGGCGGTGTCGCCGATCACGCGGACGTGTGGCGAGGCCATAATCGACTGCTTCGGGCGGCCAGAGGCTTCCAACTTGAAATAGAAATGGTGGAAGTCCATGCCTTGAACGACGTGTCCCAGAGCTTCCGGCTCAAAACAGGTCAAGCTGGGATCGCAAAGTTCCGCGTACGCGTTCCAGTTTTGGGTGGTGATCGCGTCGAGCAGTTTTTTGTTGGCTTGCAAGACTTCGGCAGTGACGTCGGCCATGAGAATGTTCCTTCGGTGTCGTTCGAGATTCGCAGCCCAGTGCCGCGCGGGCGGAATGATAGCGTCCTACTTTTTCGCTTTCACGCAGCGCAGCCCGATGGCATCGTCACCATCGACGACGGAAATTGCTCGGCGAGCGGAGCTAGTCAGTTTCGAGTGGTTGTCTTTCCATGATCCACTCCGGACGACGACTTTCTTGGGAGTCGCCTCAGACCACGCGCTGCCGTCGGTTGGAGCCCCCTCGTAGCTGTCGTGCCAACTGTCTTCGACGAATTCCCAGAGGTAGCCGTGGACGTCGTATAGCCCCCATGCGTTGGGTTTCTTGGCTCCGACGGGTGGATCGTTGCCAGCGGCGTTGCCGGTGTGCCAACCAAATTCGTCGAGCACTGACGCCTTGTTGCCTGCGTCTCCTTCTTTGGTGGCTTTGTCGCCAAAGCTGTAGACGGTCGTGGTTCCCGCTCGGCAGCAGTATTCCCATTCCGCTTCGGTTGGCAGACGAATGACTTCGTCGTCGCCGAGCAACTTCTCGGCTCGCAGCAACTCCGTCAGCTTGTTGCAGAAGTCGCGAGCCTCTTGCCACGAGAACATCTCGACCGAGTTGCGTGGCCCTTTCCACTTGCTGGGATTCGCTCCGGTCACGGCTTCCCACAGATTCTGCGGCACCTCGTACTTGGCAATCGAGAACTTCTGCTTGAGCGTGACCTCGCGGATTGGCTTTTCGGTATCAGCCTGATCGCTCCCCATGCGGAACGATTTCGGAAACGCGATCGAGCCGTCGCGAGATTTCTCGCCGGGTGCGATCTCGACAAACTCGTCACGGAATCGTTTGAGGAGTTCCGTCTTCGTTGGCTTCGTGGTTGTCTTCACGGTTTGGTCTCCCGATTGAAGGGACGCAACACAGACCGACAGAACGACGAGAGCGACCAGAGCAAAAGGAGTGAATCGAAGCATAATGTCCTTTCAAAAGTCTACACTTGGCTGCGAGTTTGTTTGACGAGGGCGACGTACTGCGCAGCAAGGTCGCGGATGCGACTCATGTTGCCCGACTCGACGGCGGCCTTTTCGACCAATTGGCCGCCGAGTCCGACGGCACAGGCTCCGGCTTTGAAGAAGTCGGGAAGCGTTTTCAAATCGACTCCGCCGGTCGGCAGAATGCGGACTTGAGGCAGCGGGCCGCGCAGCGATTTCAAATAGTTTGGGCCGACGCAATCGGCGGGGAAGAGCTTGACGATGTCGGCACCAGCTTCCCAAGCGGCGACGATCTCGGTCGGTGTGAAGGCTCCGGGCATCACCAGCTTGCCGTAGCGTTTGCAGAGCTTGATGACGTCCAGATTCAGCGACGGCGAGACGATGAACTCGGCTCCGGCCAGAAGTGCCGCTCGGCAGGTTTCTGGATCGAGTACCGTACCAGCTCCGAGCAGAATCTTTTTGCCGAGGTCTTTGCGAACGGAGGCGAGGATTTCCAAAACATTGGGGACGGTGAAAGTGACTTCGATGACGTCGATGCCTCCCTCGTGCAGAGCACGAGCGACGTTGACCAGTTGCTCGCCGGAGGTGGCGCGGATGATGGCGACGATGCCGCCGTCGAGGACTCGTTGCAGGTCGGACATGTTGACTCCTTGGTGGGGCGATGATGTTAGCCACGTCCTCGGAAAAATCCGACCTTTGCGATTCGAGCTTTGTCATTCCTTCGGATTTCGAGTTTCGGAATCCGGGATTCCAATCGCGGTCTTGTCGCAGTTTCAGCCGGTGCCAATAATCCGCCTCATTGAAGCTGAAGTCGTTGATTCGTTCGGAAAGGAGCCACCGCGTGATTCTGGCCCAGATGAAACGCTTGAATCCGCAGGCTGATTGGGAGACTTTCACGAAAGGGGGCGGCTGGATTTATTTCGCCATCGCCGCCGTGGTGCTCGTGGTTTTGTTTGCGATTGTGCTGAAAATCAGGGAGTGGCTGCGGCCGAATGGCTTGGCGGAGAACTCACCCGAACAGTTGCTGATGCAGTTTCGAGACATCCACAAGCAAGGTGATCTTTCGGCCGAAGAATACAAAAATATTCGTGAGCGGTTGACGAAAAAGTCCGGTGAAGCGGGTTGCGCGGGGGGTGCCTCAAGCGGACCCTCTGCCGATGATTCGGTGGGAAGCTCATCGGCGATTCCACATTGATGGCCCTTCACAAAGGGTGCCGATACCGTTAGGGACTCGCCGCCCCGCGAGCCAACCATCGTCTTTCAAAACCCCATCGGGCTTGCCTCGGTGCGGATGGAAGGCGAGTTTTCAGGAGACCACGGACGCTGTCTCCTCAGCAGGCGAATGATTGTTTCGCCATCCCAAGGTGTTGAGGTTTGACCGACAGCGTTGAAGGAACCCACATGGCCTCGTCTGGAAAAGATTTTACGTCCGGCAAGCGCACTCCGACCGGCAAAAAAAACGCAAGCTGTAGTTTCTGCCGCAAGAGCTATCGCGAGGTCGGACCGCTGGTCGAAGGACCGGACGACGTCTACGTCTGCGGCGAATGCGTCGAACTGTGTCAGTCGATCCTCGACCAAGAACGCCGCCGCCGAGGCACCCCGCACAAGCTCTTCACGAAAGTCCCGTCGCCACGTGACATCGTGGGCCATCTCGACAAGTACGTTGTCGGGCAATCGCAGACGAAGAAGATGCTCTCCGTCGCGGTTCATAACCACTACAAGCGACTGATGCTCAACACCGATGCCGACAACGACGTCGAGATCGAAAAATCAAACGTCTTGATGATCGGCCCGACCGGATCCGGCAAGACTCTGATTGCCAAGACGCTGGCTAAATTTCTGCAAGTGCCGTTCGCCATCGGTGACGCCACGACGCTGACCGAAGCTGGCTACGTCGGCGAGGACGTCGAGAACCTCCTGCTGAAACTGCTGCACGCTTGCGACTTCGACGTTGAGGCCGCTCAGCGGGGCATCGTGTTCATCGACGAGATCGACAAGATCGGCAAGACGTCCAACAACGTCTCGATCACTCGCGATGTGTCCGGCGAGGGTGTTCAGCAAGCGCTGCTGAAAATGCTCGAAGGGACCGTCGCCAACGTCCCGCCACAAGGGGGCCGCAAGCATCCTGAGCAGCAATACATACAGCTCGACACGACCAACATCCTGTTCATCTGCGGCGGGACATTCGTGGGCCTCGAAGACATTGTCGGCCGCCGCATGGGCCGCAAGATGATCGGCTTCGGCCAGGACAACACGTCGCATGAAGACAAACTGCGCCGGTACGAAATGATTCACGAGACGACGGTCGAGGATATTCTCGAATTCGGCCTGATCCCCGAACTCGTTGGCCGTTTGCCTGTGCTCACAACGCTCAGCAAACTCAGCGAATCCGACCTCGTCCACGTGCTGACCGAGCCGAAGAACGCACTCGTTCGACAATTCCAAAAGTACTTCGAAATGGAAGAGTCCAGCCTCGAAGTCACGCCTGACGCGATTCGCGAAATCGCCAAGATCGCGATTCAGAAAGACACTGGCGCTCGCGGCCTTCGCAGCGTGATCGAAAGCGCGATGTTCGACATCCTCTTCGAGCTTCCCGACCAAGAGCCGGGCAAGAAGTACGTCCTGACTCCCGAAATCATTCGCGGAGAGTCGCACCTCTTCCCGCAAGACGGCTCAGCCGCCGCGTAGCTCACGCCCAACGCAGCAAGTCCGCCTTCCGCACGTCTTCACCCGAGAACTCGTGAGCGATGCGGCCGCGTTGAAAGACCAGAATCCGATCGGCGTGAGCTAGCACCAACTCTGGCTCGGTTGAAGCGAGCACGACGGCCGCTCCCGATTTCTTCAATCCTGCGACCAG
Organism: Candidatus Kuenenia stuttgartensis; assembly: GCA_945861865.1. Lineage (GTDB taxonomy): Bacteria > Planctomycetota > Planctomycetia > Planctomycetales > Planctomycetaceae > SXKJ01. The sequence goes on along the minus strand of CAMAWN010000083.1, from coordinate 6,397 downwards.
ACGCATGACTTCGTCCTTCGCGCCGACGTCCATGCCGCGAGTCGGCTCTTCCAAGACCAACACGCGCACTGGGCCGAGCAGCCACTTCGCTAGGACAACTTTTTGTTGATTCCCACCGGAGAGATTGCCGGCCAACAACTCCGGTCGAGCGGGCCGGCAGCCGACCTGCTCAAGCAACGGTTGCACGACGGCGTGCTCGCGACGTCGATACAGCCACTCCCCCATCAAACGTCGCAGATGAGCGAGCGTCGTGTTGCGTGCGATCGAACTCCGTCGCACTAGGGTTTTCGCTCGATCGGCCGCGACCATGACGATCCCACGACGCACCGCCGTCGAAACATCGCCGCTGGGCAACGCCGACTGATCCAGCGACACCGATCCTGCATCGACTGACGCGGCCCCGGCCACCGCGTGTGCCAGTTCCTGATGCCCCGCGCCGACGAAGCCATACAGCCCGACACACTCACCGGGAGCGACATCAAAGCTCACGTCGTTGAACTCACCCTCGCGAGTCAGACCAGCCACTCGCAACGCGGCAAGCGATGCGAGTGGTGGCGGCAATTTGACGGCTTCGTCCCCGTGGGGCAGGTTTCCAACTTGCCCCACGGCGCGGCCGAGCATTCGCGAGATGACTTCCGCCTTCGTGAGATCGGCGGCGAACGATGTCGAAACCTTGCGACCGTCCTTCAGTACCGTCACTCGGTCGCAGATTTCGAGCACGTCTTCCAGAAAGTGGCTGATGAAGATCACCGCCACGCCGTTCCGTTTGAGCTGCCGAATCAACTCGAATAGCCGCCGAGTCTCCGGCGGGCTGAGCGCGCTTGTCGGCTCATCGAGAATCAGCACTCGCGCCCCGCTGTGCAGGCCGCGAGCGATCTCGACCATCTGCCGAATCACCAGCGGAAACCGATCCATCCGCCGACGCACATCGACTTCAATTTGCATCTCGCTCAAAAAGTCCTGAGCTTGCCTGCGCATCGTACCCCAGTCGATTCGCCCAGCTCGCGTCGGCTGCCGGCCGAGAAAAAGATTCTCCGCAACCGACAGCGCTCCGATTCCCGACAGCTCCTGATAGACCATCGCAATCCCGCACGCCTGAGCCTCACGCGGCGACGACAACGAAACCTCACGCCCATCGATCAGCACGGAGCCATCGTGATCGGGATACGCACCGGCCAGAATCTTCATCAACGTGCTCTTGCCCGCACCGTTGCAACCGACGAGGCCATGCACTTCACTCGGTTGAAGATCAAAGTCCACCTTCTCGAGCGCCGCGACTCCACCAAAACTCTTGCCGATTGCGCGGCAGTCCAGCAAAAATTTCTGTTCGACGACAACCGCAGACATTCGAAGATTCCTCTCCAGACCGGCAGCGAACTCTATCCGACCGCTCGACCGCCGCAACTGAGCGCCCTTTGTGCGCAGGCCGTGAAACAACTGCTCAACGTCGCCAGCCAATTGCACATCACGCTCACCCCCGACGGCCCATGTGGGCCTCGGCGCGAGATGAAAGACGGACTCGTTTTTTGAGTTCCCGCACCGGCCTGCCGATCGTTCCCGCCGCCTTCAGTTGCCGTCGCGGAGTACGAATCAAAGGGACTTGGACCGACCTGCTGCTCCCCCTGTCCTTCACGACGATGTACTGCATTCTCGGCGAGCCAATCCATGTCCCGGCAGATCTGACTCGCGAAGGAATCGTCCACAACAAGCAGCGAGTTCAAGAAGCGATGGACTGATTGTATGCTCGCGTCGATGATTGGGCAGCCGGCCGCATTGGGCGGTTCGAAACGGAGGAGGCGACGCTCATTCGCAAGGCCGCATAAACGGGGAGTGCAAAATGCAAAGTGCAGACTGCAAAGTGAAGAGTGAACGATTGAAACGCCGGTTTTTTTCCTGGCTCCCGCATTTTGCACTTTGCAGCCTGCACTTTGCACTGTTCACTTCGTCTCCCATCGCCGCAGCCGCCGAGCCAATCAAGGCTGACATTCTGCTCAAAGGTGGAACGATCTTTGATGGCACCAACTCAGACAGCAAAGTCGGTGACGTGGCGATCAAAGGGGACCGCATCGTCGGCGTTGGCAAGTTCGAGGTGATGTCGGCCGAGTGGGAGATCGACTGCACTGGCCTCGTGATCTGCCCCGGTTTCATTGATTTGCACAACCACAGCGACTCGCAGATCGTGTCGCCGAAGACGCGAGCCAACGTCAACTTCGTGATGCAAGGCTGTACGACGATCGTGACCGGCAACTGCGGATCGGGGCCGGTCGATTGCGGCGAGTATCTCGCGAAGATCGACTCGGCCGGCGCTGGGACGAATGTGGCTCACTTGCTGCCGCAGGGGTCGCTGCGAGGAAAGGTGCTCGGCAGCGTTCAGCGAAAGGCGACTGCCGACGAAGTCCAGCAGATGCGTGAGCTCGCCGACAAAGCGATGCGAGACGGCGCGTTCGGGATGTCCACCGGTTTGATCTACGTCCCCAGCAGCTATGCCGACACCGCCGAGTTGATCGAAATCGCGAAGGTTGTGGGCAAGCACGGCGGCATTTACGCCAGTCACATTCGAGGCGAAGGGAAAGACCTGCTCGATTCGGTCGCCGAAGCCATCAAGATTGGCCGCGAAGGCGGCTGTCCGATTCACGTCTCGCACTTCAAAGCGAGCGGCCAGGATGCATGGGGACTGATTCGTCCGGCGGCGCAGCTCATCGAAGAGTCGCGCAAGGCCGGTTTGAAAGTCACCGCCGATCAATACCCATACATCGCGTCGAGCACCTCATTGGACGCGACAATTTTGCCGACGTGGTCACTCGCCGGGGGCCGCGAGAAATTGCTCGAACGGCTGAAGAACAAAGAGCAAACTGCACGCATTGTGAAGTTCGTCAGTGAGCGAATCGAGAAGTCCGATGACGGCGAACGTATCCGGATCACCTCCTGCGAGAAGCATCCCAAGTATGTCGGCCGCAGCATCGCCGACATCGCGAAGTCTGAAAAATCAAAACCGCTCGACGTGGCCTTGAAGATCACTCGCGACGGCGGAGCGGGCATCGTGAACTTCGGCATGAGTGAAGAAGACGTCCGCTATGCAATGACTCTTCCGTGGGTCGCCACCGCCTCCGACGGCCGAGCCTATCTCCCGTCCGCCGACAAACCGCACCCGCGCAGCTACGGCACGTTCCCGCGCAAGATCGGCGAATACTCGGTGAAGGAAAACGTTCTGCCGCTCTCCGCCGCGATCCGCTCCTGCACGTGGCTCCCCGCCGACATCCTCGGCCTCACCGACCGAGGCCGGCTCGCCGTCGATCACTTCGCCGACGTCGTCGTCTTCGACCCGAAAAAAATCCGAGACACCGCCACCTTCGACAAACCCCACCAGTACGCCACCGGCCTTCAATACGTCTTCGTCAACGGCGAACCCGCCGTGAAGGATGGCGAGGCGACAGGATCGCTGGCGGGACGGTCCTTGAAACGGCCGGATGGAAAGTAAGCGTGTCCGCCTTGCAGGATGGCCGGGGACGGCCAGTGATCACGCCAACGGCAATGGGCGTCCAGCAGGCCGAAGTTCACCCCACCCAGCACTTGCCGCCGAGTTCGGCAGCTCTGTTCCGGTACCATTTCCTGATGAGGAGCATGTCCGGCTGTCATCGTCAGACCCTCCGGCGGAAGGACGACATGCTACATCGCGATTCTGATTCGTAAACATCTCTCGTGCGGGACCGCAAACGGCTTACTTCAGGGCCGCGATGATCTGTTCGACGCTGGCGAGTTGTTTTTTGTAGTTGTCCAGCGTGTCGCGGGTTTGTTGCAGGACATCCGCCGGGGCCTTCGCGACGAAAGCTTCGTTGGCGAGTTTCTTCTCGTTGGAGTCAATTCCTTTGCGGAGTCGGTCGGCTTCTTTGGTGTTGCGGGCGAGTTCGGCCTCGCGGTCGATCAGGCCCTCCAGCGGGACGAAGACGTCGGCGTCGGTCAGGCTGAAACTGGCCGAGCAGGTGGGCGGTTGCACGTCGGCTCCGGCGGCGGCGAGGAGTGCTTTCGCGAGGTTCTCGAACTGCGTGGCGACGTCGTGCAGTTCCGAGGCGATGTCGGCGCTGCAGCGAATGTGGAGTTGAATCGGGGTATTCGAGGCGATGTTGTTGATCGCGCGGACGTTGCGCACGGCGACGATCGTCTCTTGGAGACGCCCGAAGCGGCGTTCGAGGTCGCGGTTTTGCCAGGACGTCGGAACGACGGGCCACGGGGCGATCATGACGGCTTCGGCGACGGATGGACCAGCGACAGAAACCACCACTCCACCGGATGAACTCGCTGTCACGGAGCCCGTTTGCCTAGTTCTTTCGTCCGGGGAGACCGTTCTGTCGTCCGGGGAGGTCGTTCTTTCGTCCGGGGAGACCGTTCTGTCGTCCGGGGAGACCGTTCTGTTGTCCGGGGAGGTCGTTCTGTTGTCCGGGGAGACCGTTCTGGCCGGTGTTGCCTCCAACAGACCGCGTGTGGGGGCGATTTCGTTGAGTCTTTGCCAGAGTTCTTCCGTGAGGAAGGGAATAAACGGGGATAACAGGCGGAGAATCGTGTCCAGGACGCTGACGAGGACACGCTGGGCGATCGGCTTCAGGGTTTCGTCCCGCAGGCGCGGCTTGATCATCTCTAAGTACCAGTCGCAGAACTCGTTCCAGACGAAATCGCGGAGGATGCGGGTGGCTTCGTCGAAGCGGTAGCGGCCGAGCATCGACGTGACCTCGCCGCTGGTGTGCGACAGGCGGCTGAGAATCCACTGGTCTTCGAGTTTCAGGTCGGACTCGGCGACCGGGCCGGACGAAAAGCCTGCGAGGTTCAGCATCGCGAAGCGGGCGACGTTCCATAGCTTGTTGCAGAAGTTGCGGCCGTACTCGAAGCGTTCGCTGACGACGCGGGCGACCGGTTCACCGGGATCGGGTTCGAACCAGGGGCTGCTGTACTGCGAGGCGGTTTTGCATTTGGCGCATTTGACGCGCGGTTTCGCACCGCCGCCGGGGACCGCTTTCTGGTGTTCCAGCGTTTGCGGGATGACATTGCCGCAGTGCGGGCATTCGTAGCCGACGGGCAGGCGCACGTCCTGGGTTTCGCCGGCGACGCTGGCGATGGTGAACCGCACGGCGTCGGTGCCGTACTTGTCGATCAGGTCCAGCGGATCGACGCCGTTCCCCTTCGACTTCGACATCGTCTGCCCAAACCCGTCGAGAATCTTGGGGTGAATGCAGACATGCCGGAACGGCACCTCCCCCAGGTTGTACAACCCCGTCAGCACCATCCGAGCCACCCACAGCGTGATGATGTCCCGCGACGTCACCAGCACGTTGCCGGGGTAGAAGTAGGGGAGCACTTCGTTGGTGGCGGGCGAAGGCAGTTCTGTCTTGCCATCGACTATTGGCGGATTGTGTTCCGTGTCCGGCCAACCGAGCGTCGCGTGCGGCCACAGCGCCGAACTGAACCAAGTGTCGAGCACGTCTTCATCTTGTTTGAAGCCAGCGGCATTGAGTTGCGTCTCGATGTCGTCGTGCCCCATGTCCACGCAGACGAGGAGCGTTGACTCATTCGCCGTTGGTCCATCAACCCAGCGAGCAGTCATCGAGTCCGATTTGTCGCTGTCAAACACAAAGCTCACGCCGTCGGCCGAGAGCTTGCCTCCGAGCGCAGCGATCGCCTTCAGGCCGGCACTCTCCACTCTCGACTCTCGACTCTCAACTCTGCTCCACACCGGAATGCGATGTCCCCACCAGAGCTGGCGGCTGATGCACCAGTCCCGTTTCTCGCCGAGCCAGTCCATGTAGCTGGTCGTGTAACGCGACGGGAAGAATTTCACCTTGCCGTCGCGGACGGCTTGCATGGCGGCCTCGGCGAGCGTGTCCATCTTCACGAACCACTGGTCGCTCAAGTACGGCTCGATGGGGGTCTTCGAACGGTCGCTGTGCATCAGCGGGATCGTGCGGTCCTCGACCTTCTCGAAGTGGCCCAGCGTTTTCATTTCCTGCACGACCTGCTTGCGAGCCTCCAGCATCGTCAAGCCCTGATACTGGCCGCCGTGCTCGTTGAGCGTGCCGTCCGAATTGAGGATGTTGATGACGCCGATCTGCTTGTTGCGCTGATAGCAGGCGTAGTCGTTCGGATCATGCGCCGGCGTGACCTTCACGCACCCCGTCCCCAACGTTTTGTCCGCGAGCAGAGCATCCGCAATGATCGGGATGATTCGCCCGTTGACCGGAATGCGCACATGCTTGCCGATGAGGTGCGTGTAGCGTTCGTCCGTCGGATGCACGCAGACGGCCGTGTCGCCGAGCATGGTTTCGGGACGGGTGGTGCTGAAGGAAATGCGTTCGCCGGTGGGCTGCTCGGCATCGTCCACGACCGGATAACTGAACGTCCAAAAGTGCCC
>CAMAWN010000082.1 GCA_945861865.1 Candidatus Kuenenia stuttgartensis | reverse complement strand
TTCTTCGGCACCGCGCCGTTGTTGTACAGAGCCGCGCCCCACAGCATGCAACCGTGAGTCATCATGCTCTTTTTGACTTCGAGCGTTTCTTTCGGATGACAGCCGGTCGTGCCGCACGACAGGTGCGCGATCCGCAAGTCACCGGGATTCACGAAGCGGACGAAGTCCGGGCTTTCGTGATTGAGCACCGTGTAGGACCGCACCGGATTCGCCGACGTGGCCCACACGTCTGGGAAAATCGGCTGGACGTGAGCCTGCCATTTGTTGTTCGTGGTCGCATCGCCGCCGTGGCAGTCGACACAGCCGAGATGCGTCGTCCCCGGCTTGTGCATATCACCGGTGTTCTTGTGGCATTGGATGCAACCCCAACTCTTGGCGTACGCCTCATCGGTCGTCTGACGCATCAGGCTGAACTCATCGAGTCGCAGCGGTTCGCGCAGGCCACCGTGAACTCGCGGCTTGAGCGGCTCATCGGGAGCTGGCGGAATCAGGTCTTGTTGCCGCATCGCTGCCGGCTGCACTGCCGGATCTCGCCGCTGGAGTTTTTGAATCGCGGCTTTGAGTGTCGGCTCACCGGCAAAAGAGCTGCCGCCATCGAGCAGCAGCATCGCGAACAGAATGGAGAATATGAGTCGCATATCAGAGACGTCCTTGTCTCAACAGTAGCTCTGTCGCTCCGCGACAGGAGTGCCGAACGTCTCTCGACGCCGGCGATGATGTTGTTGTTTGAGAGTCGCTGGTTCCTCCGCTTTCCTGTCGCGGAGCGACAGGGCTACTAATACGTGAGGTCGATTTGCAAAAAGCTGGCGAAGAATCCGTTTTGGCTACCGTTGTTGCGATTGAAGAGGTCTTTGAAGCCGCGATCCGGAATCAGCCCGGAAACGCCGCCAATGATGATCACGTTGTTGTTCAGGAACGGCCGGTACTCGACGCCGGTGCTCAGATCGGTACCGATCTGCCTGCGAACTCTCTCTTGGAAGACGTATCGTTCCAGCACGTTGATCTGATCGAACCACAGGAAGTTACAGTTGTTGACGAATCGCAGTTTCGGAGTGACATCGAAGTCCACTCCGAAATTCAGCAGAAACAAACCGGGGTTCACGAAGTTCGATTGGCCTTGGAATTTGCTCGACCGCAAGTCAGGCACAAGGCTCATGCGATTGACAAGGTTCACGCCGAACAGCCCGATGGTTTGCCGCTGCCAATAACTGAAGCCGCCGCCGGCGAAGTTGGGATTGTCGAGAATCGTGTCAAAGCCGGTGGCCTTGTCGTCGTCGATGTCCTTGTCGCCACTGGCCCAGAAGAACGAACTGCGGAAACGCATCCAATCGCGGTCGTACGACAACTCCAATGCGGCCATCTGAGCATTGATGTCCTGCGACTTGCCGGCTAGCGGGTTGAGCGTGTCGCGACCGAGCACCCAATAAAACGCATGGCTGACATTGACCCGATTGATGTGCCCGTCCCCCGCCCAGCCGAGGTAATACGCATCGACCTTGTGCGGCTGAAACACACCGACCGGATCGGGGCGGACGAGAAAATCGTTCTTGTCAAACTCTGTGCTTGGCCCGTCGCGGTTCCAATGAAAGCTGGTTTGAGCCGTGTAGCCGGGAAACAGAAAATCCTGGCGGTAATAGTTCGCGATCAGCGTGTTCTGATGCCGGTCATCGAACGTGTTGAGCAGGCTGTTGGTCTGCTTCTCAGTCTGGTCAAAGAAGACGACGTTGTATTGATCGCGATTGGCATTGTTGTTGCCGAACAGTCGCACGCCGCGGTTGACGTCGCTGAAGATGAAGCCGCGAAAGTCGCTGACGAACTGCTGCGAACCGGCTCGCACCGAAACGAAATCGTAGTACGGGCTGGTGTCGGCCAGTTTGGTCTCGAAGAACCACTCTTCGAGCGCCCCGTCCGTTCGAAACCGCGTCGTGCCGTGATCGACGTTTGGATTGACGATGCCCAATTCCCGCACGTCGAGGTAATTCAAATTCAAAATCGGCGTCAGCTTGATGCGCCAGTCCGCCGGCTTGAACACTCCGTCGCCGTGAACGAGATCGAACGACAGCAGGAGGTTTTGCGAGACGAAGAATTGATTCGGGTTGCCGAAGAATTCCGTTTGGCCCGCTCCGCCCGTACTTTCGAACGGCGTCGTCGGCGTCGGCACTTGACGAGCTTCGAGGATCGTCAGGTTCGTCGCGGTGAGGTTCAGAAACGTGTGCTGACCGAAGATCGGAAAATCGCCCTTCAGCACGTTTTGGTTGTACGGGTCGAGAATGTTGCCCTGTATGTACGGGTAGTCGTCCTCCGGCGGATAGCCCTTGCCGTAGCGATCCCATTCGGGGAATCCGGATCGCCAGCGATCCTCCATCGGGACGAAGTGGCTGCTCTCTTGGCCTTCGCTGGGGAGCACACTGCTGGGGCCTGTGAAACCGAGCGGTGCATCCATCGGATAGGCGAAGAGCGTGCCCGGTTCGAGCGGCAATTCCGGCAGCAACAGCGGATCGGACTCGGGGAACGTCGGCTCGAACGGCCTTCGCAAAACCGGTGGGCGAATGTCATCGCCAGAGGTTGGCAACGGCTCGTCGTTGAAGAGTTCCTCTTCCTCATCGGCCGTCTCATCCATCTCTTCCTCGGCCGCGATGGCCCACTCGGCGAACGGAGTCTCCTCTTCAGACTCAATGTCCGTGAGCAAATCCACTCTTGGCCTGAGGGGCGGTGACGCGGCAAACAGCGTACTCCAAGTGAGCATCACGACGAGGCTGATCGCGGCGTATCGCAGGCTCTTTGAGGCTATGCACCGTCCTCGACCTTGCGTCGGTAGTTCAACGGCGCAATTGGGGCGTGCGCGAACGGCTCGACATCGCGTGTCGAGCCGTAGCAACGGTAATCCGGACGTCTCCGAATGTCGCGGCACTGTGCGTCTCATCCTTGAAGACACGTCGCCGCGCCAGCTTCGCGCGACCCGCATCCCTGCGTGAAAACACTCCAGCCGCGCCCCACCGATGAGCCACGGCTTTTCCGCTTTCATCGGTTCTGCCGACGAAAGAAAATCAATCCGTTGAGTACGGTTCTAACGCCCGATGATGGAAAGGCCCGTTCCCGTGCGGATCGTGAAAACCACGAAACTCGGGGAACCTCGGGGTTCCGGGGCAAATAATTTGCGCGAGCAACTGCCAATCTGAGGAATCTTCGGGCCAAAGGGATTTTCGCTCATGTCTCGGTTGTTCTCATTCCTGCGCCGCACCTCTCGCCGAGCACGCCGCCGAGCGTCACCGATCGAATGTCTGGAGCCCCGACAGCTTCTGGCCGTCACACCAATCACCGCTGACGAAGTCAATCTGCTGCTGAATCGCGCGGCCGTCGCAACCAGTTCGGAAGACGCCATCATCGCAGTCGTCGATCGCGGCGGACGAATTCTGGGAGTGCGTGTTGAGCAGTCGGTGATCACCGAGGACAAGAATGTCAATGGCCTGTTGGATCCGGGCGAGGACAAGAACGCCAACGGAACCATTGACGGTATTGACGCCATCTCCAACGGCGGTAACGGGAATGGCTTGATCGACCCCGGTAGTTCCGAAGAGGAAACGCTCGTGTTTGCGATCGACGGAGCTGTCGCGAAAGCTCGCACCGCTGCGTTCTTCGCGAACGGAACGGCGGATTCACGGATCGATCCCGAAACCGGAGCCGACCCGGCTGGAGACATGCCAACCGTTGGCCCGCTGACTTCGCGGACGATTCGGAACATCAGCCAGTCCACGATCACGCAACGCGAGATACAATCGAACCCGAACGAGTCCGACCTGACGAAGCGCGGCCCCGGCTTCGTTGCGCCGATCGGCATCGGCGGACACTTCCCGCCCGCGATCGCTCACACACCGCAGGTCGACCTGTTTGGCATCGAGCACACGAATCGCGACAGCATCGTCCATCCGGGGATCGGCTCAGTTCGAGAGACAACCGATCCGACTCTGACCATCATCGGCGGCAACGACATTCTGCTGTCCGGACGCTTCAACGCGACCTACGAACCAGGCAAAGACCTCGAAGCTCCCGAAAGCTACGGCTTCACGTCGGCGCGCCTGATGACCGCGCAGTCACGCGGCATCGCGACTCTGCCCGGCGGTATTCCGCTGTATCACGGCTTCGACGTGGTCGGCGGCATCGGCGTCTTCTTCCCGGGCACGGTCGATGCGGACGGAACCGGCCCACAACAACTTGGCGACGCGACATTCGAGCAAGGTTTCGTCCCCGGCATCAAACAATCCGAGGCTCAACGCACAAACGCTCCGAAAGTGATCGAGGCGGAATACATCGCCTACGCCGCCGCCGGAGGTGCGGTGTTCGGTGGACTCAGCGCGAAGGACAAGATCGGTGCGATCACTGACGCCGACGGAAACATCTTCGCTGCAGTGCCGTTCGTGTTGCCCTTCGGACGAATTGATCTCGTCGGCATCACGCTGCAAATCATCGGTCCGACGCCGGGAGTCACCGGCGTGCGCACGGTGATCTCGGCCGGCAAGAAGCTCGGCGTCGGCTCGAACACAGGAGCAACCCCGTTCGTTACCCCCGGCCCAGACATGGACCCGACCACGCTGGAGGACAATGTCTTCTTGCGCAGCGGACTCGAAGTCCCCGAAGGCTGGCTCGTGAAGCCCCCCGTTGATTCCGACGCAGAGACAATCATCCTGCAAGCGATCGATACGGCCAACGCCACACGCGCCGCGATTCGACTCAAGGTTACGAACCCAACGAAAGGGACGACCGGTCCCAGTGCGCGAACACGCATGGTGATGGCCGTCACTGACACGGACGGCAACATCCTCGGCCTGTACCGCCAGCACGACTCGACGATCTTTTCGATCGACGTCGCGGTCGCGAAGGCTCGCAACACGGCCTACTACGCCGACCACACGCAGTTGGCTGACAATCTCGTGGACCAGGTGGACGACGACAACAACGGCGTCTCCGACGTTCCGCTCGGCACTGCGTTCAGCAACCGCACGTTCCGCTTTTTGGCCGAACCTCGCTTTCCTCAAGGTGTCGATGGCAGCAAGCCCGGAGATTTCTCGATCCTCAACGACCCCGGCTTCAAGACTGATTTGCTGAAGTCGAAAAATCCGACCATCGCCGCCGGAGCGGTCGAGAATTTCGACACACCGGTCGCCTCGACCGCGTTCGTCTCGGTGCTTGGCTTCGACTCATTCAATGTCGGCCGCAATTTCCGGCAAGCCGCCAACATCGCCAACCAAAACGGCATCATTTTCTTCCCCGGCAGCGCACCGATCTACGACTCTGCCGTGCTGATCGGCGGCTTCGGCATCAGCGGTGACGGTGTCGATCAGGACGATGTCGTGACGTTCTTTGGAGCGAAAGGCTTCACTCCGCCCGACGGCACAGAAGCCGACGATTTCCGAGTCCGCCGCACTCGTCTGCCGTACCAGAAATTCAACCGCAATCCATTCGCCTAACCCGTCGGTCAGCCTTTCCAGGCTGACTCAACTGAGACGCCATGATGGCTCACTCCAAATCTCTCACTCGCCGCATCGCACTGTTCGTCATTGGCATACTCGTTTCGAGTTGTGCCGCGATCCAAGCCAACGACCACCACTGCGACACCTGCGAGCGCTACGATCGCCACGCCCGCGCCGGCTGGCCACAGTGCATCTCGCGCTGGGCACGCCCGTCCTACGGCTGCCACGAGTCGGGCTGCTACGTCGGCGGCGGAGCAGCCTTCCACGGCGACGCCCGCTGCACCCACGAAGGCACCTGGGGCTGGGACTATCACGGCCGCCTCTTCACCAAACGCATCTGGCTCGGCTGGCACCACGGCCGCCGCGACCAAGGTGGCGTCGGAGCGTACAAGACCGACGGCCCGCACCTGCTGCCGCACTGAGGCGGGATGTTCTCGACACCAGAAGCTGTCCGGCAGCAACCTGCCCCGAACGCTGCCGACTCCCTTGATCGTCGCGAACAGCCACAACGCCAGCAGAATCTTGGGATCAATCGCAGCCGGTTCGATGAATAGACCTCTCGAAGAGAAGCTACATCACGTCGGCAATCGGTTCGGCGGCGTGACCGAAATAGACCGGGCGATTGGCGGACGTGTAGATCGGCTGCGAGCGGTCGATGCCGAGCTTTTCGTAGATGGTCGAGGCATAGTCTTCGGGCGTGTGCGGCGAGTCGATCACATAGCCGCCGTCGGGGTCGGTCTTGCCGATGACTCGGCCGCCGGGTGTGCCAGCTCCGGCGAAGACGATCGAATACGCGTGCTCCCAATGATCGCGACCCTGGAAGGCATTGAGTCGCGGCGTGCGGCCGAACTCGGTGATGAAGCACACCAGAGTCTCGGCCAGCAGGCCGCGTTGATCAAGGTCTTGGATCAGCGCGGCGAAGGCGTGATCCGTGCTGCCCATCATGACCCAGTGGCCGATGCCGTAGCGGCCTTCACCGCCAGCTTTGTCCCGGATCGTGCCACACGATCCGGACGTGTAGATCAAGTCGTGGTGGTCCCAGTTCAGATTGAAGCCGCCGGGAACTTCTTCAGAAAACGGCCAGCGGACATCGACCGTTACGAATCGGACGCCCGCTTCGATCAGCTTGCGACCAACCAGATAGCAAGCTCCGCGATGACCGCGACCGTACAGTTCGCGCGTTGCGGGAGACTCGGATTGAAGATTGAACGCGGCTTCCACACGCGAACTGGTCAACGTGTCGAACGCCTGCGAATAGAAGCGGTCCATGCCATCGACATTGCGCGTTCCGGCGAAGCGGGCATCTAGCGATGCCAGCATCTCGCGGCGACCGTTCAATCGTGGTCCGGCGTTCTCGCCACGCGGCAGCAAGTCGGCGACTTTCCAGTTCGGTGCCGAGACGTCGCTGCCTCCGGTCTTGAAGACTCGTGATGCCGCGGGCAGGAAGCCGGTGCGCGCCGACGCATTCTGCTCGTCGTTGCCGGGAACCATGATGTACGGCGGCAAGTCGCGGCACTCACTGCCGAGAATCTTTGTGGCAACGCAGCCGATGTCCGGCATCTCCATTGGACTGCTGGGATGCGAGCCCGACAGCATGTATTGCGTTCCGTCGGGATGTCCGTTGGCTCCCGCTTTCGGATGTCGCATCGAGCGGACAACGGAGAGCTTGTCGGCGACTCGTGCGGTGTTCGCCAGCAACTCCGTAAAATGAGTTCCAGGGACGTTGGTTGAGATCGGCTTGAACGGACTGCGATGTTCGGCGATCGCATCGGGCTTCGGATCCCAGGTGTCGATATGGGACAGGCCGCCCTGTTCGAGCACGACCAGCACATTCTTCGCAGCGGATTTCTTCTGGCTCGCAGCCTGAGCTTGCACGGCCAACCATTGCGGCAACGACAGGCTGAGCACTCCAGCCGAGCCAACTTGCAACGCTCGACGCCGAGTCCACGAAGGCGACAAAGACGAGGATTTGCTCATCACGATTCACAACCTTGAGGCGGCGGGACAACATCAACCGAGGCGGCGAATAAATTAACCAGACAACTCTGACGAGAACAGATCGCTGCACAAAGTCATCGTAGCTGAACTCGTCAGAGTTCAGATTTGTTCGGAACAAACGGAATGATTCTGACAGATTCCACCGCTTACTGAGTTCAATCGGCCTTCACACCACTCAGCGGATGTTGGGTGGCAGCTTGCCAAGCCAGTTCTTGCAGCAGCTTCACCAGCGCGGGATCGGCAGATGTCTTCGCACGAGCCAGCGCGGCCGGCATCGGCAGTCCGACTGGACTGCGGCGATAAGTGACCGCGAAATGGCAATACGCCACGAGCACTTGAACGGTCGGAGTCGCATGGCCGAGGGTATCGGTGAAGAGTTCCGACGGTTGCTTGATCCCAGGAACTTCGCCCGCAGCGACTTTCTCACGCAGTGCGAGCACCGCTTGGCCGACAGGCGCGACGTAGATTGCTTTTGTGTCGAACTTGTCACGCAGCTTGAGGACGTATTCGTCAATCGACTTGAAGTAGGCCTCGTGCTGCTCTCGCAGTTCTTTCAATGACCGGGCATTGCGATCGGGTTCGGGATGTGCCGCTCGAAAGTTTTCGACATTGAACCGATCGTTCGGCAACCAGAATTCCTGAATCGTGATGCGGATGTTGGGATTGTGTTTCAGCGCGAGCTTGCAGAAGTTTTCGATGCCGTCGTCCGGCAAAAAGATCGGAGCCATCGTCAAGACATCGACTTTGCCTTCCGTCAACAATGCCTTCGATTTGAATTTGTCGTCGGCCACTTCCCAATGCTGGATGACGCGAGAACCACCAATCGACGACAGTCCGACTTGCTTGTGGTCCTTGATGTCAGCCGCCTGAGCGATGTCGTTGAGGATCGCTGGCATGAAGACGTGAAAGCTGTGGCCGACCGAATAGACTCGCTGGCCCTGTGTGATGGTTTGCTTTTCCTGAGCGTGAGCCACTGTGCTCAACAACAGAGCAATGGCTACGACTCGCACAACACTTCGCAGTCTGTCACGCATGGCAAGGTTCCTTTCACAAGAGTTGTCGGCTGGGCCGCAAGAAGTTGTCGAACGTCGGAATTCCGGTGCGCCCCAGGATGTCGCGCGGGCGGCTCAAACAAGATCTGGATGATGTTCGTGGCTTGGCCGTTTTGTCGAACAGGTCAGTAGTCCGCCACGGAACCGTCGGGCAGCGTGACTCGTGGAAACTTCCACTTGTAGTTCGGATCGGCCGCAAGCTTCTGAAGCTTCACGATGTCGATTTGCACGCCGAGTCCGGGGCCTTCCGGAAGAGTCGCGTAGCCGGTTTTGTCGTCCACGGTCCAGGGGCGGTTCATGAATTGTTCGCCCCACTGCAACGAACCGGGAGCCGTCTCGTGAATCAACAGAAATGGGATCGAAGCTCCGACGCTGAGACTGGCGGTCGCGCCCAGCGGTGAGGTCGTGCAGTGCGGAGCCAGCGGGACGTGATACGCCTCGGCGAGGATCGCGATCTTGCGCATCTGTGTGATGCCGCCGCAGTGAGCGACGTCGGGTTGCAGGATGTCGATGCACCGCTCGTGCAGGTACGGGATGAATTCCCAAATCGTGTGGTCGCGCTCACCAGTCGCTATCGGAATTGGGATTTGTTCCTTCAGCCGCTTGAAGACTTCGATGTTGCCGGGGACAGCGACCTCCTCGAAGAACAGTACGTCATACGGTTTGACCGCCGCCGCGAGTTGAATCAGTGTGGCCGGCGGCACAGCGCAGTGAGCGTCGAACATCACGGTGCCGTCGGGACCGACTCGCTCGCGAGTCTGCTTGATCGCGTTGACCATCCGCTCGATTTCGTTGGGCTTTCCCGAATGATCGTAGATGCCGTGCGGCGGAACCTTGTGTGCTTTCGAGGTCGGGTAGACGCGAATCTTGTCTCGGCACGGTCCGCCGAGCAGCCGATACACCGGCACACCCCACAGCTTGTCGGTGATGTCCCACAACGCCATGTCGATTCCGGCCAGCGTGTGACTCATGAACGGCCCGCCGCGAATGTCGCGGTGGGCGCGAAACAACTTTTGCCAGAGGTGCTCGATCCGCGTTGGGTTCTCGCCGTCGAGCAACTCGAACAGCGATTTCGTCAGTTCTTCCGCCGCCGTCGGCACGAGCGCGCTGACCTCACCCCAGCCGGTGATTTTCGCGCTGGTCGAAAGCTCGACATAGACCTTGCTCTGCACACGATGCGTCTTCATCGCCGTGATGCGAATGGTGGATGCCGAATCGGCCACCTGTGCGGCGGGATTGTTCTCCTGAGCCACGGCATGGTTCAACAGCGCGAGACCGCCGAACGCACCGAGCAGATGACGACGAGACAGCGAATCGGCAGACGCTGGATTCATGGGAGACCTCCGAAGGTTTATTGAATGGACGCTCTCGTCCGTTCGTTGGCTCGGACGAGGGAGTCGAAGCTACTTTTTGAATTGCCACTGCTCATCAAAGTAGCCAGCCCGGATCACTTTCTCGGTCAACGGCTCGGATGATTTCTGATCCGACGGAATTTGCAAAACCGCCCAATCGCCCCAGCGCGGGTACAGCAGATAGTTGAGCTTTGCCAACTCCGCCTCGCGAAACGTGTGGCCGCTGTTGAGCACGACGTAATGCTTCTCTGGAAAAGTCGAGGTCAATGGATTGGGGGCAATCAGCGCGGGAATGTGACTTGTCGAGGAATATTCTCCGCCACCGAACTTCAAAGATTCGCTTGACCATGTCAGCGGGAGATGCGGTAGCACTTTGGCAATCCACGAATTGCTGCTGGGATCGCCGAAGAGAATCAGGTTGCGAGTCATGACGTCCTCATCCGTCACGGCAGTGTCGTCTTTAATTGGCAACTCGCCTCGAAAATAGTGATGCCATTCGTCGGCAAAGCGGCGCAAGCTAGCCTCCGCGTAGGTTTGAGCAGCCGGGTTCCAAGGTTTCCCTGTGCCGCGTACGCACAAGAACGGCGAAGTGAACGCATCGTCAATCGGGCCTTGCAAGCCGGGACGTTTCCTGGTTGTTTGAATCTCGCCGTCTCCGTCTTCAAGACGCCATTGATCGCCATGACGAGTGCAGGTGACGTGACGTTCGTCGGGGGCAAAGTTCTGTGGAAACGCGAACTCGGATTTTGCAATTCGTACCTTCTTTGGTGTGGCCGGAAGTCTCCGGCACTGAATCGCAAACTGATTGATGTTTCGCGGTTCGTCGATGACCAGCGTGTCGTCGAGCAGCTTGGCGGAAATCTCCGCCCGGGCGTAATGCTGATCCAGTCCGAGCACTTCCAGCCAATGACAGCGGTGGTACTTGAGCGTCCAAGTGACGAACCGCAATTCACTCGGACGACGTGGAGCAGCAGCGACATGCTCGGCGATGCGACGCATTTGCTCAGCGTGGGTGACCGGGTCGATGACGTGACCGGTGCCGGGCGAAATGAGGTTGGTCATCGTCAGCCCCTCGCGCTGCATCGCTTCGCCCATGAGGACGTGAGCCTGAAAGAAGACGTCTTTCTCACCCATGCAGGCGATGGCCGGAACGACTCCGGCGTTGGCGGCGTAGTCGATCGAATCCAGCATGTGCAGGCCGAGTTCCTGATGTTCCGGCAGCGGCCCGACTTTGACGAAGTTTGCCAGCGGCGTCTCGGAAAACTTGTGAGTGTCCACGTAGCCGCAGTACGGGCCGAGCGCAGCGAAGCGAGCGGGATATTTCAATCCGAGATGCCATGTTCCCGATGCGCCCATCGACATCCCACGCAGCACGATTCGATTACGGTCGATGTTGTACCGCTCGCAAACATCGTCGATGGCCTCGAAGACATCCGTTTCGCCGGCCCAGCGGTAACAGTTTTCGACTCGTCCCAGCGGATGCAATTCGATGAAGGGCTGGTCCGGCGGCGATGGATTCTCGCCGTCCCCTTCGTCGAACCGCGCAATGAATTTCAATTCGCTGATCCCGACCGGACGCGTGCTGCCGTGCAAGACAACATCCAGCCGGATCGTCTTCACGGGGTCGTAACTCTTTGGAACGATCAAGCCGTAGGGCTGCACCGAGTCATCGACTTTCGAGCGATATCCCAGAACGAGCTTGCCTCGGCGAGTGCCCCAAGGACAGACCTCGTCAGGCTGAAGGCTGTGACGCTCATGGGCACGCTGGATGGATTTCTCCAAAAGTGCGACATCCGCCGGAGTGAAGTCGCGGTCGTATTTCAACGCCCACGTCAGTCCCTTCAAAAAAATGAGTTGGTCGGCACCAAGGTAGGGCCGCAGGATATTGAGTTCGGCCATCTCCCGCTCAAACGTCTGCCGCTGCGCCTCGGACAACGGCTGTGACGCTTGACCCCAACCGATCGTTGACGTGATTCCGAAGATGAAGATCACGAACACACAATCCCGAATCGCTCGTCGCATCTCTGTCTCCAGTGGGCCGACGGTCAAACTCTAAGTGCGACGCAATCCTACGAGTCGGCCGAACGAGCTGCCACCAACACCGCTTCAGCTGAAAGGTGCCAGTGAATCAAAATGCGACTCGTTGCGACATGACGGCGTTGGTACGATGCTCCCCCTCTGATTGGGAGTTCAAGAACTTTGTCGGCGTTTGTTTGCTGATTTCAGTTTGGTTGGACGGACGAAGCATGTTTTCGATCCACTCTTCTGCCGGGCGATTGTGTGACACCCCGTCGCGGCGAGAGCTGTTGACGGTGGGCGGACTGTCGCTGTTTGGATTGGGGCTGCCGGCGTTTCTGCGGCAACAAGCGCTGCAAGCCGCTCCGAGTGCAAACGTCTCCGCGCGAATTGTCAGCCGCCCCGCAACTGCTGAAGCGGTGATCTTGGTCTATCTGCAAGGCTCACCGAGTCACATCGACTTGTGGGATCCGAAGCCCGACGCACCGGCGGAAATTCGTGGCGAGTTCCGACCGATCGTGACGCGAGCTCCGGGGATGATGCTGGGTGAGGTGCTGCCGATGCTCGCCGAGCAGGCCCAGCACTTCACGCTCATCCGGTCGATGGGGGTCAATCCGAAGGGACTGCGGAATCACGGTTCGGCGATCTACATGCTGATGACCGGGACCGACCCGGCAAACTTTTCGGTGACGGGATTGGCCGTGCCGCCGTCACGAGACGATCTGCCGTCGGTTGGTTCGATTGTGGCTCGCCAGCGTCCCTCACCGTCCGGCGGTCTGAGCAATGTGGCCGTCTGTGGCCCGGTCAAAGAGGGAAAGGAAGTCGGTGTCGGGCAGTCGGCGGGAATTCTCGGCGCGGGCTTCGACCCGTTCACGATGTATGACGATCCGACTCAACCGCTGAAGCTCGACGCCTTCGCGCTGCCCGGCGATGTGACTTTGAACCGGCTGCTCTCTCGCGTCGATCTGCGGGCGAGCATCGACGCGCAACGGGACTCGGTCAGGACGACGGCGACCTTCGACACCTACTACGAACGAGCGCTCGGACTGGTGCAATCACATCGAGCCGTGCAGGCGTTTCGGCTCGATGCGGAGTCCGATGCGACTCGCGACCGCTACGGTCGGACGCGGTTTGGTCAGAGCTGTTTGCTGGCTCGACGACTGGTGGAAGCCGGAACACGCTTCGTCCAAGTGACGTGGCCCGCTCGATCCGACGACGAACCGGTCCCCGGCCCGGACGGCTCGTGGGACACGCATCGCAATAACTTCCCAACGCTGCGCGAACACCGTTGCCCGTTCTTCGACCGCACCATGTCCGCGCTGATCGCTGACCTTGCGCAACGCGGCATGTTGGAGAAAACCTTGGTCGTGGCGATTGGTGAGTTCGGCCGTTCGCCGAAGATCGGCGTGGCGACGACCGACAACGTCGGCCCTGGTGGGCGAGATCACTGGCCCGAATGCTACTCGTGCCTGATCGCAGGCGGAGGCGTGCGGCCGGGTCAGGTCTACGGCGAATCCGATCGCTTCGCCGCTTGGCCGAAAAGCAATCCGGTACACCCTTACGACCTCATCACCACGATCTATCACGCCTTGGGCATTGACCCCGCCACCGAGTACCACGACTCGCTCAATCGCCCACGCCGCCTCGTTGAACACGGCCAGTCGGTGTTGGGGTTGTTCTGAGACGCACCGGTTGACGCTGGAACGATTGCTTGAAGGGGCCGCCAAGGTTGCACGCGAGTTCGCAACACTCAACTAGAAAGTCCCAGCGGCTGCGATGAAAACAAGAACTCCGGTCCGCTTTGCACAAGAAATTACGGACCCATTTGTAGAGTGGGCACAGCCCACCATGACCACCTGTTGGATGGTGGGACATGCCTACCCTACTTCTTGTGCAAAGCCAACTGGATCACCTTGGCGTTCATCTCCACCCGCCAAAAACATTTGCCACACCCCTTCGTCATTCGTCCTTCCACCGTGCCGTTCGTGCCGGACGTTTCGATCGGCGAAGATTCGCCGATCGAAGGGACTCGACGAACATCGCCGAGCGCGCGGCGGCACGATCTGCCGGTTTTTTGTGTTGTCTGGAGCGGCTCGTGGCGGATGGGAGCGGCTGCAAGAATCCGTCACATTATTCTTGACGCTTCCGGCATCAGGGACGATCTAATACCGAAGCGTGTCGGTGGAGCGCCGACGAAAGACGAGGCAGGATGCCGCATCGCAGACCAGCCGCACAGGTGGCGGCAAGGAGTTCCCTCATGGTGTGGCACATTCACGGTTGGTTTGGTCGGCAAATTCAGAAACGTCTCGGCGTGGTCGTGGTGACCGCCTTGGCTTCGGCCGGCATGACGCTGTTGGCCACTGCCGATGCTCCGCGAGCCGGTGACGCTCAGCGAAAAATCGAACGGCAGGTGGCGTTCGGTGAGTTCGCCGCGGCGATCAATGCGGCAGGCGAAGTCGATGATCCGAAAGAACGAGCGAATCTGCTCGGCATGATTGCGAACGCTCAATTGAAAGCCGGCGATGCTTCGGCCGCACGCGGCACGACGCGACAGATCGATCAATCGCAGCGACCACAAGCGGCCGGACAACAAGCTCGGCAGCAGGCGCTCAGCGGCGGTGTGATCGCCGACTTTCAATCGCTGATGACGCTGATCGAAACCGAGACCAGCGGTCCTTGGCTGGCCGGTCAGGGCGAAGGGGGCACCATGACCCCATACCAAAACGGTGTTGCGGTCAGCCCCAACGGCTTGCTGGCGTCGCTCAAAAAAGAGGAGCACACCGGCCGCTTGAAGGCGTTGGGAGTCGCCGCTCGCAAGGCCGATTTGAATGCCGAGATCGCTCAGCAATCAGATCTGCGGTTCGTGTCGCTGACGCAATTGGAACGAGCAGCCTCGGCGCGGTTGACCGAAGGTCGTCCGATTGTCGAGACGATGAAGAATCTCGCCGGCATCACGCAGCTCAAGTACGTCATCGTGGATCAGAAGTCGCGTGACGTGCTGATCGGTGGCCCGTCGGAAGCCTGGAAGTACGACAGCAACGGTAATGCCGTCGGCGTGAAGAGCGGCCGGCCGACGTTGCAACTTGACGATCTGGTCACGGTGCTGCGGACGTTCTCGAACGAAGGCCAGCAGAACTTTGGTTGCTCATTCAATCCACGCCCGGAAGGACTCCAACAAATCCAAGCGTTCGTCGAGCAGTCGAATGCTCGCGGCCCGTTGGATTCTGGTGCCGTGAAAGGTTGGGTCAATCAACTGCAGAGCAAGCTCGGCCCGCAGGACATTGAACTGTGGGGTGTGCCGCGCGACTCACGCGTGTCTCGCGTCGTCATCGAAGCCGATTACCGGCTGAAGATGATTGGCATCGGCAAGCTCGAAGGGGGACCGCACGTCCCCAGCATCTTCGAGTTGCTGACCGTCGAAGAACAGAAATCGAGCAAGCTCGACGCCCTGCGTTGGTGGCTGACAATGAAGTACGACGCGATCCTGCACAGCCCGGATCACAATGTCTTTGAAATCCAAGGCCCGTCGGTGCAATGCCTGTCCGAAAATCAGTACTTCACCGAAAAAGGTGAACGAGTCGGGACCGGAAAGGCCGACGCGACGAATCGCACGTTCGCCGCGAACTTCACACAGCATTACGCCGAACTGGCTCAGCGTGACATCGCGTTCGCCGATTTGCAAAACGTGTTCGACCTCGCACTGGTCGCCGCGCTCTTGAAGAACGAGGGAGTTGCCAACCGTATCGGCTGGGAATTCGGTTCGTTTGCGCCGCACGGGATGTACGAACCCGCGGTCTACGCCGCTCCGCGTGAAGTCGAATCGGTCGCGAACCATCGCGTCTATCGCGGCAAAGACATCGTCGTGCAAGTAGCAGGCGGTGTCCGAGGCGACCTGATGTCGGTCGTCCGCGATCGTGACGTAATGAAGTCATCCACGACGTTGAAGGACATGACCGCTCATGCCGCCACCAGCCACCAGCCGCAAGGTCGCTGGTGGTGGGATGCCAAATAGAGCCACAGGACGGGCAAGAGTGCCTATCTTCATAAAACACAAAACCCGCCGCAGCCGATGAGCCGCAGCGGGTTTTGTCTTTGATCGACAGAGCGGGCGACGAGATTCGAACTCGCGACGTACAGCTTGGGAAGCTGTCACTCTACCACTGAGTTACACCCGCAAGTGGCTGGTACGTTAGCTCGACCAGTCGGCTTGTCAAGCGGCGGTCGGCGGCCGTCGAAACCCGCGATCGAGTCGGATACGATCGCACTCGTCGCACATTTGAACCTCGGCTCGGAGTCGAGTGCGTGCGGAGCAACGAAGGAAACGAAGAGTGATGGCTCTGGACTACTACGCGGTTTTGGGAGTCAAAAAGAATGCCTCGGCGGACGAGCTTCGCAAGGCGTACAAAAAGCTGTCGCGGGAGAATCATCCCGACCGCAAGCCGAACGATGCCGCTGCGTCCGAGAAGTTCAAGCAGGTGCAAGAGGCGTGGGACGTCCTTGGCGATGCTCAGAAGCGGCAGCAGTACGATCAATTCGGATCGGCGTTCGGGCCGAACGGGCCGCAGTTTCAACAAGGCCAGCGGCGAGGCGGAGCGGGGCCGGTCGACTTCCAAAAAATGTTTGGTGGCAACGTCGATCTGAGCGACCTGCTCGGCGGGATGTTTGGCGGTGGTGCGGGTGGTTCGCCATTTGGGCAACAGGCGGAACGTCGTGGCCGCGCCGCGCAAGGGGCGAACATCGAGGCGGAGATTGAAATCCCGTTCGTAGTCGCGGCCGAAGGGGGCACTCAGGATTTGCAGTTGGACCGCGCGGGCAAGCACGAACGGCTGAGCATGAAGATTCCACCGGGCGTCTCGACGGGCAGCGTGATCCGGCTCGCGGGACAGGGCCAAGTGGGCCGCAGTGGCGGGCCGGCGGGAGATTTGTTGGTCACGATCAAGGTCGCTCCGCACTCTTATTTTCGTCGCGAGGGCACAGACCTGCTGATCGACGTACCGATCACCGTCAGCGAGGCGGCACTCGGCACGAAGGTTGAAATCCCGACGTTGGCCGAAGGGCCGATGGTCGTCACCATTCCGGCCGGCACGTCCAGCGGCGCGAAGTTGCGGTTGCGAGGCAAAGGTGTGCCGGACCAGAAGACTCGCGTTCGCGGCGATCTGTACGTCGTCCTCAAGTTAGTGTTGCCGCCGAAACTCGATGCCACCGCACGCAGCTTGTTCGAACAGATTGCGGCGGCGGCTCCGTACGATCCACGAGCCAGTTTGTGGTAACACCAAGTCAGGGGGTGATCCTTGAACTCCTCTCGTTTCCAAAATCGTCAACGACTGCTGTTTTGTGTGACCAGTGTTAGCACGCTGTTGATCGGTTTGTTTGGCGATACTCGCTTCAACGGGTGTATTCGTGCTGACGAGGCCGTCCCATCGGCACCGGCGAAGTCACCACCCGATGCCGCACCGGAAGAGAAGGGAGGCAAGAAGATCTCTTCAGACCAATTTCATGTCGTGGACGACACTGTGAAGTGGACGGTCTTGCTAGTCGTCGTGAGTGGTTTAGGAACGATCGCCGTCCTGGCAACGATTTTCGTGGGAGCGCGACGAATGAGGCGATTGACTCGGTCCGGTTTGTTGAAATCAAAGTACGACGAGCTGGAATTGCTCCGTGAAAAGTACCGCCGCGAAGTCGAGGGTTTGGATACGCCTCCTCCGCCGAGTCGCGAGAATCGCCGATGACTTCGCCACGACATCCGCTGAAGTTTCAAAAAATGCTGCGTGTCCGCAGCCGACTGGATTTCGCCGCGGTCTACGAACGGGGCCTACGAATCAGCGACGGGTGCTTGTCGTTGATCGCACTTCCGAATGATCGTCCGGCGTCGCGGTTGGGCCTCGCGGTCTCGAAACGCTGCGGCAACGCCGTGAGACGCAACCGGCTCAAGCGTCGGCTGCGCGAAGTCTTTCGCCTATCGCGAGCGGAATTGCCGACGGGCTTGGACCTCGTCGTGCAACCGCGCGGAGACACGCCGCTCAAGTTGGATGTCCTGCGGCATTCGCTGATCTCACTGGCGAAACGCGCCGCGAGGAAGCTGGCGGCACGCAGCCGCGAACCGCAAACAGGCTCGGCCACGAGCAAGGACTCGATGGCCGGAGGTGCGTCATGATCTGGCTGCGCCGCTTGATGCTGTTCCCTGGATGGCTGCTGATTGCGGCCGTGCGGTTGTATCAGCTCACGCTGAGCCATTTCATCGGCCGCCAGTGCCGTTTTCACCCGACTTGCAGCGAGTATTTCATTCTCGCCGTTCGCAAATACGGAGCGGTGCGTGGTTCGTGGCGCGGGATCGGCCGCATCGCCCGTTGCCACCCGTGGAATTCCGGTGGAGTTGATTGGCCCTGAGTTGGACGATGACAAGGTGAAGTCCCCTCACCTTATCACTCCTGACGCCCTCGCTCCCTCAATTCACTAGCCGCGACTAGACTCCCGCCGAATAGTCGTCTCCATCCCCAGAGGTCTACTTGAATGAGTCCCCAGAAGTCTTCTTTAATGAGCATCGAACGTGTGTTGATCGACGGCAAGTGGCGAGTGTCGTCCGGTTCGCAGATTTTCCAGTCCGTCAATCCTGCGACTCGATTGTCGCTGCCGCGAGAATATCCCGTCAGCGAGTGGGCCGAGATCGAACTCGCGATCCTCGCTGCCGCGCGAGTCTCGCGAGAATTGCAGAACGCTCCGGGCGAGCGTTTTGCGAATTTCTTGGAACGCTTCGCCGAGCGCATCGACGCACGCTCGGGCGAGTTCATCGCGACCGCCAACCAAGAGACCGGGCTGCCAGTCGAACCGCGTTTGAAAATCGCCGAACTGCCGCGGACGACGAATCAGCTTCGGCAAGCTGCTGCTGCCGCTCGTGATGGTGGTTGGTCACTGCCGACCATCGACACGAAGACGAACATCCGTAGCCGCTTGGCAGCGATCGGACCAGTCGTCGTCTTTGGGCCGAACAATTTTCCGTATGCGTTCAACAGCGCGGCGGGCGGCGACTTCGCGGCTGCTGTCGCCGCCGGCAATCCGGTGATTGCCAAGGGGCACTCGTCGCATCCGAGTACGACTCGTTTGTTCGCCGAAGAAGCGCTCGAAGCGGTACGCGAAACCGGACTGCCGCCAGCGTTCGTACAACTGATTTATCGCACCAGTCACGCCGATGGCTGCCGGTTGGTCTCGCATCCCGCCATCGGAGCCAGCGGATACACCGGTGCTCGCGGGACGGGACTCATTTTGAAAGAAGCCGCCGACCGCGTGGGCAAGCCGATCTACCTGGAACTCTCCAGCATCAATCCGATTTGCGTGCTGCCGGGAGTGCTGGAGGAGCGGTCGGATGAACTCGCTGCCGAGTTCACGACCAGTTGCCTGATGGGTACCGGTCAATTCTGCACGAACCCCGGAATGGTGCTGCTGTTGGCTGGCCCGCAAACCGAGTCGTTCGTCAACGCCGTGCGAGCGAAGTTCGAGTCCGCTCCGATCGGCACGATGCTCAGTGAAGGGGTGCTGCGGAACTTCGAGTCCGGCATTCAAGCACTCGTCGCGGCTGGAGCCGAAGTTCTGACTGGCGGACAAACCGGCGGAGGCAACGGGTTTTCGTTCCGCAACACTCTGCTGAAAGTCACTGGCGAGAAGTTCCTGTTGAGTCCGCATGCTCTGCAAACGGAGGCGTTCGGCAACAGTTCGTTGTTCGTCGTCGCGAAGGACGAGGCTCAGATGCTGGCGGTTCTCGACGCGCTCGAAGGCAACCTGACCGGCGCGATCTACAGCGCGAAGGACGGCCAGGACGATGCGTTGTACTCGCGCATCGAACCGGCGCTGCGAATCCGTGTCGGCCGGCTGATCAACGACAAGATGCCGACCGGTGTTGCTGTCAGCCCCGCGATGAATCACGGCGGCCCGTTCCCGGCGACTGGACATCCGGGCTTCACGGCGGTCGGCATTCCGGCGTCGATGCGACGCTTTGCCATGCTGCAATGTTACGACGGCGTTCGTCAGCATCGTCTGCCGTCTGAACTGCAAGACAAGAACCCGCGTCCCGGCTTGTGGCGCAGCATCGACGGGCAATGGTCGCAAGCAGACGTGGGATGACGAATCGCTCTTGCCCTGATTTGTGCAAACGCGGCAAACTCCCCGACCAATTCGGAGTCTGCGATGAAGACCGCTTGCCGCAAAGTCACGCTGAACCTCATGCCGATGCTCGATCTGATGCTCATCGTTATCTTCGCACAATTCTTGGCGATGCGAGATCAGACGCAGCACGAAGAAGCTCGCGCGGCGCAGGCCATTTCGGAAGTCGAAACGACACGAGCCACTCTCGCCGAGGAACGCCGCGAAGCCGAGATGCTCACCGATAAGGCGCTTGACCAGCGCGACCTCGTGGGACAACTGGCGGCCGAGTTATTCAACTTGCCGGACGAAACGGTCGCGAAACTACTACGACAACGTTTCCGCGACGACGATCCGCCCAGCGACGACGAAATCGTCGCGATCCAGGAAGAGTTTCGACGATTGAAAGGCCGGCGCGGTCAAGAAATCGTCAAGCATTTGATGACGTTCAACGAGATTCGAAAACGCTGCGAAGTCTGGGAACTGCACGTCGCCGAGTCCGGACTCACGTCGCTCAAAACCCCGGACGAACAAACCGAATTCCGCGCCGAAACTCCAGCGGCCTTCGCGATGAAGCTGGCCAATTTTCGCACTCGCAAGGAATCCAAGAACCTTGTGCTGGTGCTGCTGACCTACGGGGACGTGACCGCCCCGATCTATGAAGCCGCTCTGACCGGCTTGCCGCTGGCGATTGAGCGCATGCAGCTCGAAGCCGCCGGCCGAACACGTTTCGAGTACGGAGTGTTGGGCATCGAACCACGACGGTCGGCGGCGAAATGACATCCCGCCCCGCGCGACTTGGCTCGCATCGCCGCTCGCTCCATAATTCACCACCTTTGAACCCGCACTACGGAGCCGACTCATGACCGCGACCACTCCCGATATCCCTCGCGATTCCAGTCAAGAAGTTGTTGTGCAAGCTCAGGAGCTGCGCGATTGGATCGTGAAGCTGTTGGTCAAGAAGGGGATGTTCGCCGTCGAGGCTGAGATGTGTGCCGACCGGTTGGTTGATGCCGACGTGCGGGGCATTCACTCGCATGGCAGCCGAGCACTGCCGCGGTACATCAAGGCGATGGACGAAGGCAACATCGACCCGCGTGCCAGCATCACGACTGTTTGCGACACGCCGGCGATGGCCGTGCTCGAAGGCAACAAGGGCATGGGACATGTCGTCTCGACCAGGGCCATGCAATTGGCCATCAAGAAGGCGAAGGAAGTCGGAACCGGCACGGTCGCGGTGTCTCGCAGCCAGCACTACGGAGCGGCTTCGGTGTACGTGATGCTGGCCGTGAACGAAGGCTGTATCGGCTACAGCACGACCAGCACGGCGTACCCGACGGTGGCCGCGTACGGCAGCCAGCAAGCGGCGGTCGCGAACAATGCGTTCGCGTGGGGCGTGCCGAGCGTTGACGCTCCGCCGTTCGTGCTCGACATGGCCTGCGCCGAGGCGTCGTGGGGCAAGGTCGAGTCGCGGAAGTTGTACGGCCTGCCGCTCCCCGAAGGTTGGGCGCTGGACGAGCAGGGCCAACCGACAACCGATGCCAAATCCGCGAAGACGTTGCTGCCGGCCGCCGGAGCGCGCGGCTTCGGTTTAGCGTTCATGTGCTCGGTACTGGCCGGGCCGCTGGTCGGCAGTCGGATGCCGATTCATAAGAAACGCGATCCGTACCTCGAAGGGTCAGAGCATTTCTTCTACGCGATCGATCCGACGAAGTTCGGCGACGTGGAAAAATTCCACACACGCCTCGGCAGCGCGTCATCCGACATCCGCGCCCTCGCACCGGCGGACGGTTTCGACAAAGTCCGCCTCCCCGGCGAACTCGAATGGGAACGCGCCGCCCGCTGGAAGATCGAAGGCATCCCCATCCACCGCGACCACGCCGCCGCCCTTAAAACGCTCGGCGAGTCGCTGAAGATCGCCGCGCCGATTGCTTGAGTTCTACCTCACGCGGCCATGAGTGAGACGTTTTCGAAGCGTTGGAAGTTGAGTGTCATCAGCGAGGCCAAGTCGGTGGCGTAGTTGGTCGCGAGTTGAGTGAGTGTCTCTTCGAGGGTCTCTCGGAAGTTGGCGAAGGCGGGATGATCGTTGTCCGTGTGCTACACAGTCACCACGAGATTGTCGCGATGGATGACCTCGGCATACGGGACGTCGCCCAGAACCTTCGCAATATCGGCGGTCTTTTTTCCGGCGACGAGGCGTGTTTCGCGTGAGTCGAAATTCGTCAGGCCGCGAGCGAACTCTTCGCCGTGCTCGTCTTCCAAGGCGACCACTTCGCCGCGAGCGAACTCGCCGGCGACCGATTTGATGCCGGCGGCGAGCAGAGATTTGCCTTGATGCTCGACCGCGCGGCGTGCTCCGGCGTCGAGACGGAAGCGGCCTTTGGGTTTCACCGTGAAGCCGATCCAGCGTTTCCAGGCTGGGACCGCTTTGTGTTTCCCGAGGAACAACGTGCCGATGTCTTTGCCGGAAAGGATCGCGTCGAGCACCTTCGGCTGCGTGCCGTCCGCGATGATGACGTCCTCACCGACCGCCGTTGCGATACGGACGGCTTCGAGCTTCGATTGCATTCCGCCTGTCCCGCGTGTGCTCTTCGATTCGACGGCCAGCGTCCGCAGTGCGTCGTCCCATGAGGCGACCAACGGAATCAGTTTGCTGCCGGTCTTCGCGGGGTCGCCGTCGAACAGGCCGGCGACGACGCTCAGGATCACTAGCAGCGGCGAGTCCATCAGGCCGGTGACCATCGCGGCGAGTTGGTCGTTGTCGCCGAATTTAATCTCCGCGATACTGACCGTGTCGTTCTCGTTGATGATCGGGACGACGCGGTATTCGAACAGCGTGTTGAGCGTGTTCCGCACGTTGAGGTAGCGCGTGCGATTCTTGAAGTCGTTCGCCGTCAGCAACAGTTGCGCGGCGGAGTAGCCTCGGCGTTGCAGGCAGTCGTTGTAAAGCCGGATCAGATGCGCCTGTCCGACCGCCGCCGCCGCTTGCAAGTGCGGCAAATCCTTCGGTCGGTGCTTCAAGCCGAGCAATCCCATTCCCGCTCCGATCGCGCCGCTGCTGACCATCACGACTTTGCGGCCGGAGTCCAAAATCCGCAGCACTTGATCGCACAGCGATTCGATGCGATCGAGGTCGAGCGTGTCGTCGGCCTTCGACAGCACGTTCGTGCCGACTTTCACCACAATCGTTTTGGCAGTGCCGATGATGGCGGCGCGGGTTGTGGGCGGAGCTTGTCCCATTGCAGGTCGTCAGTCCGTTGCGAGGAGGTTGTCGTTGAGACAAGGTGTAGAAGAAGCGTGCCTTGGCTGAAAGAGTTTGGGACAACGGCTTTCGGCTTTCAGCTCACGGTCGTCGGCTCAACAGCGACGGTCGAAAGTTGCGACTTCAACGTCCGTTCGAGTGGTTGGTTTCGTCCGGAACCGACCGTTATCATGCCGCCGCTTTTGCACTTCACCAAATTATGGCGGGACGATTCATGTCGGAACTGCACCACGAATGCGGCATTGCGGCGGTTTACCATCTTCCCAATCGGGGCCGCAGCAATTTGGCTCCCAAAGAGGGGGTCGAGCAGACCTCGCGGCTGATTCCGAGGTTGCTGCTGGATATTCAGAATCGCGGGCAACTCGCCGCCGGCATGACCACGTTCAGTTCGGATCGCAATCAACTGATCG
Source organism: Candidatus Kuenenia stuttgartensis (assembly GCA_945861865.1). Classification (GTDB taxonomy): domain Bacteria; phylum Planctomycetota; class Planctomycetia; order Planctomycetales; family Planctomycetaceae; genus SXKJ01. Next base: position 997 of record CAMAWN010000082.1, on the reverse strand, counting down.
ACACGCACAAGGATGTCGGGTCGGTGGCCGAGGTCTTTTCGCTCAACAAGCGGGAGGATTTCGAGTCGTTGATGTCCGAGTACGCCGGCTCGGCGGCGATTGGCCACGTTCGCTACGCCACCTGCGGCAAGGATGACCGCAGTTACGCTCAGCCGTTCGAACGGCATCACATTGAGAAATCGAAATGGTTCAGCTTTGCTTTCAACGGGCAGTTGGCGAACTATCCGGAATTGCGTGATGAGGCTCTGAAAAACACGGACTTCCATCTGGCACGCGAGACCGACACCGAAATCCTGATGCACCTGATTTGCCAGGAATTGAAGCTGCGCGAATCCAAGGGCCGGCCCGATCTCCTGGAATTACTGTCCAACCTCGCGCGGCGGCTGGACGGAGCCTACAACATTGTCTTCGTGAACTCGCTGGGCGACATGTTCGTGGCTCGCGACCCGCTGGGAATTCGGCCGTTGTGCTATGCGATTGACGGGCCGCTGTTCGCCGCTGCCAGCGAAAGCGTTGCGTTGTCGAACATGGGCTTCCTCGACTCGCAGATTCGCAGCCTGCCGCCGGGCACGGCCATCATCATTCAGGACGGCAAGATCGAATTTGAACGCCGCTTCGCCGAAAGCCCCAAGCGGGCGCACTGTTTCTTCGAGTGGATTTACTTCGCCAACGTCTGTAGCAACCTCGACGACCGCAGCGTGTATTTGACGCGGAAACGGCTCGGTGAAGAGTTGGCTTTGCAGGAGCCGTTAAAGCCAGATCACGACACAATCGTCGTACCGGTTCCCGATACCGCGAAAGCTGCCGCCGACAGCATGGCCTATCAACTGAACGTCCCCAGCTTGGAGGGACTCATTCGCAATCGATACGTCGGTCGCACGTTCATCGAAAGCGTGAACCGCGCGGACAAGGTTCGTGCGAAGTACACGCCGCTGCCGGAAGTCCTGGAAGGCAAGAAAGTCCTGTTGGTCGAGGACACGATCGTTCGCTCGACGAC
>CAMAWN010000081.1 GCA_945861865.1 Candidatus Kuenenia stuttgartensis | reverse complement strand
GGCTGATCGAATCGCCCGGCAACGATCGCCGGCAGCGAGATCGGCTGCGGCGACTCGAACGAGTTGTTCGGTTCCGCTTCGATCGTGACCGGCTCTTTGGTGACCAGAATCCGCTGAGCATTGAGCGCCGCTCCGACGCCGGGCAACTCCGGCCGCCATTGAAACCCGGTGAGCGTGCAGGTCCCGGCCGTCGGCAACACCGAGTGATCGGTCGGATGTTCCAGAAACCGATACGCCTGCAAGTCGAGCACGTCCGTCGGAGCCGACACCGGCAATGCGATCTCGTCCAGCGGAGCCTCATGAATCTGCGCCGCCGACTTCTTCGCTCCGCTGCCGAGATTTCGGCCGAGCACCGTCAGCGTCGCCGATTGCCCGGCCGTGATCGCTCGCGGAAAAACATTCTCGACCTGCGGTCGATCCGAAATGACCAGCCGATACGGTGCTCCGCCGTTGAACGTCAGATCGTGAAACTTGACGAAGAACTCGCCATCCTCCGGCGCGACGAAATCGAGAAACGGATCCGCCCCAAAGTAATCGCTGTTCGATGCGAGCGGTTTCCCCGCTTTGTTCGTCAGCGTCAGCGTTCCATCGACAGTCGAGTCCAACCGTGTGGCCAAACAATCCACGGTGACTCGCTGCCCTCGCTTGGCCTCGAATCGAAACCAGTCCTCGCCGTTCTGGTCGCTGCTCCCGTTGATCGCCGAGTTGACCGCGACGGGCTGCGCTTTTTCCGGCTCGTTGTTCGGCTCGACTTCCGCGACATCCGTCAGCCCGTGCGACACTGCCAGCAATCGCGGATTGCTCACCCCGAACCGCCCGACCAACCGGCAGTCGTACGTCCCCGCCGGGACATCCGCCGCGACACTGACCTTGAAGAACCGCTCCTTGACGAACTCCGTCTTCAACCCCGGATGATCGAACAACAACGACTTCACTTCGTCGATGTCGCCGCCGAGCACTTCGACTTCGATCGTCGAACCCGCCGCCGTTCCAATCGGGCTGAGGCGGTCGAAGCGGATGAGCGGAAGCTCTGCGTGGACCGATCCAACTGACAGCCCTCCCAACAAAAGCCATCCGAACAAAAAGTACTTCGCCATCATTCGCAACTCCGCAAACGAACACGGGCGGTCGAACCGCCCGTGTGTGCATTCGCAATCAATCGATCGATCACTCACACCAACTCCGGGATCGGTTCGCCTTCATTGAGAATTGGCAAAGGCCGCTTCGCTTGGTCGAAGAAGACGTGGTGGTGGTCGATGTCGAGCACCTTGTACATCGTCGAGAGCACGCAACCGGGCGTGTACGGTTTCGTCGTCGGGTACTCGGCGCGCGAGTCGGTCGTACCGATCGCTTGGCCCATCGTGAGCCCGCCACCACCGAAGACGACGCTCATCGCACCGGGCCAGTGGTCGCGACCGGAGCCACCGTTGATGCGCGGGGTGCGGCCGAATTCTCCGAAGCACATCACCAGCACGTCGTCGAACAGGCCGCGTTGATGCAGATCGGTGACGAGTGCCGCAACCGCTCGGTCAAACTTCGGCAGCAAGTTATTCTTGAGCTGCGCAAAATTGTCGCCGTGAGTGTCCCAGCCGCCGCCGGCTTGAATGGTGACGTAGGTCACGCCCGCTTCGACCAATCGCCGAGCCAGCAGGCAGCTTTGTCCGAGATCGTTGCGGCCGTATTGATCGCGCAGCTTCGGGTCTTCTTTTTGAATGTTGAACGCTCGCACGGCGCGGTCGTTCGTGATCATCTCCATCGCGTCTCGGTAGAAAATGTCGAGACCAGCGATATCACCTTGCGTGTCGATGTCGCGGCGGATCGTGTCGAGCCTGCCCATCAAACCCTGTCGACGTTCGAGACGCGAGAGGCTGACTCGGCCGGGGAGTTTCAGGTTGCGGACATTGAAGCCATCCTGATTCGGATCGCTGTCGGGAGCGAACGGATTGAACGACGCTCCGAGATACGCCGCCTTGCCAAGTCCCAACGAGTTCGGCAGGTTGACGTAGGCCGGCAGGCTCTCGGCATTCGCGCCGCGCATCTTCGCGACCACCGAACCCGTCGCCGGATAAATGTTGTTGTTGACCTCGATCGTCGGCTGATAGCCGGTCAGCATCCACTGCGAACCCATGCCGTGTCCGGCGTTCGTGTGCGTCGCCGAGCGAACGATCGCCAGCTTGTCCATGACTTGAGCTTGCAGCGGACAGTGCTCGCCAATTTCGATGCCGGGGACGTTGGTCGGGATCGGCTTGAACTCGCCACGAAACTCGGACGGAGCACCGGGCTTGAGGTCGTACATGTCGATGTGGCTCGGCCCGCCGGCTTGCCAGATTTGGATGACGGCCTTGCGTCGCGCCGGCTTCTCGCTGGAAACCGATTCCGCTTTCAACGTGTTGGCCAGCGTGAGTCCACCGGCAGCCAGACCGCCGACGCGGATGAAATCGCGGCGAGAAACGCCGTCACAGGTGCGAGTTCCAGGACCAATCAGGTCGAGCATGGCAGGAGACCTTCTTTGCGGCGGGAGAACGAGGCGGGACAACATCCGTGAGTCGATAGATTACTTCGGCAATTCCGTCAGGAAAACAGATTCCGATCTGATTTTTCCGCCTGGCCAGAAGTTTCGGGCGGTGAAATGGTGCGGTCGTGGCGGATGTTGCCGGCCTGCGAACCGACACTGGCCGCATCGACCACGTTACTCCGAGGCGACCGATCGGCCGGAGCGAGGCTCTTCGACTTTAAATTGCACGCTGCCGCGCGGCGGGACTTGTTCGTCCGACGACAGGCTGAGCGGCGCGTTCTGCCAGCCGGACTTCGAAGCCGCGTGCTGATAGCCGACGTCGAATCGTTTCTGCATCGAGCGCGGCTCAAACGCCAGCGGCGAAGACTCGTTGACCATGTCGCGCGGCACGGCGGTGAGAGCGAACGACGCTCCCGCCCAGCGGCTGAGCAGATAGGTCTTCAGCAAGTCGCCATCCATTTGAGCTTGCAGCACTCCGCCGACCGACTCTTCGATGACCGCGGAAAGTTTGCGTTGCACTCGGCGTCGCGGCAGTCGCAACTGTCCGGCGACGATGACATACACGTTCAAGTCATCGCGGACTTTCGCCTCGTCCGGATCGGAGGCCGACATACCGAGCATCGCCGGTTGTAAAAATAACGATGCGGCAACGCCGCCATCGACGTGCAGTTCGGCGTGTCGCTGGCCGTTCACTTCGATGTCGATCTCGACCGGCGGCAACAAACCGGGAACCGACGCGGACGCCAGCAGAACATCGCAAAACAATTCCAGTTTGTTCGGATCGTTGCCGTCCGCGATGGCTCCCATGTCCCAAACGACCAGCCGTTTCGTGTCGAGGTCGGTCGTCCCGACGTACAACCGCCGACCGTCGCGATGGGCCTCGGCAATCTGTTGCAGAATCTGCGGAGTGATCTCACCGGCAATCCGATTGCGCAGCGGAGCCGAATCCGCCAGCGAGTCGGCGTAGACGAGCGCCGGCAACCAGCGGCGCGTGAAGATGTCACGATCGCGGCTCTCGGTGTAGCTGTGTTTTAAGAGTTCGTCGTGCTCCGATCCGAGAAACGCGAACGGTGCCATCAACGCTCCCGTGCTGATCCCCGTCACGACGTCGAACTGCGGACGATTCCCGGCCGCCGTCCAGCCGTTGAGCACTCCCGCCGTGTACGCTCCGTTCGCTCCGCCGCCGGAGAGGACGAGCACATGACTCGGCTCGCGACCCGACGCGGACACGCTGCGGATCTCATCCTGCTGCACGCGCGGAGCAACTTCGGCCGGTTCCCGAAGCTCGACCAGTTGGGCCGACGGCGGCAGTTCCAACGGCACATGCCGCCGCGTGATCGCACAGCCGGTCAGAGCCAACAACACCAACGCCAGCGTGTAAATGTGGGAACGGCGCGGCATAAACTTCGTCAACGAGGGATTTGCTTGACGCGGCGCGGTTCGACAGAATCCCGCCCCGGAAACATCTTCGGGAACATAGGCCGAACTCCATCATCGCTCCAAGAGCGTTCTTTCTTCGCACGAGGCCCCATGAAATTTCTGCTGACAAACGACGACGGCATCGATGCCCCCGGCCTGCGGCTGCTGGGCGAGGTGGCTCGCGAATTCGGAGACGTGATCGTTGTCGCTCCGGACGGCGTTCGTTCCGGATGCGGGCATCAAGTGACCAACGATCGGCCGCTGTCGCTGAAGGAAGTTCGTCCCAGCGAGTTCGCGTGCGATGGCACTCCCGCCGATTGTGCTCGACTGGGGCTGCGGCACGTCGCCAGCGATGTCGATTGGGTCCTGTCGGGAGTCAACGACGGCGGCAATCTCGGCATCGACGTGTACATGTCGGGAACCGTTGCGGCCGTGCGTGAAGCGGTGCTGCTCGGCACACCCGGTATCGCGCTGTCGCAGTACGTCGGCCGCAAAGATTCGGTCGATTGGCCCTCACGAGCCGGGCTGTTGCGAGGCGTGCTGTCTCGTCTGTTGGCCGAACCGCCACCGGCTGAGGGATTTTGGAACGTCAACTTTCCGATCTGGGAACCGACACAACCGCATCCGCCGATCGTCGAGTGCCGCTTGGACCTCAACCGCCACGACGTGCGGTTCGAGCGGATCGAAGACCGCTGGCACTACCGAGGCATCTACCGCGACCGGCCGCGCACCGACGGCCACGACGTCGATGTCTGCTTCGCGGGACAGATCGCATTGACGCGACTGACGATTGGAGGCTAACCCTCACGCGGCCATGATTGAGACATTTTCAAAGGTCTGAAAATTGGGGGTCATGAGTGAGTCCCGATCGACAGCGTGTTGGTTCGGGATGTCCGTCAGGGTCTGTTCGATGGCCCAGCAAGCGTGGGATGATCGCGATCGTCAAGCGAACGACGTTTGGTGAACTTCCAATGTTGCCGACGCCAAACAACCTCCACCGAGAAACAGAAATGCTTTGAGATAAATCAGACGCGGGTCTTTCAGATCAGCCACGATGCGAACCTCCGCGCCCGAATCGTGGCTACGGTTTTTCTTCCAGGCCGCAGGCGCAAACCATTTGGCCGCAGCCGGGACAGCCGTTGCCGTATTTTTTCAGCACGGCGGCTTGCAGGTCGACACCAGAGACGTTGGCGATCGTCGCCAGCCAGGCCAGGACGTCGGCAAACTCGAGCGCCAGCTCTTCCGGAGTCCCCTCTCGCAGCGCTGCGGCGAGTTCGCCGACTTCCTCCATCAGCCACATGAAGGTGCCGTCGACGCCGCGAGCTTCGTCTTTGCTCGAATACATTTTGGCAATCAGAGCCTGCAAATCGGCGAGGCCGAAGCGGGGCGAATCGGTCGGAGCCACGTTCACGAGTGTTCCTTCTTTTGAGAAATTCAGACGACGGAAGTTAAGAAGTCGCAGCCTCAACGCCAAACCGCGACTTGCTCGAAACGATTCGGCCTCTCAGAATACGCTGCCTTTCCGCCAGTCAGAATTCTGACGGAAACCAATTGCCTCGCCGAGGCCGAGCGGCCGATGAATCGGTGAGGAGACGAAAAAACAATTTCATGCCGACCAGATTGCTCAGTCGGCTACCAGACACAGGTTTGACATCATGGCCAAAGCGGGGACTCGCAAGAAACTGCCCAAGGAAGTCGCGGTCATCAACGCCGACAACTGCACCGGCTGCGAATCGTGCCTCGAAGTCTGCCCGGTCGATTGCATCATCAAGGTGCCGGGCCAAACGATCTCGGTCTTGCAAAGCTTCTGCGAGATCGACGTCGAACGCTGCGTCGGCTGCGAAGTCTGCGTCCACATCCCGACCAAGAAGTCGGACCCCTACGAGTTGACCGTCTGCCCGTGGGATGCCATCGAGATGCTGCCGACGATCCGAGTTGCCGAGTACGTCGCTGCCAAAGGCGGGCCGCCCGACTACCTCCGCGACAATTGGGAACGCATCGTCGAACCGGCGATCCGCATGGCACAACTCGCCGCAGAACAACAGGCGTAAGTAGTTCGGACGTGAGCGTCCGGCTACGGCAACTTATTTCTTCCCGGCCTTGCGCTCATCCAGCTTCTTGCGATAGTCTGCGAGAATGCCTTCGGGATCGTCGTTGAAAGCATCGCGGCAACCGGTGCAGCAGACCCAATAGGTCTCGCCCTTGTAGCTGACTTTGATCGTCCCCTGGCCGCCAGTGACGACGCATACCGGGCCGGTCTGATCTGAATCCGCCAGCCGAGTCCCTTCGCGAGTGTATCCCACTTCAGCGATGCGATTGAAGAAGTTTTGGCCGGCCCCTTTTTGCTCGAACAGAACCAACGTCCGTTTTTCATTCAGACGAGTGATCGTGATGCGACGGCCTTCCGCTCCCTCTTTCGTGGGTGTGTCAAAGACCAGCTTGTTGCCGTTCGATTCTCCGACATATTCACGCTCGACAGTTTGGTCCTTCGCCGTGCCGGGTTCGATCGACTTCAAACGGAAGGTTTTCGATTTGGGATCAAACGACACGAGCGCGGACTTCAGCAGTTTGCCTTCTTCGATGGCGTACTCCAGCGCGACTTGCTCGCCGCTGAACTTCCAACGCCACTCGGCTTTCTCACGCCACGCTCCGCTGGCAGAACCCCGTTTCGGCTGACCGGTGCCGATCCAGCCGCCGACCAAATCTTGAAACGGTGTCAACGCCTCCTTGGACGCGGACTTGATCGCAGCCGGAGCCGCTGATTTCGGGGCCGTCTCGTCGGTGACACCCCAGCCGCCAATCACCAAGACCAGAATCAGACCCACAAATGTGCCGCACCACAGGACTCGGTTTGCAGGAAATGAACTTCGCATGGCGATGACTCCGTACATTGTTTTCGCCGTGATCAATCGGCGCGATCAGACCACTGCACCCCAACCGTAGCCGCCCAATCTACGGACGTGGACAAGCGGGTCAGTCGTGCTTTTCGGAGCAAGTCTCGTCAAGCCGAGCGTGGCCCAGGAGCTGGCGGCGCAGTTGATCGGCGTCAAGAGTTTCGAACTACCAGGCTCACCATTGGGGGTCGATCGAGAAATCATCGGCCAAGTGCCGTCCGGCTTTTGCGTAGCGACCAGAAAGTCGATCCCGCGCTTGATTTCAGGGCGTGCGGCCGTGTAACCGGCGAGCGACAAGACATACAAAGTCTGGCCGGTGACAAAGGCGTCGCTCTGCAATTCAGGGACGGTCTGGCTCCAGCCACCGTCGGCGCGTTGCAGCGCCAGCAACTCGTCGATCGTCGTTTGCATCTTTTCTCGCGGCTTGGCTGAGCGAGCTCCCATGAGCACCTTCAGTGTCTTGTCTTGATGAAGGTCGGAGAGCTTTGCCGCGTCGAGCCAGGCGATTGCTTTCGACAGCGCCGCATGCTGTGATTCTGTCGCGTCAGGCCCTGCTTCCCCTGCGAGCGTCATAATGATCCAGGCGGTATCTGTCGTCTGGCTTTCGTTCATCGGTGGTCGTCGAAGAGTGGCGAAGAATTCCCACGAACCGTCTGGTTGCTGCTTCTTGACGATTTCCTCGGCAATCAATTTCAGACTTTGTTTCTGCCCCTCTGTCAGCGAGGGCATCGACTGTGCTGCAACGGCCAGGAACGGAAGCCCCATGTTCAGACCTCGACCCTGGGGACGCGGGTCGGGTGTATCAGCCGGATTGGGAAAGATCTTTGAGGCCAGTAATTTATCCTGACTGCCCAGCAAAGATTCGGTCGTCTCCGTCAAGAACTTCTTGTCGATCGTGTACCCCTGCCGTTCGGCTTCACTCAGCGCCCAAAGCGGCATCCCCGCGTGATGGCAGGCTGCACATTTGCGTGTGCTCAACCAGGCGGCGCTTTCGATTTGTAGATATCCAATGGCGCGATCAACCGTCTGTTGAATCTGCGGTGTTGTTGCGGCGGGAATCGAGACTGGCTCATCGGCCTGGCCGGTCCGTGAAAGGCAGAGTCCTAGAAGAAGCACTGCGAACGAAGACGCGCGAGTCATGGATCGATCCCCTGCACAACGATGATCGGCGGAAAAATCTCTGTCGTTTCTACACGGCCTGCCACGCCGCCCGGCGAACGGGTTTCGTTAGAGCAGTTCCTTGATGGATTCACGCTCCTCCACCAATGCGATCGGGCGGCCGCTGTGGTCGGGGAGGGTCGCTGCGGGATCGATGCCGAAGACCTCCCGGTACAGCGTGGCCAGCAGGTTCTGCGGAATGTACGAACCACCGAGCGGCTGCTCCGCACGGGACGTCGTTGCGCCAATGACCTGGCCCATCTTGAACCTGCCGCCGGCGACGAGGGCGAAGCTGGATTGCGGCCAGTGATCGCGCCCGGCATTGGCGTTGATCTTCGGCGTCCGGCCGTACTCGCCCCAGACCACGACCGTCACATCCTTGTCCAGGCCGCGCTCGTGCAAATCGGTCACCAAGGCATGAAGGCCCTTGTCGAATTCGGGGAGCATTTGCCGCAGCGAACCGAAGTTATTCGCGTGAGTGTCCCAGTAGCCGGGGGCCAACACAGTGACCACCGAGACTCCCGCTTCGACGAGACGCCGGGCTTGCAGAAATCGCGAGTGAGTGCCGTATTGTTCCCGAACCTTCTCCGGCTCCTTGCTGACATCGAAGGCATCTCGGGCGCGCGACGAACTGACGATGTCCAGAGCCTGCGCGGTGAACGAGTCCATCCCGGCAAACGTGCCCTGAGTCCGCTCGACCGCGCGGTTGATGTTGTCGAAGGCACCGAGCAACGTCTTGCGCTGGGCCAAACGGTCAAACGTTATCTCATCGGCCAAACTCAAGTTGGCCACCAAGCCCGGCGAGCCGGGATCGAATGGCTGATGGGCCAATCCCAAATAGGCCGGTTCGAGTGCCAATGACCTCCGGCCGCCGTGGGGCATCTGTCCCATGTCCAACGTGACGTACGGGGGGAGGTTCGTGCCGTTACTCGGGAGAAGCTTGCTGATCACCGAACCAAAGGCCGGCCGAAGTCCGGGCTTCAAGCTGAACGGGCCACCTTCTGGACCCCAAGGATAACCGCACAACAACTCTTCGGGCACATGGGTGTCAGTCGCGAGTGCTCGCAGGTTGCGGATGATCGTGAACTTGTCGGCAATCCTCGCCTGCAGCGGCATCAGCTCGCAAATTTCCATGCCGGGGACGTTGGTCTGGATCGGCTTGAACTCGCCTCGGTACTCCGCCGGGGCCAGCGGCTTCATGTCATACATGTCGATGTGCGAAGGCGCTCCGCACAGATAGATCATGATGAGTGACTTGTGAGCTGGCTTGGTCTGTTGCGTCCCCTGTGCCTTGAGCCGCAGTAAATCGGCCAGAGTCAGACCACCAAGCCCCAGCGTACCCACTTGCAGAAAATCGCGGCGCGAGATGCCGTCGCACAGCGGCTTCTGTTTCTTTCCCAAAATGGTGAGCATGAACAGATCCTCGACCATGATGCAGATGGAAGGCGGGACCACTGACAGATCAACGTGCCAAGTTGGTCCCCGCCAAGTGGGCTGACGCGGTTCAGCTTAGCAGGGGACGGCAGCCACGCAATTCCGAAAGATTCAGCAGCGCTGCTGAATCCCGCATACTTCCGGTTTCTGACAGCGCACGTCGGGACGAATTCGGCAGGCCGAACGGTTCAAGGTGACGTCGGCTGACTACAATCTCCGCGCGGTGATTGAGGACCTCTTGACGTCCGCTTGTTTCTGAAACGCTCACCGCACTCAGTTCAGTCTGAGTTTCCTCTCTTCTTACGGAGTCCATCTTGAGCACTGACGCATCCAAAGACGTTCCGTTTCCCGAGCTACCCAAAGGGGCGGGACAAATTGACAACGAAGCCGCGAAAGAATTCACGGAGACGAAGTCGGGGCTGAAATACCGCATCCTTCGCCAAGGCGCGGGAGCCGCTCCCAAGGCGACCAGTTCGGTGCGGGTCCACTATCACGGTTGGCTGGATAACGGGAAGGTCTTTGACAGTTCCTACCGGCGGAACGAAGACATTTCCTTTGGTCTGAATCAGGTCATCAAAGGTTGGACGGAAGGGATGCAGCTTGTCGGTGCCGGTGGCATGATCGAGTTGCAGATCCCGTCGGACCTCGGATACGGCAACCGCGGAGCACCGCCGGATATTCCCCCGAAAGCGACGCTGCACTTTCTGGTGGAGCTGATTGAAGTGAGATGAGCCGGTGTGGTCTCCCGAACTCTTTTTCAACGGAGCCAGCATGGCAAGGCTCAGACGCTGCTCGGCGCGGTGAAGGCGGATACGCACGGTGAACCAGCCCGCAAACGACAGGCGGAAACTGCTTTCCGACAGAAAAATTCTCATTTTCTTCAGACGGAAACGCGTTTCGTGCTGCAATACATATGTAGATGTTGATGCGTTCGGCTTTCATGCAGAACATTTCCTGTTTTCTGCAGGACATTTTGGCTTTCGTGCTGCGCCAAATGGCCTGGGTGCTGCAGTTTTCCGTTTCCTGCTGCGCCCAACGGGTTCCGCGCAGGACATTTTGGCAGTTTTGCTGTATTTCCCGAGAGAAACGCATGATTTCTCGTTTGGCACGCGAGTTCTGGAGGACCTGCGACAGTCACTTTTTGGGTTTGCCCGGCGGCTGCGGCGTGACGTCCCACACCTTCACCGTCCTATAAGTGCTTGCCGCCAGCCGTTTCCCGTCCGGGCTGAACGCCACGCTACTGACACTGGCCCCTCTCATCTTGAGCAACTCCGCGCCGCTCGTGGCGTCCCACACCTTCACCGTGCCACTGCTTGCCGTCGCCAGCCGTTTCCCGTCCGGGCTGAACGCCACGCTCTTGACCGCTTTGGTGTGCCCTTGCAACGTGAGCAACTCCGCTCCGCTCGTGGCGTCCCACACCTTCACCTCTCCCGGGTTACCAGGTTCCCCGCTTGCCGACACCAGCCGTTTCCCGTCTGGGCTGAACGCCACGCTATTGACCCAGTCGGTGTGCCCTTCCAACGTGAGCAACTCCGCTCCGCTCGTGGCGTCCCACACCTTCACCGTCCGAAAACCTGCTGACGCCAGCTGTTTCCCGTCCGGGCTGAACGCCACGCTGGTGGCCTCGCTGCCGGTATGCCCTTTAAACGTGAGCGTCTCCCGACCGCTCGTGGCGTCCCACACCTTCACCGTCATATCACCGCTTGCCGACGCCAGCTGTTTCCCGTCCGGGCTGAACGCCACGCTCAAAACCTGGCTGGCGTGCCCTTCCAACGTGAGCGTCTCCCGACCGCTCGTGGCTTTCCACACCTTCACCGTCCCATCGGAGCATGCCGACGCCAGTTCTTTCCAGTCCGGGCTGAACGCCACGTTATTGACATCGCTGGTGTGCGCTTTCAACGTGAGCGTCTTGGTGATCTTCTGCATGGTCGCTGCGTTCCTTTCGGACCTGTGACAAGAGGGACGACGTCGGTCGGATTGTGGCAATGCGGAGAGCGAATCAACCTGATGCCCGTCACGCTAAGAATTGAGCGGTCGACCTGCAATCGTGCGACTTGGTGTGGCCGATCTTGCGAGCGAGCCAGCGCCCCCAAGCTCACCCGTGATCGGGAGGCATCCGCCGCCAGCGATCACTTCGAAGAAGAATCGCTCCGCGATGGATGCTCCAGCCCGCGATTCAGGATCACGACCGATTCATCCTCGACATCGGCAATCACTTTCTCTTCCCACTGACGCCTGCTGCCGACACAATCCGCTCGCTTTGAAAGGATTCAAAGAGGAGCAGGTCATGTCGCAGGAATTACGTCGGCTGGTCGAAGCCACGCTCGTGTTGGAGCGGGACGCCGAACTGCGTTTGGCGACGATCTTCGATTCGGTTTTGAATTCGTCGCCGTTCATCGACCAGCCGAACTTCTCGGCTCTCTGCGACGAGGATTTGGCGCACCTGTTCGATCAGTACGACCAACGGTTCCTTCAGGGAACATGTCGGCGGACACTCGACGCGATGGGTAGCCCGATCGACTTCCGCGTCTCGCCGAGGATGACTCGCGCTGGCGGCAAGACGACTCGCGTTGTCCCGCGAGTCGCTCGTGGCCTGTCCCCCGTGCCGCGATTCGAGATCGCGGTCTCATCCACGCTGCTGTTTCAAACATTCGCCGACATCGAGCGGCCGATCAAAGTCACTGGCGTCCTCTGCCACAATCGGCTTGAAGCCTTGCAACGCATCTTCGAGCATGAACTGATTCACCTCGTCGAGATGCTGCTGTGGCAAGCCTCGTGTTGTGGTGCTCCGCGTTTCAAGGACATCGCCGGCCGCTTCTTCGGGCACAAAGAATCGAATCATCAACTGATCACTCCCGACGAGCGTGCCCGCGAAAAATTCGGCATCCGTCCCGGCGACCGCGTGAAGTTCGAGATGGACGGCCTGCCGTACACCGGAGTCGTCAACCGCGTCACGAAACGAGCCACAATCCTCGTCGAAGATTCCCGTGGCCCGCGGTACTCCGACGGCAAACGCTACGCGAAGTTCTACATTCCGGTGGGAATGCTCGAACGTTGCGCGTAAAGTGTTCGCGTTCGCGACCGTTCGCACTGGAGGATCATTGGAAATGGCTGCTCAGCGGACCCGCAGAGAAAACTCCGCCTGTTTCGTGATGGCGATCGGGGCAATCGCGTTGAGCATTTCGGTTTTCGGTGACGAGCCGAAAGAGTACGAAATCACCGACGCCGATCGCGATCACTGGTCGTTCCGCTCAGTCGCTCGTTCGATGGTGCCGCCGGTGAAGAATCGCGAGTGGGTGCGCACTCCGATTGACGCCTTCATCCTCGCGAAGCTCGAACAAACGGGTTGGCAACCGAACCCGCCAGCGGAAAAACGTGATCTGCTGCGACGAATGTTTCTCGATCTGACCGGCTTGCCGCCGACGATCGAGGAGCAAGACCGATCCCTCGCGGACGATTCGCCCATCGCGTTCGAGCGACTGATCGACGACCTCTTGAGCCGACCCAGCTACGGTGAGCGTTGGGGACGGCACTGGCTAGACCTCGTGCGCTACGCCGAGACGAATGGCTACGAACGCGACGGGGCCAAGCCGAGCGTCTGGCGGTATCGCGACTACGTCATCGACGCTTTCAACGCCGACAAGCCGTATGACCGATTCATCGTCGAGCAGTTTGCCGGCGACGAACTTCCGGACGCCGTGACCGAGACCGTCATCGCCACCGGTTTTCATCGGCTCGGTCCGTTCGACGACGAACCGGCCGACTTCGAGCAAGACCGTTACGACCAGCTCGACGACATCATTCGCACGACGTCGCAGGCGTTCCTCGGCATCACGTTGGGCTGTGCTCGCTGCCATAACCACAAGTTCGATCCGCTGACGAATCACGATTACTACCGAGTCGCCGCCGTGGTCAACCCGCTCAAGCGTCCGTTGAATGGACGCACTGAGCTCGATCTGCCAGCGGGCACGTTGGCTCAGCGAGCCGCGCTGATGGAACGAGATCGTCGTATCGACGAAATCCGCAAACAAATCTCCGAGGTCCGCGATTCGATCCGCAGCGACTTCCTCGCTTCGGGCAAGAGTGCTCTGCCAGCCGAGGCCATCGCCGCATTCGGCATCGCGCCAGATAAGCGAATGCCACCTCAGAAAGACCTTGTTGCGAGGCACTCGCCGCAACTTGAAGCCGAGTTGCTGGCGGCATTGCCGGACGACAAACGAGAACGAGTCGCCGAACTCGAACGACAAATCACGAGCCTGCGCGAAGCGTCTCCCGATTTGCCGCGCGGCTACTTCATGACCGAATCGGCCGAGCCACCGCCGAAATCGTTTCTGCTCTTTCGCGGCCAAGCGGCTGCTCGTGGTCCGGAGGTTCCGCCGGCGGTGCCTGTCGTGCTCACACGCGAGTCCGCCACAATTTCCAGTCCACTCAGCAGCCACGGCACGAGTGGCCGCCGACTCGCATTCGCCCGCTGGATGGCAAGTGCGAGTAATCCACTGACCGCACGAGTGATCGTCAATCGCGTTTGGCAGTATCACTTTGGCGATGGGCTGGTCCGCACACCCAGCGACTTCGGCATCATCGGCGAACCGCCCACGCATCCCGAACTGCTCGATTGGCTGGCTCACTGGTTCGTTCACGACGCAAACTGGTCGATCAAAAAGTTGCATCGGCTGATCCTGTCGAGCAGCACCTACCAGATGAGCAAATCCGATCACCCGACCTACGGCGAGCAAGACCCGCGCAACGTCAACTTCTGGCGATTCCCGTACCGCCGTCTGGAGGTCGAAGCGATCCGCGACTCGATGCTGTCGGCCAGCGGCCAGTTGCGACGCACGATGGGCGGTCCAGGCGTGTATCTCGAAATCCCGCCGGAGGTGCTCGCCGGCAACAGCGATCCGAATGTCGTCTGGCCAAAGTTCGACGAGGCTGCCTCATCGCGACGCACGGTCTACGCCTTCGTGAAACGAGCACTCGTTGTCCCGTTCCTCGAAGTGCTCGACGTCTGCGATACGACCCGTTCGACAGAACTGCGGAATCGGACAACGATCTCGACCCAAGCGCTGACGCTGTTCAATGGCGACTTCACGAATCGGCAAGCCAAGCATCTCGCCGAGCGGCTACAACGCGAAGCAGGTGACAACGCCACGCGGCAGATCGAATTGGCCTATCGACTGACGCTCGGCCGATCGGTCGTGCCCTCAGAACTCGCCACGATGCAACGATTCTTGGCGGATGACGCCAAATCAGAAGACCGCCGGTTGAAACTCGAACAACTCTGCCGTGTGATTCTCAATTTGAACGAGTTCATGTACCCGAACTGACTCGTGGGGTAGGTTTTCAACCTGTCTCTTTGAGTTCTCCAGACGGGTAGGTTGATAACCTACCCCACAATTTGACATCATCGCCCGCCACAACTTCCCGCCGACCGAGGTGCCCACATGACATCCCGCCTATTTCTTGGTGTCGCTCTTGCCGTCAGCCTGCTCGCCAACACCGCGTTCGCGCAGAACAAGATCGACGAACTGTCGCTCGATCGCTGGAAACTGCTCCGCGAGGCCGAGCGGCATCAACTCAACGTCGCCGAGAAGTACTACCGCGAACGGCAATACAAGATTGCCCTCGGCGAGTACGAAAAGTTCGTGACGCTCTACGAGAAGAGCGAAGGCTCATCATTCGCTCAATTCAAATGGGCGATCTGCCAGATTCATTTGAAGAAACTCAACACGGCCATCAGCGACGGCTTTCAGACGGTCATCGACTATTGGCCGGAGTCGCAGGATGCACCGAACGCGGCCTACTACATTGGACGCTGTCAGAAAGAGATCGGTGAACCCAAGAAGGCGAAGAAGTCGTATCAGCAGGTCGTCTCCAAATACGAGTCCTCGCTGGCGGCGGTGTATTCGCTGTCCGACTTGATCGACATCGCGGACGTCGAAATGGACGTCCCTACCAAGGTCGCCACTTGGAGAAAATTGGTCTACGACATCAAGCGGACTCCGGGCGATGCCAACAGTCTGTGCGTGCAGGCGTCGATTCAACTCGCGACGCATTATTTCTCGGTCGGGCAGCCGGTGGACGGCGCGGCCTCGATCGCCACAACCTACAAAGACAACCAATTCCCGTATCACTTGTGGTACTACTGCCGCACTCCGATCGGACAACTCGCCGCGGATGCAAAGACCAAAGACAAGGCCGACAAGTCCGCCGACGGTTGCGTGGCCGCCATTCGCGAACGCATCCCGACGGACCTCACGAAAGAAGAAGACAAAAAAATTGCTCGCGAGTGGTCGTACTACATCGCCGACATCCACGCTTACTCGCGCCGCGACGACAAAGTCATCGAGGCCTATCAAGCGATACTCAAGCAGTACGGAACCGATGACCCGACGTTGCAACGCTTCGCCGATTGGTACAAGTCGGTGTTGAAATACGACGAAGCTCGCAAGCTCTACGGCCAGTTCGCCAATCGGCCGGAAGGGCTGAGCCAGATTGCTTGGAGTTTCGTCCAACAGCAGAAGTACGACGATGCGGTCGCTCATTACCGCCAAGCTGCCGGCCTCGACAGCCAGAATCAGCCGAAATGGAACGAAGCGATCGCCGTCGCGTTTCGTCACGGCGGACGTTGGAAAGAGGCCATCGACGCCTTCACCGAGAACCTCAAGATCGACGCCGCCAACACCGAGAAATGGTTGTGGTGGATTGCCATCACGCAACGGGACGGCGGCATGTACAAGGAGGCGATCGGGACGTTCCGGCAATGCACGAACTTCCCGGAGAACACCAAATGGATGGCCTGGTGCCACCGCCAACTCAAAGAGTGGAACGAGTCGATCATCCTCTACGGCCAAGTCACGTCGAGCGTTCCCGACGCTCCGTGGGCGCTGTACCAAATCGCACAGGTCCGCGAGGCCTCCGGCGACAAAGAGGCCGCCATCAAGGCGTATCAAACGGTCTGCAAGAAGTTCCCGAAGGACGGCCACGCGGCCCAAGCGCACGCCCACCTTCAGACCGTCTACAAGATCAACGTCACACTCGGCGGTGCGGCTGAGGAATAAATTCTTGCAGCCCAAGTGGCCAATTTCGTCATCAAGGACTCCTCCGGTTTTTCCAAGGAGACCGATCAAACGGGCCGCTCGGATCGTGGGAACGGGGTTGTGAACTGGTGACTCGGACGGTTCGGCAAAGAGCCAACGATTTTCCGGTTTTGAAGTTGCGCAGTGGTTCGATCAAGTCCACGCAGTCGGCAACTCCTTGACCGAAGGGGGGCGTCGGGTAGACTTCGCCCGTTGCCGGGAGACGCAAGGACGTGCCTCCGAGTCTGAACGCTTGAGGACTTGTCGAGTTCTGCAAACTGCTTTCCAAAGGCCGTTGCCTCACGGCCGAATGATCGTCCCAACCGTTGATTCCCCCAAGGTCGCATTGCTCGGTTGCTTCGTTGCCAACGCACCCACCAGGGAGAGATCGTGTCCACAGAACTCGCCAACAACGACTTCAAGGAATTGGTTCGCTCCCGAACCGACCTTGTCGCGCTAGTCGGTGAGTCGGTGGCCCTGACCCCCTCGCGAGGCGGGGCCGAGTTCAAATGCCTCTGCCCGTTTCATCCCGACACGAATCCGTCGCTGGTCGTGTATCCCGACCGGCAAACGTTTCGCTGCTGGGCATGCAGCACCGGCGGTGATTGCTTCACCTGGGTCATGGAATTCGACAAGGTTGAATTTCGCGAAGCCCTCGAATCGCTGGCGAAACGAGCCGGCTTGGAAATGCCGACCTTCGCCGGACGTCGGCAAGAGAACGCCGTCGCGAAGACCGACGTGCTCGACGTGCTGGCCTGGGCGGAGAACGAGTTTCACCGCTGCCTGCTCGATTCGCAGATGGCCGCGCCGGCACGCGAGTATTTGAAGGAGCGGGGCTTCACCGACGAGACGATCACGAAGTTCAAACTCGGTTTCGCGCCGAATGACGGGCAATGGATCATCGCTCGCGGACGAGGCAAGGTGCCGCTCGAACCAATGGAGACGGCACGGCTCATCAAAAAGAGCGACGAGGGGGACGGCTACTACCAGTTCTTCCGCAACCGAGTGCTGTTTCCGATTCGGAACGACAAGGGGCGTTGCGTGTCGTTCGGCGGCCGAGTCCTGCCGCAGTTCGCTCAACCGGGAGTCGGCAAGTACATCAACGGCCCCGAAAGCGACGTGTACTCGAAGAGCAATCTGCTGTTCGGCTTCGACGCCGCCCGCGAAGGCATTCGCAAGACACAGACGGCCGTCATTGTCGAAGGCTACACCGACGTATTGATCCCGCATCAGTTCGGTGTGACCAACGTCGTCGGTGTCTGCGGAACCGCTCTGACGCAGTCTCACGTTGATCGGCTGAAACGATTTGCTCAGCGAATCGTGCTGATGTTCGACGGTGATAAAGCGGGGCGAGACGCGGCCGAGAAAGCTCTCGCCAACTTCCTGGGCGAGAACATCGACTTGCGAGTCCTCGTGTTGCCGAACGATCAAGACCCGGACGAGTTCTTGTTTGCTCACGGTGCGGACGAGTTTCGCCGGCAGATCGACATCGCGGCCGAAGCTTGGGATTTCAAACTGCAAACCGAAATCAATCGGCACGGCCTGCAGTCGATCGACGCTCGGCATCGCGTACTGACCAGCATGTTGGAATTGCTCGGCAAAGTGCCAAAGCTGCGAGCATCGGCGAAAGAGGATGTCATCCTCAATCGGCTGGCGTCACGCACATTGCTGTCCGAGCAAATCGTGCGACAGCGTTTGACGGAGGCACGATCGAACGCCGCGTTGCCAAATGGCAACAGGCCTGCTGCGGGAATACCACAACGTGGATCAGAGGCGACGGCTCGGACAATGAGTGCGCCGACTGCACCACTTAGCCACAAATCACTGCGAGTCGACGGTGCTCCGGCCAATCGCGGTCTATGTTTCTTCGATCGGCCTCTCTCCAAGGGAGACCGAATGGAATGCGAATTGTTGGAGATCATCTTCACCGATCCTTCCACGCTGGACGTGATCCGGCGGGAGATCGGCGACGAGGACTTTGACAACGAACAGACTCGCGCATTGTTGCAAGCCTGTTTCGATCTGATGGACCACGACGAGACGCCAACATTTGAACGGATCAGTTCGGCGATCGAAGACGCGGCCCTCATGCGACTGATGGTGTGGATCGATGAACAAGCTCGATTGAAGGAGATCGCGGACAAGCTGAACGACAATTTGATGGCTCCCAGCGGTGCGACTGTGCCGCATTATCTGACGCTCACACTGCAACCGATCTGGCAACGCCGTGCCGAGCAACAGCATCAGCGAAACACCGGGCGACTCGCCCAACAACCGGATGCGCGTGCCGGTCTAAATCCCAACGCGAAGGCCCGCCTCGAGCAGGACCAAGCGTTTCATCAGAAACGTGCCGCCAAGACAACTTGGCAATAGACGTTGGTGTCCCGCCTTCCGACGGAATGATCCGCCTGAAAACGGGACTCCAGCACAGTTCCCCCAACCTTGCCGAATCTCACCGAACGCGAAGGAACTGCCTGTGCATAAGCTCGACGAAGCCCTCACGAAATTGGTCGCGGAAGGTCGCAAACGCGGCTGCCTGACCTACACACAGATCAATGCCTATCTCCCAGACGAAGCGGTCAACCCAGAGAAGCTGGATGACCTGTTGATGCTGCTGGAAGAGCAAGGCCTGGACATCGTGCAGGACAACTATGTGCCGCCGCTGACTCCGGCCGAAGCCAAGAAGCTCAAGCCGAAGATCAAAGAGGAAATTCGAGACCGCAAAGTCGACGATCCAGTCCGCATGTATTTGTCGCAAATGGGCGAGATCCCACTGCTGACTCGGCATCAGGAAATTTCGTTGGCCAAGCAGATCGAGATCACGCGCCGCCGCTTCCGCCGCACTCTGCTGGACACGGAATTCGCGCTCATCACGGCGATCGAGATTCTCACAAAGGTCAGCAAAAGCGAGATGCCGTTCGATCGCACGATCAAGGTGTCGATGACTGAAGGTTTGGAGAAGAACCAAATTCTCGGACGCATGCCATTCAACCTGCGAACCATCGAAGTGCTCCGCAAGCAGTATGTGGCGGACGCTCAGAAGTGGCTGACCCTCGACGTGGGTTCCGACAAGCGGAAAGAAGCTGAGCGGGCAATGACCGGACGGCGTCGCAAGATCGTTACGCTCGTCGAAGAACTGTCAGTGCGCACACAGCGATTGCAGCCGGCTTTGAAGAAGCTGGAGCAGATTTCGTTGCGGATGAATCAACTCGAAAAATACCTGCGTGACCCGCGCATGAAGAACTTGAAAGACGATCGCGCGAACTTGCAGAAGGAACTCAACGACCTGATGCAGGTGACGCTCGAATCACCCACGACATTGCGAATAAAGCTGAAACTCATCGCCAAACGCTACGGCGAGTACGAGCAAGCCATGCGTGACCTGTCCGGCGGCAACTTGCGGCTGGTGGTCAGTATCGCGAAGAAGTACCGCAACCGTGGCCTGTCCTTCTTGGACCTGATCCAAGAGGGCAACACCGGCCTCATGCGAGCGGTCGACAAGTACGAGTATCGCCGTGGCTACAAGTTCTCGACGTACGCGACTTGGTGGATTCGGCAGGCGATCACGCGAGCCATCGCCGATCAGGCCCGCACGATCCGCATCCCGGTTCACATGATCGAGACGATGTCGAAACTGCGCCGAGTCAACAAGCGATTGCTCCAAGAGAACGGCTACGAGCCGACCATCGAGGAAACTGCCGACGCCGCTGGTGTCAGTTTGGATGAGGCTCGCCGCGTGATGAAGATTTCGCGGCACCCGATCAGCCTCGATCGCCCCGTCGGCGAGAGCGAAGACAGCTTCTTCGGCGAATTCATCGAGGATCACAGCACCGACAGTCCGGTCAACACGGCCGCGACCGAGATGCTCAAGGACAAGATCGACATCGTCCTGAAGACGCTGACCTATCGCGAACGCGAGATCATCAAACTGCGATACGGCCTGGGGGACGGCTACACCTACACCCTCGAAGAGGTCGGCCGAATCTTCAAAGTGACTCGCGAGCGTGTCCGACAGATCGAAGCCAAGGCCGTCCGCAAACTGCAACATCCGGTTCGCAGCAAGCAGCTCAAAGGATTCCTCGAGGGCCTGGTGCCGGCGATGTCATGATCGATCGTAGGATGGGCACTCTTGCCCGTCCGGGTCGGGCAAGAGTGTCCAACCTACAAAACTATTCCCACGCGACGCCGGTTTGCTGCGCGACGAATCGCAGGTCTTCAACCACGGCAGGAACGAGTGGGATTCCAGTCACGCCCCGTTCGACTTCGGCCAAGCGTTCGGGATCGCCAGGGATCAACGGGCCGTTTGTGTCCGGTGCAGGGCGAGTCGCTCGGAAGGTGCGAATCCAGTCGTCGATCTGACGTTTGAATTCGAGAGGATCGATGAAGGCGTCGATCCGCATCGCTCCGAAAAAATGACCGATCCCCTGCCCGACTCGGCGCGGTGGCTCGGCATGGTCGAGCGTGAATGGCGGAGTGAACGGTCCCCAATTGGCACCGCTCAACGGGCCACACAGCAGATCGACCATCGCTCCCAGGCAATAGCCTTTGTGGCCACCGTGTTCGCGATCGGCTCCCAGAGGCAGCATCGCTCCATCATCGACCATCTCGTGCGGGTTCGTGGTCGGATGGCCGTCGCGGTCGATCGCCCAACCATCGGGGATCGGCTTGTCGGTGCGAATCGCCATCTCGACTTTTCCGAACGCGGCGGCCGGAGTCGCCATGTCGATCACGACCGGAGGCTCCTCCAATCCAGGAAACGCGATCGCCAGCGGATTCGTGCCGAGCATCTTCTCGGCTCCCCACAACGGCGCAACGATCTTCGTCGTGTTCGTCATCGCCCAGCCGATCATGTCTCGCTTCAATGCTTCGAGCACATACCAGCCGGCGATGCCGTAATGGTTCGTGTGTCGCACCGCGACCCAACCGGTGCCGACGCGATCGGCCTTCTCCATCGCGATCGCATTCGCCTGCGGCCCAACAACCAGTCCGAGGCCGTTGTCACCGTCGACGGTTGCCGTGCTGGGGGACTCACGCACGATCGTGATGTTTGGCCGTGGATTGATCCGCCCGATCGACAGCATACTGACGTACGACCGCAACCGCGCGATGCCATGCGAGTCGATACCTCGCAGATCGCTGAGCACCAGAATGTCCGCCGCTTGATTCGCGGCTACGACTGGAACGCCAAAATGCTGAAAGACTCGTGAAGCGAATTCGTGCAGGTGTTCGGAAGCGAACAGATCGGGCATGCGTTGTTCCTGAAAGCCGGTTTGGAAAACCGGCCTACGATTGTCCCTTCTCGGCGACCTCCACGAGCGTGCGAACGAGGCAACCGGTCGCGCCCCCTTCGCGATGACCTTTGCTGGACGAGGCAAAGGCGGGACCGGCGATGTCGAGGTGAACCCACGGTTTGCCGCCGACAAATTTTTCGAGGAACTTCGCGGCAGTGATCGCTCCGCCCCAGCGGCCACCGACGTTCTTGCAATCGGCAACGTCGCTCTTCAGCAGTTCGTTGTACGAGTCAAACATCGGCAGTTGCCACAAATCCTCGCCCGCCGTTTTCGCGGCGGCAAGCAGTTGGTCGCACCATGCTTGATTGTTCGTGAAGGCTCCCGACACGTCCTCACCGAGTGCGACGACGCAGGCACCGGTCAACGTCGCGAGATCGATCAGCCGGTCGGCTCCGTGATCGACGGCGTAGCTGAGCACGTCGTTGATGACCAGCCGGCCTTCGGCATCGGTGTTGTGAACTTCGATGGTCACACCGTTGCGAGCAGTCAGGATGTCACCGAGTTTGTACGCCTTGCCGCCGAGCATGTTCTCGACAAGTCCGCAGTAACCGATGACGTTGACGGGCAGCTTGAGTCGTGCGATCGCCGTCATCGCGCCGAGCACGGTGGCGGCTCCGGCCATGTCGCACTTCATGGTCAACATGCCGTCGGTCGGTTTGATCGACAGGCCACCGCTGTCAAAGGTGACTCCCTTGCCAACCAGGGCCAACGTCGGCGCGTTCGGCCCACCGCCGCGATGCTCCAGCACGACCATTCGAGCGGGACGGTCGCTTCCTTTCGCAACGGCCAACAGCGAGCCGAAACGTTCGGCTTCGAGTCGATGCTCGTCAAAGACGTGGCACATCAGGCTGCACGAAATCGCCTCTTGCAGTGCGCGAGCCGCGAAGGTTTCCGGATAAATTTCGTGCGGAGGCCGATTCACCAGTTCACGCGCCAAATTGATCGCGTCCCCCAGGATGCGACCTCGTTCACTGGCTGCCGACGCGGAGCCGACGTCGCCACTCTCCGGCAACACGATCTGCGCGGCTGCGAACGGAAACCGAGAATGCTCGGCCTTGAACAAGTCCTGCCCTTGCGAACCGACGATCAACGCAGTGGCCAACACTTCGACGGCTCGGTCACGCGACAGGAAGCCGAGTTGTTCGGGCACACAGAACGCGACTCGAAGGTCTCTCTTGGACGACACTTGGCGCACGGCGGTCATCGTCGCTTTGTCCCAGCGCGTGACCGACAGTTCAGTCGGAGAACCAATCCCAACCAGCAGAAGTCGACGTGATTTCAGCGCCGGCGTGTCGGGAACGATCAGCAGTTCCGCTAACTTCCCTGTGAGATCACCCGCCTCACGCAGCCGGCTGAGCTGTTCCTGTAACGCATCGTCGAGTGCAACCAATTCATCGGGCCACTCACCCCCTTCGGGAACTCCGACGATCAGCCAGTCCGCATCAACGTCTCGCGCCGCAGCGCTGACCACTCGCAAATCCATGATGACTCCTCCACATCTGCGAGCGGGGGACGTCAGTCCCTCGAGTTTCCGCGATGATTCTCGGAAGACTGACGTCCCCCGCTCGCCGCTCTGAATCACGGCCCACGACGATAGCCTGTCGCGTGGAACAAGTCATTTCAAGCGAGGTAGCGCGGTTGTCGCCACTCAACGCATCCCGGCGGGAACGATTTCCGTGACTTCGTAGACCGGTTTCCCCATTCGATCTCGTTGAGTCGGATCAAATTGTCCGACAACACTCACGGCCTGGCCGGTTCGGAGCGTTTTGAAGTGCTGAGGATTCTTGAGTGTGACCTCACCCCCAAATTGATCGCTGTCGTCGGGAGAGGAGCTGTAGTTCAGATGCCAGACCTTGTGCTTGGGATCAAATTCGATGATCCCTTCCAGCCACGAGTAACCCTCAGCGTCGTATCCGAATTTGTCAGCGGTCGCGCTCACGGGCGTGACGGCGTTTGAGCGAACTCGTGTTCGGAATTCCGCCGAACTCACATTGGATTTGGGCAGCCGCAGTTCATCATCCGCGACGAGCGGCATGTCTGGCTCCGCCAATTCCGGCTCTGATGAATTCGATGCGTTTGCGAACTCTTCGTCGACCAACGGCCTTGGACGAGAGCGTTGACTCGTCTTCACGCCTGGTCGTTCGAGCTTCGCATCATCGTTCAGCCCGAACGGCTCAGTGGAGTCAGATGGCTGAGCTTTGCCGGGATCAGTCGGCTCAGGCACCGATTCTCCAGCCGCTGGTTCGTGATCCCCTTCAAACGTTGTCGGAGCGGAATTGCGAACCGGATTAGGAGCGGCCAACGTGTTCGCACCGGTCGGACTCGCCGGAACCCAAACGGCCCCTGGCGGAACTTGAATGGTCCCGTACGGCTGCGGTGCCATCGCCGTATGCGGCGGAGCAAACGTCCCCGGATGACCGTACGGGCCGTAACTAAAACAACCCGACGCGAACAAACACACTGTCCCCAACAGCCCCAACTGGCGATCCGTGCCCATAATTTCCCCTCTCCCTGGGAAGTAGTTGGGCGGAGTGGTAGGTGTTCGGACTCGATTATGTCCAGAGCGGTTTCGGAATCACCGACCAGCCGGAATCACAATCGGAAATCGGCGCTCGTGGTTCCACCGGCAGGAACGTCCAAGGTCAAAGTCGACTTCTGAGGATTACTGAACTCCTCCGGAACCTCTTCTTTGGGGACTTGTGACTTTGGGGTATTTCCCGTGGGGTCATCTTCGGCGGCGGCTGTAGCCGCACTGAGTTGCCCCAAGTCTACTCCTGCCTCCGGATCCAAATTCACGTTTGCCGGCAATGGCCGCTTGGAGATGTAAATCTTATTTTTTCCCGGGACCGCTCCTTGCACCAGCTCATAGTGGCCTTCGGCATTCGTCTTTCCAGACCCTGCGAATTTTTCGCCGATGAAATGCACAGTGGCACCTTCGAGTGGCTTTCCTTGAAGAGTCACCGTACCTGAAACCCTCGCTGTTTTAGGACGACTCTCTCCGCCTCCGCATCCCGAAAACGTGACTGAGAACATCAACGCAACAGTGACGAGACCACCCGACAAACGAATTCTCATTTTCTTATTCCTCCGGAAGATTCAATTGAGCTTGCGCGGACGTATTTCGCGAACAAGTCCGACGAGTCGCGTCCCCACTTGCATTTTGGATCGGAACAAGTCGTCTTCCGCGATGGTCATCCACTACGGCACCGGTAACCGCAATGGCGAGCATACCACCATCGAACCATTGCCAATGAGATTCTCCAGACAATCGGCCAGGGCAATTGCACATGAAGTCACGAACTGAAGAGGACTTGCAGGAGATAGTCCTCGTCGCTGGCGGCGATGAGGCGTTTGTTTTTGACTCCGATTTTGTGGGTGAGGTTGTTTTTGAGCAGGCTCAGTCCGGCTCGGCGGAGCAGGCTGAAGTTGGTGGCGGCGTGACCTTCGCGGAGGCGGGATTGATCTTCTTGGAACGTCACGTCGA
>CAMAWN010000080.1 GCA_945861865.1 Candidatus Kuenenia stuttgartensis | reverse complement strand
GTGATCATCGAATTGCCATTTCGACGAGGGCACTCCGACTGCCTGCCGATCTTGTTCCGCTGGTCCTTGAACAAGCAGAGCGCGGCGAAACACCGCCGTGCGTATCGCACACGTCCTGAATTGGCGGTCGAGATGCTGGAGTTGTTGTGACAGCACCGCAAAGCCAGCGTTTTCACGTGATCGCCGACAGCGCTTACGGTGGCCAGAGCGTGCTCTGTTGCTTGCCGACCAATTGCGATCTGACGAGCCGACTGGTGAAAGACGCGCGGTTGTCTGCCGCGCGGCCTGAGCGTCCTCGCAGAACGAATGGCCGTCCGCGCCAACGGGGCGAGCGACTGCCGACGCCGCTGGCGATGCTCGCCCGGCAGGCCAAGTCGCCCAAGTGTACGCCGCGCCCGAACGACCACTCCGCGTGGTGGCGACTGAGGCGGTCCAAGGTGGGCGTGGGCAGGAAGCGTTCTATTCCACCTGCTTGGACGCGACCGCCGAACAGGTCATCGGCTGGTACGCGATGCGTTGGAGCATCGAAGTCCTGAACCACGACAGCAAACAACACCTGGGGTTCGAGGAGCCACAAGGCTGGACACGACGCTCGGTGGAACGCACGGCCCCGCTGGCCATGCTGTTGTACAGCTTGATCGTGTTGTGGTTCGCGCGTGAAGGTCATCGCCGTTGGCATCCGCTCGTCTGTCCCTGGTACACGTCAAAAACAGATCCGTCATTCGCCGACATGCTCGGCACGCTCCGCCGACTCAGCGTCCGGCAACAGGTTTTGACCTTGGCACTCGCAGGACCAGGGTCTCGACAAATCCAGCAACTCCTAGAAAACGCGGTGGCCTTGGCCACCTAAAGTGCAAAAGTCGAACTTAGCAGCCCGTTGAAAATTGGGATTTGAGGCGTGTGTTGTGGTCGTGGAGTTTAAGTTGCCAAGGTTGCTGGTCTTTGGAGTTGCTGACGGAATTCGGTGTCTCCGAGGTGACGCGGCACGGACCAAGGTCGGAGAGCGGCGTGAAGACGGCTCTTCTGGGCTTGGGCGAGCGAACAGAACGCCGCGAAGGCACGCGGTTTGGCGGCACCCAGCCGTTGTCGCAGGATCTGGCCCAGGTTGTGGGCGGCGGTTTGCAGTGGATCACGCTTCGTGACTTTTGTCAGACCTCGCAGCCAGGTGCGTCTCGCACCGCCGGTTTCGCAGACGTGAGCGAAGCGGCGTTCGACCACTTCGCTACTTCGGCGTTGCCACGATTTGCCGCGTGAGCCCTGAATGCGGCGGCGGTTGCCGCGATACGCCGCTTCCCATTCGGGAGGTTTATCGGTCCAGTGACGTTTGTGCTTCGCGTCGGGTTCGGAGATGTCGGTTCGCAGACCCAGGTTCGTTGCCGAGGAAGAGTGTTCCGTGTGGCGGTGCGAGTCGCCGGCCAAACTCAGCGTGTCTTCGATCGTCGCCGCTGTCCTTGCGGACGATGCTCTTCCTCGCCGCGTTGGCCTCCAGCAGTATCGAGTCCACTCCCACCGTCTGACCTTTGAGCAGTCCCCGTTCCTGCACCATCCGCAGCACGAACTGAAACACCTCGCGCCCCCCGGATCATTATCGACTTCCGTCGGCAAGCGATCGCCGATCTTCGTCAGGCGCCTCGTCAATCGGTTCCAAACCCAGGAACACCTTCAACGACAAACGGTCGTCACACCGCCAGGCGATCCTACGCTGCGAATCAATTCCCTCGAAGTAACCGGTGAACAGCCTCCGAAAGTACCGACCCGGCGGAATCGAGCCACGCTCACGCTCGGAATAAAACTCCTCGCACAACCCCTCAACCCAACGATCAAACCGCCCCGCAGCAGCGAGTTGAGCTTCTCATAAAACACATGCGCGGAGCCTTCGCCGCGCGATCCGTCGCGACAAACAACTCCCGCTGCCGATCGACTTCCCAACGTCCCATCACCATCGTCATTCCTCCGTGACAGCCACCCACTAACGAAGATTAGCGCCAGACACTCGCACGGCAAAGAAGGAATCGCAAAATTCAACAGGCTGTTAGGCCGAGACCAAATCACCGGGCAACGATTACGGCGAGTCCGACATTCTCACGGAACTCGTGGACGTCAGCACGCTCGATCAGATCATCGTGGGTGGACTTCGCTTGGAAGGCTCTGTCGGGCTCAGTAATCTGCCAATGACTCTTTCGCCCCCTGTCGTCTTTTGAAGAGGCGTTTGACATGCAAAGTTCCCAAAGAAAATGCCTGCTCGTCGGACTATTGGCGGCGCTGACAATGATCGGAGTCTGGTTGCCGGCCGCCGATCCGAAACCACAAGTCGACCAGGAGCGCATTGTCAACAATCCGAAGACTCCAGGGCAGTTCATGCTGCATCAGCGAACTCGGACGGAGACCACCAAAAGCAACGGTGTGTGGAAAGAAGGTGGCAAGGAGGTCGTGTGGAATGCCTCGGAGACGGCAATCATCGTCTGCGACATGTGGGACGGGCACTATTGCGTATCCGCGGCCGAGCGAGTCACTGACATGGTGCCGCGCATGAACGCCGTGCTGACAGCGGCGAGAAATCATGGGGCGACCGTCATTCATGCTCCCAGCGGAGTGACATACCACTACGCCGACATGCCGCAACGCAAACGGATGCAGCAGGCCACGAAGTTCAAGCCAGAGATTGCACTCGAAGCGTGGTGCTACGTCGATCCAAAACGCGAGCCCGAGTTGCCGGTCGATGTCTCGAAGCAGCCGTGCGACGACCCGGTCACCGGAGCGGTCGTCCAAAAATTCAGCCGCCAACATCCGGGGCTGACGATCTCCGGCTGGGACGGCGTCAGCGACAACGGCGAGGAGATTCTCAGCTACCTCAAGCAAGAGGGACTAAAGAACGTCGTGCTGATGGGCGTGCATACCAACATGTGCGTGCTCGGCCGACCGTTCGGAATTCGACAGATGGTCAAGCAAGGCTTCAACGTCGTGTTGGCTCGCGACCTGACCGATGCAATGTACGACCCGCGCGAGAAACCATACGTCAGTCACACGCGCGGCACCGAACTGATCGTCGAGCACATCGAAAAATACTGGTGCCCTTCAATCCTCGGCGAAGATTTGACACGCGTCGCGCGAGGCTCCGCAGATCCGAAGTGACCAACGTAGACCAGTCACTCCGTGACTCGACTACGATCGGCCCCGCCGTAATCGACGCTAACCATGTACAGCCCGTGAGCCGGCGCTGTCTCGCCGGCGAGCGTGCGATCTTGGTCATTGACGATGCGTCGGATGTCGCTGGGTTGCCAGTAACCTCGTCCGACTCGAATTAACGTACCGGCGATGGATCGCACCATATTGTAGAGAAAGCCATCGGCGGCGATGTCGATCCACAGAAACTCGTGACCGGGAGCTACCAGCGGAGCAGTCTCCATCTTCGGCGACAGGTACGGCTGCGAGCCGCTTGGCTCTGGATAGCCGAAAATCGGCCAGCCGGATTGGCGAGTAACGGAACAGCGGAGCACGGTGCGGACGCTGGTCGCCTTGTTGGGCCATCGAGACTCGAAGCAGCGAAAGTCGTGCGTGCCCAACAATTCTTGAGCGGCCGCCTGCATGACATCGACATCGATCGCGACGTGGTAGTGATAGGCGTAGCGCTTCACGAACGGATTCGGCAGTTGCGAATTCCAGATCACATAGCGGTAGTGCTTCGACTTCGCCGAGTACGTCGCGTGAAATTCGAGCGGCACCTCCTCGACCTCGCGCACGAGGATGTCTTCCGGCAAAATATCTTGCAGCGCCGCGCGGAAACCGCGACACGGAATCGGAGCATTCGTTCGAAAACTACAAACCTGGCCGAGCGCGTGGACACCGGAGTCAGTACGGCCGGCGACGAGTAACTTGTTTTGCTCGCCCGTCAGACGTGAGATCGCGTGTTCCACAACTTCCTGGATCGCTCGGCCGTTGGTTTGCATCTGCCAGCCGACGTAGTCTGTGCCGTCGTAAGCCAGCGTGAGTTTCAGATTCCTCATTTCGCCGCCTCGACCCAATGATGCTTTGGGTCAACCGGCCGTACCAGCCAGTTCGCGATGAAGGCGATCATCAGCAATCCGGCCATCGTCAGCATCGTGCTGCTGTAAAGCGTGCTCGACGGATCGACGGTCCCGGGCGGCACCAGAGCCATCAGCTTCGGCAGCGTCACCGACTTCTTCGCGATCAGAGTCGGCAGTTCGGTTAGAGGTGCTCCGAACGATTTCTCGAACAGAGCGGGATCAACCTTGGCGGCGAGATCGGACAGCGCTGCCCGCAACGAGTGATCCCGCAGGTACGTGATTGCGAACGGACCGAGCACTCCGGCGGTGCTCCACGCGGTCAACAGTCGGCCGTGAATGGCTCCGACGAACCTCGTGCCGAACAGGTCCGACAAATAGGCGGGGATCGCCGCGAATCCGCCGCCGTACATCGTGAAGATGGCCATCGAGACCGCATAAAACGCGATCAGCCATTGCACTGCCGGTTGTTGCCCTTGCTCGTGAGCGATGAACGGGATCGAGGCGTACAACACGGTGCCCAGCGCGAAGAAGATCGCGTACGTCCGCTGCCGGCCCAGATAATCGGAGGCCGTGGACCATCCGAATCGGCCGACCATGTTGAAGACGCTGGTCATCAGCACGAACGTCGCCGCGAAGCGGTCGGTGGCGATTGTCGGCAGTGTCGTCCCAAAGATTTCGCTCATCATCGTCTTGGCCACGCCGAGCACTCCGATACCGGCGGTCACGTTGGAGCAGAGCACAATCCACAGCAAATAAAACTGCGGAGTCTTGATCGCTTCGTCCGGTGAGACGTTGTGCGAGGTGATCATCGACCCCGCCTGCCCCTCGACGGGTGGAGTCCAACCGGCCGGCTTCCAATCGGACGCCGGCAGCCGATACGAAAACGCCGCCACTAGGATCACGAAGAAGTACGTCAATCCGAGAGTGAAGAACGTCTCAGCAACTCCGGTTCGCCCGGTGCCGACGACGTACACGCCCTCTTCTCCCTTGACCAACATCTGCGAGATTTCGTTTTTGCCGACCACCACGACTTCGCGCAACTGGCCCTCGATCGTGGCGAATCGCCGGCCGGATTCGGTTTTGAGTTCGACCGACTCGACCGTGCCGAGGTAGCGCGGCGGCTGATAGAACGACGCCATCAACGATTCTTTCAGCGGAGCACCGATGATCGCCCCGCCGCCGAAGCCCATGATCGCCAGGCCGGTCGCCATGCCGCGCCGATCGGGAAACCATTTGATGAGCGTGCTCACCGGCGAGACATAGCCGAGTCCCAATCCAATT
This sequence comes from Candidatus Kuenenia stuttgartensis, assembly GCA_945861865.1. Classification (GTDB taxonomy): domain Bacteria; phylum Planctomycetota; class Planctomycetia; order Planctomycetales; family Planctomycetaceae; genus SXKJ01. The sequence goes on along the minus strand of CAMAWN010000080.1, from coordinate 20,082 downwards.
CCGCCGACCACGCCGTAGCCGAGGTACAGCAGCCACAACTGGTGCGTCAGGATGCCGACGCCACCGATCAGAAAACCGCCGCCCCAGCAGCATGCCGAGACGGAACCAACAAGCCTCGGCCCGACTCGTTCGAGCCACTTCCCCGCGACGGCGGCCGAGAGACCGAGAAACACGATCGCGACCGTGAAGACCCACGTCACTTCGGACAACGTCCAATCGTCCGCCGCGCTGGCAACCACACCGTGCAGCTTCATCAGCGGCGGATTGAAAATGCTCCAGGCATAGACCGAGCCGATGCAAAGATGAATCGCGACCGATGCAGGAGGTACTCGCCACCGGTTGAAGCCCGGCGGCGCGATGATCCGATCTTTGACGAAAAGGTTCGGCATGTGTATTCGTCGCCGCGTTCGCCAGAACGCGGGTCGGTGACAACTCGCCGCGTTCTGGCGAAACGCGGCGACGTTGAGGGCTACCGCTTTTGCAACAGCACGTTCGTGCCCTTCTTGTTGCTCAGCACGATGTCGAGCAGTTTGTCGCCGTTGAAGTCGCCGACGTAAAACTGCGTGCCGATGCCGGTGTCGCTGCCGGCTTCGATTTTGTGCTTCGTGAACTTCGGGGGTTGGCCGGCGGTCTTCTTGATCTCGTACCAGACCATGACGACTTCACCCTTCGCATCGGGGTCGCCGCCGGAACCGTGGGCGTAGAACCGCTTGCCGGTGATCAGGTCTTTGACTCCGTCGCCATTGACGTCCTGGTAGTGCAACGCGTGCGTCTGAGAGAACGTGTCGTCGATGACGTGCTGCTTGAACTTCGGATCGGGCGAGCCGCCGACGTTCTCGAACCACCACACGCCGATGTGGTGCGCGGCGCTCATCAGGATGTCGTTGTCCCCGTCGCCATCGAGGTCATCGACGAAGATGTCAGCGGCGGTTTCCGGGTTCCCCTCGCCATTCCCTTTGAGAATGTGCTTGTGGAACGTCCACGGGCCATCTTTCAACTTCGCCGGCTGTTCCCACCAACCGTGTGGAATAACGATGTCCAGCCGGCCGTCCTTGTTCACATCACCCAGGCCGAGGCCGTGGTAATAGCGATGTGCCAGCCCGCCGAGTTTCTCGCCGCTGACTTGCGTGTAGTCCCATTTGCCTTTCTTGGCGTCAGCCGGTGAAGGAATTTCGAGGTAGCCCATCATCTGCTCTGGCTCCGACGTGAAGATCAGCTCCGGCTTACCATCCCCTGTGATGTCTTGAAACTGCGGAGACTCGCCGGCCGCGCTATGCCAGATCTCGTACTTGTTCCACGGGCCGGGCTTGCCCTGCGGATTCTCGAACCAGTGGCACGGGACACCGGGAAAACCGATGACGATGACATCCTGCCAGCCATCGCCACTGATGTCGTAAGTCCAAAGCGCGAAGTTGTTGCTGTACGCTCCATCGGCGATGTACCGCCGGATGCCCTCGGCTCGCAGCGGGTGCATCGTCCAATTGCCGGACAGAAACATTTTCGGATCGCTGGGCTGCTCGTACCACGCTTCGCCGTTGATCAGGTCCATGCGGCCATCTTTATTGATGTCTGCCACCGCGACCCCTTCAGCGCGGAAGATCTCTTCCAGCTTGATCCGCTCCCATTTGACCGGCGAGTCCTCCGCCGAGGCCGATGCCAGCAGAGTCAATCCGAAGCAACACGATGCGACACAAGCAGCCAACCGACGCATGATCTTCTCCCTCTCGAAGCGATGAATGAACCGCAAACGGAAAGAGCAGTGTATCGGTCGGCCGGACAACGTCCACAAAGCGGCTCGGTTGTGAATACCGACAATGATCGGGTGGGACCAGCGAAGCACCGGCCCACCATCATGACTCACGTGTCCAGTGTTGAGACCGCAGCGCGCGGTGGGTAGGTGACGCGAAATCGTGACGCAGTCGTTGGGTCGAGTGATCGGACGTCTCAGGCGGCCCTTCGGAGTGTTCGCTCGCGCGGGCGACGCGGGTTTGTTGCAGTGACTGGATCGGACCCTCCGGATGAAATGCGTCGTCGGGAAAGAGTGCGAGGATCGACCGCAGAATTGGCAATGTGGGATCGGTGGCCGAAGTGGGTCCGGGAGGACTCGGAAACGCGGATCGCAGTCCGGCGAGCAAGAAACTCCAAGCGGGCCGTGCCGTGGAACCAAATCGAGCCAGCGACTGCTCCTCACCGAAGTCGCGAGCACGACGCGGATCAAACGCGAAGTCCGCGAGTTCGTTCCCGTAATGAGCCACCAACGGGCCAAGCAGCACATCGGTCCAACGCTCGACACGCCGCCGCAAGCGGTCCAATTCCGCCAATTGATCGGCAGGGAGACAGGTCGAATGCAGCAGTAAACGGAGCACACTGGCTCGGCACTGCTGATGGACCGCCAGCACGTTGCGAGCAATCGGTTCAGCTCGACGCAATCGTTGTCGTCGGTCGCAGGCGGTCAAAACCGCACCCGCGACGCGTGTCAGCAGTTCGCCGATCAACAGGTCGCTAGCGATCGTGACGATTTGCTGGATTCGATCCGACGAGTGATTGCCGATCATCTCCGAACACAGCTCATCCAACTCTCGTCGGCGACATGGCCACAGCGTTTTGCTGTGCTGCCAATAGACGCACAACGGCCCATCCGCGAGAGGACTGGTCCCCTCGATGATGAGCGGGGCTTGTGCTGCCACCAATGCCGTGAACTCCGCCACCATCCGATGATTCACTATTACCACTCCGATGCGCAATCGCTCTGTGAACTTTGTGAAAAGAACAACGGGGTAAAAGCAAAGCGGATGCCACGGCAGGCCGACTGTGATTGCGGCGAAAAAGACCGCAGAATCACCACCGTTGGCTGAAGCGGACGTTGTCGTTCGGCAGCATGTCGTCCAAAAGCGACAGGCGTTCGTAGTCCCGCCTTCAGGCGGCGCATTCGCGAATGCCGCCTGAAGGCGGAACTACGAACGGACTCACACAAACGACGCGACGACCGCGTTCGACAGCCGCTGAAACGTCGCTTGGCTTTCGCCGAGAGGCTGCGTCGTCAGTACCAGCACGAACGAGTTGCTCTCCGGGTCGATCCACAGCATCGTGCCAGTGGAACCCCAATGGCCGAATGTCGCCGGGCTGACAAGGTCTCCGAACGAGTTCGAGTGATTCGTCCACTGCAATCGCCAGCCGAGCCCCCATGGCCGGAAGCGGCGCTCTTCGTCCGGGACATCCTTCATGGGTGCGAGCTGATTGCGAGTCGCTTCGACCACGGTTGCCGGCGCGAGGATTTGCTTCTCGCCAATTCGGCCGCCGGTCAGCATCAGTTGTGCGAACTGGCCCAAGTCCCAAGGCGTTGTCAGTAGTCCGCCCCACGGCGCTCCGAACTGTCGCCAGTAGCGGCTGTTCCAATTCCAATCGGTCGAGTCCGCTTGATCGGCCGCGACCCGCAGTTCAGCGATGCGATCGACCGTCGGATTCATCCCAGCGAACCATTCATCCGGCGCGCCGAGCTGCGTGTCTTTCATGCCCAGCGGCTCGAAGAACTCGCGACGCAAGAATTGATTGCAACTCAGGCCCGATAACTTTTCGATGATCGCGCCGAGCACCGCGATTCCCAGGCTTTGGTACTGCACCGAGCGTCCGGCCGGGAAGTCGGGAGTCAGCTCGCAGGTGCCGGTGACGAATGCGGATCGCGGCGAATGTTGCTTCCGCAGTTCGGTGTTGTTCGGCAGCATGTCCGGCAATCCGGACGTGTGTGTCAGCAAGTGCCGAATCGTTGTCCCGTGCTTGCCGCCTTTGCCGAACTCCGGCAGGAACTCGGTCACGCGGTCATTGAGCGTCAACTGCCCGCGCTCGATCAGCAGCGTCACGCCCATCGTGACGACCGGCTTGGTGATCGACGCGATCAGAAAAATCGCATCCTGTCGCACCTTCGCCGAATTCGCCGCCACACGCTGCCGGCCGAACAACTGCGGCCCCGGTGAGTGCCCGTTCCGAGCCACGAGCAATCCCACTGCCGGCACAACGTCACGCTCGGCCCAGTCGCGAGCCATCGTGAGCGCGGCGTTCCAGCGAGCCGGTTCCAAGCCACATTGCTCCGCAGGAGCTTTCGTCAGCATCACGGCGAGACCTCACGCACTTCAAAGATTTTGTTCAGCTTGGTGATTTCCAGAACCTCGCGCACGTCTTCGGAGGGATTGAGAATCTGAATCTTGGAGACCATGCCCCGCAGCGATGCCAGCAACCCCAACATCCCGCTGGGAATGAATCGCACGCCGGTCATCTCAAACGCGATGGTCTGGGATTGATTCCGCTTCACGATCTCGGTGATTTGCTCGCGGCAAGCGGCGAGGTTGATCTGATCCAAAATTTCGCAGCCACCGAAACTCACGATCGTGGTCTCGCCGTTTTGAACCAACTCCAGCGTGGCAAATTCATTGGCCATGTTTCGGACCTCGCAATGAGCAGAACGAAGTAGAACTGATGAGCGGATGATAACGACGCTCGCAGTCCTCGGCACCTTCTCACTTCTTCGCGGCGATGCGGTACAGCGCCCTGTCGGTCCGCACGATCAAGTCGGAGTCGACAGCGGCTGGGGTCGCCATGATTTCACCGTTGAGCAAATTCGTGGCCAGCAGCTTGTAGGTCTTTCCGGGAGCGATCACGAACGTCTGCCCCTCGCGGTTGCCGATCAGAATTCGCCCGTCAGCGAACAGCGGCGACGAACAGAAGTTGCCACCCAGACGTTCGGTCCAATTGGCTTGCCCCGTCTTTGCATCGAGACACGTCGCGACACCCTTGTCGGCGACGATGTAAAGCTCATCGCCCACCAGCAGCGGCGACGGCATGTTTGGAGCTTGCTTGCCGAACCGCCACGCGATCTTCGGTTTGTCGTCCAGCGTAACTGCCAGAATCTCCGGCTTCATGAAACTGGTGCAAAAGAAAATCATCCCGTGCCCAACGACCGGCCGAGGCACAATCGAAAAGCCAAGCCCCCCGTAGTTGAGCTTCCACAATTCACGGCCGGTTTCCGGCTCGTAGGCATACAGCCAGTCGGCGGCCGGCGAAAGCACTGCCTCACGCCCGCCGACTTTCGTAATCAACGGCGTGCCATAAGCCTTCTTGAGCTGCGGATCAGGATTCATCTCGCCGCTACGATTCGTTCGCCAGGCGACTTTCCCGTCGAGCTTGCTGAGCGCCGCGATGGACTGCGTGTCGCTGCCGTCGCAGTGCACGATCAGCAATTCGCCCCACAACACCGGCGTGCTGCCGGCACCATTCTCGTGCTTGAGTTTTAGCTCGCGATTCGTCCACAGAACTTTTTGCGTCGTCGTGTCGAGACACGCCGTTCCATTCGTGCCGAAGTGAGCATACAGCCGCCCGTCCTCCAGAATCGGCGACGGTGACGCGAAGGAGTTCAACTGATGCACCGGATCAGGAGACTCAGCCACCAGCAGCTCGACATCGTGCAGCAACTTCCCGGAAGCGCGATCGATGCAGACCGCTCGCAAGCTGACTTTCCCAACGATGCTGAGCGGTTGGCCCGCGAAGTTGTCCTTCAACTTCTGGGCTTTCTCGCTCAGCGAGGCGGCCGACTCGACGGCGGTGGTCATCCAGATGTGCTGCCCGTCGATCACGGGCGAGGACCACGCCCGTCCCGGAATCTCCGTCCGCCAAGCAATGTTCTCGGTTTCGCTCCAAGTCAGCGGCAGGTCTTTCGCGTTCGAGTGCCCCTGTCCTCCCGGACCACGCCACTGCGGCCAATCAGCAGCAGACAGCGAGGACGCAATCCCGAACAGCACGACCGACAACAAACAACCGACAGCAGGCTTCACGGCAATCTCCTTGCGACGAAGACGAAGTCGCGGGAGTGTAGCCAACCGGATCGATGTCATCAGCCGTGACATCACTTCGTGTCGCCCGCGCGCTTCTCGAATTTCAGCGCGGCCGAGTTCATGCAGTATCGCAGTCCCGTCGGCTTCGGGCCGTCTTCAAAGACGTGACCGAGGTGCGCGTCGCAACGGCTGCAAACGACTTCGGTGCGCGTCGCGAACCAACTGCGGTCAATGACTTCGCCAACCATGTCGGGTGAGATGGGCTGGAAAAAGCTGGGCCAGCCGGTGCCGGACTCAAACTTGGTGTCGGCGTCAAACAGCTTCTGGCCGCAGCAGACGCAGCGATACACGCCCGGCTCGTGGTTGTCCCAGTACGCTCCGCTGAAGGCCCGCTCGGTCCCTTTTTTTCGAGCGACTTTGAACTGTTCCGGAGTCAGCCGCTGTTGCCATTCGGCGTCATCTGTCGCAATCGGCAACAGATCCGGATCGGGTTCAGTCGAGGCGTTCATGGCAGGAGCCTTTCGAAGCGGCGGCAGGGACTCATCGCGAGGCGACCGGACCGAGAATGCTCCGACAACCAAAGCGACGACGACAGCCGCGAACACGACAGCACGCTTGAGCATGGCTCCATCCTCCGCTCGTCTCGGGAATGCTCGAATCGATGTCGCCGCAACGATTCGATTACGACAGGCTGTCCAAATCGATGCCTGCATCGCGGCGCTTCCGACCTTCACCCGGACCGCCGTCGCCAGCGATCGCCACATGGCCGGAAGTATCCAAGTAGATTTTGTCGCCGAGAATTTCCGCGACCACGAGCTCCAGCGGATTCTTCGTCGACAATTCGACCAGCGGCTTAGCGCCACGGTTCAGCGCGACCAGCCGTTTTTGGATCAGCGACGATAGTTTGAAGCGGCCACCGACTTTGTTCACGATCGCTTCGTCTTTGAAAACATCAAGCATTCGAGTTCCCCTCCACGCCTTTCAGAATTTGAACGATCTCGGCCGTCGCCCGATCCAGGTCATCGTTAATGACCTGATAACGGTAACGGTCCGCCATTTCCAGTTCACACCGAGCGGTCTGTAACCGCCGTTGAATCACTTCTTCCGATTCCGTGCCTCGCGCCCGCAATCGCTGCTCGAATTCCGTTTCGGAGGCAGTGCGAATGAAAATCGTTTCCGCCTCAGGATACAGAACGAGCACTTGCATCGCTCCTTGAACATCAATTTCTAGCATGGCCCAGCCGCCGCAGTCATGTGCTCGCTGCACTTCAGATTTCAGAGTCCCGTACCACTTGTCGGAGCCATGCACCTCAAAACACTCGATGAATTCCTGGGCGTCGCGCCGCCGAAGAAATTCCTCTTTGGACAAAAAGTAGTAGTCCTCACCGTGCCGTTCTTGATTGCGTGGTGCTCGCGTTGTCGCGGAGATCGCCTTGACCAGTTTGACTTCCTTCTGAGCCGCCAGGCGATTCACGATCGTCGATTTGCCGGTGCCGCTCGGCCCAGACAGAACCACGATCCGCAGTCCCTTCGCTCCGGTCGAATGCCCGGACGATGAGGAGGTATCGGTTGCTGACAAACTCGAATCGGACACCGGAAATTACTCCACGTTCTGCAAGACTTCACGGATTCGCTCGACCGCTGACTTCATCTCGACGACGTGCCGCGCGAGCGACACGTTGTTGGCCTTCGAGCCAATCGTGTTAACCTCACGAAACATCTCTTGAATCAGAAAATCGAGCTTGCGACCCTGCGACACCTTATCGCTGAGGAACGCCTCAAATTGTTCGAGGTGACACCGCAGGCGGGTGATCTCTTCGTTGATGTCGCAGCGGTCGGCGAACAGGCTGACCTCGCGAATCAAATCTGACTCGCTGATGACGATGTTCGTCCCTTTGAGCAACTCGCCGATGCGGTCCAGTAGCTTGTCGCGGTACTGCTTGACGACTTCGGAAGCGGTCTTCGCGATCTCGTCGAGACTACTGACGATGACTCGGCCGTTGAGCCGCAAGTCCTCTCCCATCGAGCGCCCTTCGCGAACGCGGAACTCTTTGAACTTGCTGAGCGCCTCTTCCAGTTGCGTCTTCAGAAACGGCCAGTCGCGTTCAGCATCGAGTTCGCCTCGGCCGCTGTCGGTGACGACGCCGGGGAGCGTCAGGAAGTTCGACATGTCCGCAGGCACACCGACGGTGAGTTGCCGCGACACCTCCTTGACTTGGTTCCAGTACGCCGTGAGCACATCGACATTGAGCTTCGATGCGGACATTCCCGCGACCGGTCGGACGTCAAACGCGACCGTGACCGTGCCACGTGCGACATGCTCGCGCACCACTCGTTCGATCTCCCCTTCGAGCGCCGCGTAGGCGTCGGGGAATCGCGAGTTCACTTTGAGATACCGGTTGTTGACGGCGCGGACTTCAACGGCGACGTTCAGCCGCTCATTCTGCCCTTTCGAGGCTCCGAAACCGGTCATGCTCAGTAACACAACGCGCCCTCTGCGTTTGGTCTGCCAACGTCGCCGTCATCGCTCCGCGTGACGAGCCGGACGTTTCACGACGTCCCCAATTTTCGGTGATTGCAGCCGCGTGAAGCGTTCGGCTCATCACGCGGGAGCATGATGGCTACAGAGAACGCGGCCTAATCACCACAACTCAACCAACTCAGCTACTTCTTTTCGCCGCTCTTGTCGTCGGATTTTGTGTCAGCAGACTCATCGATTTCCTTCTTCGTCGGCTCCTTGGATTTCGGGGCCGAGTCTGATTTCTTGTCCTCTTCGGGAGCCAGCTCCGTTGAAGACTCGCCGGTCTTTTTCGTCTCTGATTTGGAGTCCTCTGCTTTTACTCCCGCATCCTTCGATTCGCTGCTGGACGAGCCGAGTCCCGATTCCAACTTCGTACCATCGGACTTAGTCGAGCCGCTGTCTTTGTCCTTCGAGGTACTCGTGATCTCCTTTTCGGCGGTCTCGTTCTTGAACTTCTCCGTTCGAGCACGCAGCACTTGGCCGTGGATGCCGGCGAGCAGCACCCACACTGCAGCAATGCCAATCGTGATGCGAGTGAACATGTCCCCCGCCTTCGTGCCGAAGGCACTCTGGCCACCGAGACCGCTCAGCGCGCCAACCAAACCGCCACCGCGTCCGCGTTGCAGCAAGATGATCCCAATCAGCATGACGCTGATGAACATGCCCACGATTGCCAAAAAGTAATCCATAAAAATCCCTGCCTGCCGAGAGTGACAACACTTTGCGGTCTTAACCTTTTCGGGCTTGAGCCTGAATCCCTGCTTCAATGATCGCGATGAAGGAATCCGCTTTCAGGCTAGCACCACCGACCAATGCACCATCCACATCCGGTTGCGACAGCAGTTCTAGAGCGTTGTCCGCCTTCACACTGCCGCCGTAAAGAATTCGCGTGGCTGAGGCAACCACCTCGCTGTATCTCGACTTCAATTGACCGCGAAGAAACGCATGAGCCTGCTGAGCTTGTTCCGTTGTCGCAGTGACACCCGTGCCGATGGCCCACACCGGTTCGTAGGCGATCACGATGTTGGCCATCTGCTCGGCCGAGACTTGGGCCAGTCCAGCCATTTGTTTTTCGAGCACCGCTTCGGTCTGCCCCGCTTGCCGCTCGGCCAACAATTCGCCGACGCACAAGACCACCTGCAATCCATGTTGTAAACCCGCCGCGACTTTCTTGGCGAGCAGTTCGTCTTGCTCGCCGAAAAATTGACGTCGCTCGCTGTGCCCGACCAGCACCCATCCGCAGCCGACGTCCTTCAGCATGTCGCCGCAGACTTCGCCGGTGAGCGCGCCTTGCGGAGCGAAGTACAGATTCTGTGCTCCGAGTTGAACGGCCGAGCCACGAATTGTCGAACCGACACCGCCCAGGTACGGAGAGGCCGGGCACACCAAAATTTCGACGGCGCACGAGGCATATTTTCCGGCCAAGGCTTGGCTCAATGCCGCCCCTTGGCTCTGCAACAGATTCATCTTCCAATTACCAGCGACCAGAATTCGTCGCATGAACTTTGACCTCTTCAAAACACGACAACTCCGTCACCGGTGACGAGTTCCAGCCAGACACAGCGATTGCGTGTGTTTGGCTCGGTGGACGGCGGGTCGAGAATGATGACGGCCAAAGGCTTTGAGTTCAACCCGTGGCCACGCGCACCTCGCCCGGTGGTCAGCTCAGCGGTTCGCTCCGCGGGTACGAACCGAGCACTTCCATTCGCACCGCCAGCCGCTCAATGTCGGAAAGTGTGCGTTTGATGCGCGGATCGTGCGAATGCCCCTCGAAGTCCAGGAAGAACAGATAGCCCGACTCCGGACCCCGCAGCGGGAACGACTCAATCCAGGTGAGGTTAATCTTGTTCCGCTTGAACGACGACAACGCATCCGCCAAAGCCCCTGGTTTGTGCGGGATTTGCAGCAGCAACGCCGTGCGGTCCTTGCCAGTGGGTTTCGTCTCGTCGTCGCCGATGATCGCAAACCGCGTGACGTTGTTTTTGTTGTCCTGAATCGACTCGGCCACGACGTTTAGGTCGTATTCAACCGCCGCCCTCATACTGGCGACGGCTGCCGCTCCCGGTTTGTCGCGAGCCAACTGAGCCGCCGTCGAAGTGCTGGTCACTTCGAGCAACCGAGCTTGCGGCATGTTCTTGCTGAGCCACTCGCGGCATTGCGAGAGCGCCTGCGGCTTGCTGTAGATTTCGGTCACTTCGCTGCGTGGACTGCGGGCTAACAAGTTGTGATGAATCGCAATCTGGACCTCGCCGCAAATCCGCAGCGGCAGGCGAGTGAACATGTCGAGCGTGTCCACAATCCGGCCGTCAGTGCTGTTTTCGATCGGGACGATGCCGTAGTCAGCCTGCCCGCGATTCACTTCTTCGAATACCGCAGCAATCGTGGTGACGGGGACCAAGTCGGCCGACTCGCCAAACCGTTCGATCGCCGCAATGTGGGTGTAGCTGTAGGCTGGGCCGAGATATGCCACCCGCACGGTTTTCACTTGCAGGCGTGCAGCACTCAAGATTTGCCGGAAGATGCCCCGAATCGCTGATGCAGGAAGTGGACCCCGATTGGAAGCCTGCAAAGTCGCAAACAGAGCGTCATCGGCAAGCGGCGCGAACATGGCACGCTTCAGATCGGGCTGGCCCTGAATCCACGCCGTCGTTGTTCCAGCTCGCTTATTGACCAGCGTGAGGATCTCGCGGTCCAGGCGTTTCAGCTCGCCTTCCAGTGCCGCCGGAGATTTCCGAGCGGGCTTGGATAGCTTCACCGGAGCCGCCGCTGGCTTGCGCACTTTCTTCGGAAGTGGTTTCTTGGCCATGAGTTCCTTTCGCGGTCGCAGGCCAGAAAAAGGGGCCAAATCGGCTCTGCCGTGCGGGACAACGCTTGTATTCCGCCTTTTCCGAGGTGTCAAGCAGCCAAGGATTTCGGTTCACCGTGGCATCCGAAAGCGAGGCTGTCAGATTGACAATCCGAGCCGCCAAGCGATGCCGTTGGATCGGTGCCAAAGTGGCAACCGCTCAGAGGGTGAACTCACTGACGAAGCCACAATCTTCGGCCACGTCAGAGGTTGCTGTGTCAGCAAAAGCCACGCTGTGGCTGGCACGCTCTTTGCCTTTCGGCCGCTGACGTTTCGCACTCAAATCAAAACTGAACGCTCGAAGGAGCCAAGTCATGGCAGTTGCAGAAAAAATCATCGGAATCGACCTGGGGACCACGAACTCCGTGGTCTCGATCATGGAAGGTGGCGAGGTCAAAGTCCTCGCGAACCTGGAAGGCAATCGACTGACGCCGAGCATCGTCGCCTTCACCGACAAAGGTGAGACGCTGGTGGGCGATCCCGCGCGTCGCCAGGCCGTCACCAATCCGAGGAACACGATTTATTCGATCAAGCGGTTCATGGGTCGCCGGCACAGTGAGGTCGCCTCCGAAGAAAAGCTCGTCCCGTACAAAATCATCGGCGGCACGAACGATTACGTGAAGGTCGAAACCGGCAACGGCAAGCAGCACACGCCGCCGGAGATTTCGGCCCTCGTGCTCCGCAAGCTGAAAGAGGCGGCAGAGAGTTATCTCGGCCACAAGGTCAACAAGGCAGTCATCACTGTCCCGGCGTATTTCAACGATGCTCAGCGGCAGGCCACCAAAGACGCCGGGCAGATCGCTGGTCTCGAAGTCGCCCGCATCATCAACGAGCCGACCGCTGCCGCTTTGGCCTATGGCCTCGAAAAGAAAAAGGATGAGAAGATTTGTGTGTTCGACCTCGGTGGCGGCACGTTCGACGTGTCGATTCTGGAGGTCAGCAACGAATTGGTCGAGGTGCTCAGCACGAGCGGCGACACGCATCTGGGCGGCGACGACTTCGATGAAGAGTTGATCAACTTCATCGCGGCAAAGTTCAAAACCGAGAACAGCATCGACCTCCGCAAAGACCCGATGGCTTTGCAGCGATTGCGTGAAGCGGCCGAAAAGGCCAAGAAGGAACTATCGACGCTGCAGAACTCGGAGATCAATCTGCCGTTCATCACGGCCGACGCCAGCGGAGCGAAGCACCTGCAAATGTCGATCACGCGGTCAGAGTTCGAGAAGATGGTCGATCATCTCGTCGAACGCTGCCGCATCCCGGTCGAGAGTGCGTTGAAGGACGCGAAGCTCAAACCGAGCGACATCGACGAAGTTGTGCTCGTCGGCGGTTCGACGCGTGTGCCAAAGGTCCAGGACTTCGTCAAGAAGATCTTTCAGGGTAAAGAGCCACACAAGGGCGTGAACCCGGACGAAGTCGTCTCTATTGGTGCCGCGATTCAGGGCGGAATTATCACCGGCGAAGTGACCGACGTTGTGTTGATGGACGTGTCGCCGCTGTCGCTGGGTATCGAGACTGAAGGTGGCGTGATGACCGTTCTGGTGGAACGCAACACGACGATCCCGACTACGAAGAAAGAGACGTTCTCGACGGCGGCCGACAATCAGCGAGCGGTCACGGTCAGCGTCTATCAGGGTGAACGCCCGATGGCTCGCGACAACCGGTTGCTCAGCCAGTTCAATCTGGAAGACATCCCATCCGCGCCGCGCGGTGTGCCGAAGGTCGAGGTCGCGTTCGACATCGACGTGAACGGCATCCTGAAGGTCTCGGCGAAAGACCTCGGCACCGGCAAGGAGCATTCGGTTCGCATCGAAAACTCCAGCGGCTTGTCCAAGGAGGAGATCGAGAAAATGAAGCGAGAGGCCGACGCTCACGCCGACGAGGACAAGAAACGAAAAGCGTTGGCCGAGGCGAAGAACAAAGGCTCGATGCTGGCCTACGAAGCGGAAAAGCAACTCAAGCAGAACGGCGACAAGCTCGACCCTGCGTCGAAGGGAGCGATCGAATCGTCAGTCGCCAAACTGAACGAGACGCTGAAAACCGAAGACGCCGACCAGATCAACAGCGCGGTCTCGGCTCTTGAACAAAGTCTGCACGCGATGGCCGAGCATCTCTACAAGGACGCCGGCGCTCAGCCGGGACCGGATGCAGCGGGTCAGGCAGCGGGAGGCTCGAAGCCCGCTGGCGACGACGTCATCGACGCGGAGTTCGAGAAGAAGTAACGCGAGCCGCGTACGAGACAAATTGAAACGCCCGGTCGCCCACGGAGGGGAGGCCGGGCGTTGTCATTTTTCGGAGTTGCGTTCAGGCCGCTCGTTGCAGCCGCATCGGCAGTGGTTGGCTTATTAATTGTCGCTGAGCCACCTGCACCTCTTCAAAGTGCCGAGCAACAGCGGCTCGGAAAGCGGCTCCGGTTTCCGGTTGACCGCGCCAAGCTTTCATGAAGCGGAGCCAGTCGCGATCGCGGCGATGCAGGAATGTCAGATCGAACCAATGCCGCCAAGTGCCGTCGAGATTGATCAGCTTGAGCTGGCGATCCGGCGTGACGACGAAATTCGAGGCGTGCATCGCTCCATGCACGATCCGCAGTTCGCCAAGCGTGTGCCAGATGCGTGCAAACTGACCGGCCAGTCGATCGAGCTCCAGCGAGTTGAGGGTTGTCGTCGCGAGGAATTCCGGGAGCGGCGTGCCATCGACCTGCTCGGTCAGCACAAAGGATTGGAAGCGGAACGGGCCGAGCCGATCCTCAACCATCGCCAGCGGCCGAGCGGTTCCGACCCCGGCATCGAGCATCTCGCGGCCGTAGGTCCACGAGCGACTGCCGCGTGTGAACAGCAGCAGCCGAGTCAGCGTGTGCGTCACGCCGCGCAGGTTAAAGCGTTTCAAGAGTCCGACTGCGGCGTTGCGAAAATGTCCGTCGGTTGTCGGAGCTTTCACGGGGACGCGAGCGACCGCGCCGTAGTCATCCTGCGTCAGTGTTTGGCCGGCAGCGAGGAATTCGTCGGGATCGTCCCACAGCCGTTCGACCACCTGCGACGCGAGTTGGCTATCGAACACGATCCGCCGGAACGGCGACTGTTTGAGCGACACGTTGGCTCCACGCAGTTCGAAGTTCCACGGCCAGTCGATGTCGGGAATCAGATGAGCGATCGCTCGGATCGGTGCGGTGACGAATGACCAGACGGGTTGAATCAACTCGTTGTGAATCATCGACAGAAAGTCGTTGATCCCCTCGACGAAGCGGCCCCACCAAACCGGCTTGAGATACCGGAGGAAGAACTCTTCGAACTTCTCCGTGATCCACAGCGTCTCGCGATCGACCATGCGTGCCTCGACATCGAAGTGCCACCACAGCTCGGCCCCATCGGCCCATTGCAAGCGGACGTCGTCGCGCGGGTCACCGGCAAAGCGATCGCGAGCGTGCAGCGGTTCGCGATGCGGCAACGGCTCGACAGCAGCCTGCGAGTTCACTCGGCCAAACGCCGCTCGCACCTGCTGCAGCACCGGATTGGAAATTGTCGAAGTCGGAGAGGCGAATGGATGGGCCGCATCCACTCGAAACACCGGTCTCGTGGGAGCGGCCGGCACCTTCGTCGAGCGATCCAAATAGGTCGGCAACGAAGTCGGCGGCGAAGTGGCCACTTCGTTTGTCGATGTCGAAAACTGCTGCGACAGATGCTGAGCGATCTCTTCAAAACCGGGAATCACCGGAGAAGGGTCGTCGTTCGATGGGTTGGTTTGATGAGCGGTCATCGCAGGTCTCGCTTCAAAAGGGAGGTCGCAGATCTGAAATTGGACGATTTTCGAGCAGGCCGGCCCACGACCCTCTTCAAGCCGCATCGCGCAGCGTGCGAATCTGCGAGACGATGCGAGTGGTGGAAACATTCGGGACTTCGGACAGGATGCGGACTTCGCCGCCGTAGCTCTCGACGAGTTCGCGGCCGACGACGATCGGTGTTGTCCCCCCTTTGACCAGGACATTCGGTCGCAGTCGTTCGAGCAGCGCGAGTGGTGTGTCTTCGTCAAAGACAACAGCGTGATCGACGCACTCCAGCGCGGCGAGCATCATCGATCGCTGCTGCTCGGAGATGACCGGCCGAGTCGGGCCTTTCAGACGTCGCGTGCTGTCGTCGCTGTTGAGCGCGACGATCAGGCAATCGCCCAGCGTCGCGGCCTCTTGCAGATATTGAACGTGTCCGGCGTGCAGCAGGTCGTAGCAGCCGTTCGTAAACACGACCTTCTGGCCGAGCTGCTTGCGAGCATCGACCAGTCGAGCCAGTTCGTTGAGGTCGCTGATTTTCTCGTGAACCTTGCGCGAGCCGCCGAGCAGGTCACCGAGAATCTCTTGCCGAGTGATCGCCACGACGCCAATCCGTTCGACTTCGAGTCCTCCCGCAACATTCGCCAACCGACACAAATCTTGCGGCGACAAGCCGTCGGCCATGCCAACACCGATCATCGCCAGGACCATGTCACCAGCACCGGTGATGTCGTAGACCTCACGCTTGCGAGTCGGGAACAGTTCAGCCGAACCGTCATTCAACGACAGCGCGATGCCGTCCTTATCGAGCGTCACGAAGGCGTGTTCCAGTTGCAGCGTCTCGACCAATTGTTGTCCCGCGACGAATGCGTCTTCCGTGGAGCAGACTTCGAGGCCGGTCACCAGTTTGGTTTCCAGGCGGTTCGGTGTGACGGCCGTTGCTCCGCGATAATCGGAGTAGTTGGAATTCGGCCCCGGATCAACCAGCACGGGAATTCCAGCAACTTTCGCGGCCTCGATCACGGATCGCAACACGCGCGGCGTGCAGACGCCCTTCGAGTAATCCGAGATCAGGACGGCCTGATGCCGTTCGATCTGACTCAGAACTTGCGTGATGAACTGGTCCTCGATCGCCGTCGGCAGCGCGTGACGCGACTCACGATCGACTCGCAGAATTTGATGCGGATTCCGGTTCTGAGCCTTGCCGATGAATCGCATTTTGACGGTCGTGGGACGCGATTCGTCGATGAGCAGCGTCGAGCAATCGACTCCGGCGTTGATGAGCGACGCCTGCAATTCCTCGCCGTCGCTGTCGCGGCCGATGACTCCGGCGATGGTCACATCGGCGTCGAGTCCGCGAATCATGTTGGCGACGTTGGCCGCTCCACCCAGTCGCATTTCATCCGATTCTTGCCGCAGCAGAATGACCGGAGCTTCCTGGCTGACTCGTTCCGCCTCGCCCCAGATGTAGCGGTCGAGAATCAAGTCGCCAATCACCAGCAGCCGGGGATGCCCCAACTGCTGCATGAGATCAATCAAGTGATACGACATCGTGGCCAGCCATCCTTTGCTGGGTCAGATTCAGTGAGTGCCGCCAGTTGCAGATTCCGCGCAGCTCTCGCCGTTTGCCGAGACTGACGCGGGGCGGGATGTTCTGTCTGAGGCGAAAACGTGTCAATGGCGTTTCCGTAGCCCTGTCGCTCCGAGCCTGTGAAAGTTTTGTCGATGCCACCGTCTCAGAATGAACGCTTGGGGTGACACTCTGCTGGCCGGCTTGATGGCGGAACTGACCTTCCCCCCGAATTGTGGACAATGAGTTCAGCCGGAAACACCGCCGGCCGCATGGCGAGTTTCGGTCGCGGATTTTTCCCAAGCTTTGGGATTTCCGTGAGTGCGTAAGCGATTTGTCGACTGACAAGCGACGATTGGAAACCGACAAAAAGCCCGGCTTCCGAGGAGAAGCCGGGCTTTGGGAGCTTTCCGGAATGTTCGCACACGTCACTCGTCCGTCGCCGCTTTTTTGGCGGCGGCTTTGCCGCTGGCCGGAGTGATTGCGTTGGAGGCGGTCGAATCGCTCGCGGTGACGGCGATCGCGTTGGTTTGCAGAATCTCGCGCGATTCGTCGTTCTGGACGAACGCGACGACGTGCAGACGTTTCAGATCGAGCGGCTTGGCCGGGAAGTCGATCCCTTCGTCTTCCTCGTACTTCTTCAAATAGGTGGCGAGCGACGACTTCAGATCCGCCAGCGAGATCGATTCTTTGATCGACAGCTTGCCATCCTTGGGTTCGACGCCGGCGGGGCCACCGACCATGCGGCGGACGATCATCTCGTGACCGCGGACTCCGTTGCGGGCGAGGAAGTGAACTTCGTCTTCGGCGATGACGACTCGCAAACGAACGTCCTTGGCTTCGTCTCCGAGAGCTTCAAGTCCCGTGACGTTGGCGAGGATTTGCAGGGCGCCACTCGCGACTCGTGCTTTCAATTCGACTTGCACAGTCGCTTTGGAATCAAGCTGCTGATCGACCAAAGTCTTCAGACCGCGATAGATGTCCGGCGAGTTCGGCAGATAACCGCCGACGTTGTTGACCGGAGCACCGTTGAGCAAGACGGTCGGTGTACCCTGACCGTGGTAGTAGTTCGAGAAGCGATCCTCGCTGTCGGAGTTCGTCAGCGGATCGGGGCCGGGGATGTGCTGGTGGTATCGCAGGACGATCACCTGCGTCTTCGGGTAAGTGACTTCGAGTGCTCCGGTCGCGATGTCCGCTCCGACGCACGGTGGGCAGGACGAACCCGTGAATAACTCGCACAAGACAAGCTTGTTTCCGGCGGGTGCCTCGTCGGACGGCTTGTCGGCGAACGCGACCACTCGTTTGCGATAGGTTTCGTCCTTGAATTCGTCGAGACCCTCGGTCTTGCCGTGTTTGGCCTCCCAAAGTTTCGCGAGCGTCGCGCTGGGCAGATCACGCTTCGGGCCGTTTGCCTTCTGCGCCCAATCACGTTGCAGGAAGGCTTCGAGCATCGGCAGGCTGACAAGCTCGGCGTACATCGCGATCGCTTCGTCCGTTTGTTTCGCTTTCTCTTGATAGCGGGCGAGGCCGTACAACACGGCCGGATCGAACGGGTTCTTGCCGCGCAGCTTCGTGAGAAATCCGAAGGCTTTCTCGGCACGATCTGCGTCGTCCAACTCGACGTACTTCAATGCCTGCACGGTGAGAATCCCCTCGCGGGCGGTCTTGAGTTGCTCTTTGAGATCCTTCAAGGACTCGTCCGTGATGGACTTGTCGGCCGTCGCCACGAACTTCAGCGAAAAATCGGGGTTGTATTTGAACTGCGCCAGGATGATGCCAACATTTCCCTGCGACGCTTGTTGCAATCGCGATCCCCACATGGCCATCGCTTGGTTGTAGTCGGTGATGAGTTGCTCGACGTCCTCCGGTGCGGAGTCTTGGATCGCGGAGACCATGATGCTGGTTTCCCACGCCATCATTCCCAGCGGACTTTGCGGACGATCCTCGACAAACTTGGCCAATGATTTCAAAGCCGCCTTCGGATCTTTCTGGTTGAACGCTTGGCTCAGTGCTCGAGCGTCGGTCGGTTCGGGAGACACATTGTAGTCATCCAGCGCTTCGGCCTTCGTCGGCAGCAAGCGAGCCGGCAGACAGTTGCCGAACAGCGCGTTGCCGTACACGACACCATCTTTCAACGTCCCTTGAAAATCCAGCTTCGAGCCGCCGTCGATGTCAAACGTCAGCCGAATGGACTTGTTCTCGATCTCGGACGAGACCAACTTCGCGGGAGGCAGCACCTCAGTCGGAGCGGTCCACTTCGCCGTCAGACCACCATCGGCGTCGGCACCTTTGCCGGCCGAGATGGCAACGATGCCCGTGTGAAAATCAATGAATTGCTGCTCTTGAGCGGGGCGAGTCAGCACCAGAATCCAGCGGCCGGCCAAAGATTTTCGGGGAGCGCCTTCCTCGATCGGCGAATTCTTCGCTGAGTCTTTGAACGGATTCGCGTCATCAAATCCGGCAGAGGCTCGCGACTTGCCCGACTGATCGCTGACGCGAGCCTTGCCCGAATCGTCATCGGCATCACGTGGTGCCAGTTTGAGACCGCCAGTGTCGTTGTCCGACTCGGCCGTGTTTTTCGCGGGGGCTTCGGGCTTTGAACAAGCCAAGCTCGAACACACCAAGACGACCCACAATGCGTTCCACCATCCTCGGGACATGCTTGGACCTCAATCAGAAGAGTCACGAAACCGCGGAGCAATCAGCCTCCTGCTAATCAGAAACGCTTGTCAACGAGGCTCCACAGCGGGGCGGGATTGTAGCCATTTCGAGAAATGCCGGAAGACCGGCTTCGGACTACTTCTCCCCTTCGATCGTCGCCCAATCAACAAGCTCGATGGGGTCGCGGACGATATCGACGTACTCGCTGCGGTGACTGGTGCGAATGCCTCGGCCGCCTCGGCCTGTCACGGTGTATTTCGTTTGACCGAAGGCCACGGACTTGTCGCTGTTTGTGAGCACATGCAGCGCGTCGCTCGGACGGGTCATCTGTTTGAAGCCGAGCACACTGTCGCCAGTTTCCACCTTGATGCCGCGGACTCCCTTGCCGGCTCCCGAGAGGACCGGGACGTCGTCGATGCCGAAGTGAATCAAGCGAGCTTTGCGAGTGACGAGGAAGACCGAATCCGCATCGCGGATCAGTTCGACCGAGACGACTCGGTCACCGGGAACGACGCGGCAGAACTTGCGGCCGTTCTTGTTCGACGCGGTGCGGAACGGGCTGAGCGGCAGCCGCAACACGTTTCCGAATGCCGTCACGACAAACAGATGCGGGCGCGGCAGCGGGTCTTTCTTCTTCTGCACGTCTTCGGGTGTGAAGCGGGGGTCGGTGGTCAGCGCGGCGACGATGCTGACGCCGTCTTGCAGTTTGACGTGCTTGCTGATTGGTTCGCCGTAGCCGCTGCTGGCGGGGACTTGGTCGATCGGCAATGTGTAGGCGATGCCGTCGCTGGCGAAGAAGACGACGGTGTCCAACGTGCTGCCGGGGACAACGTCGAGGACCGTGTCTCCTTCGCGGACGCGCGTCCCCTCGACCTTCGCCAGCCGGCCGACGCGCTTGATCCA
>CAMAWN010000079.1 GCA_945861865.1 Candidatus Kuenenia stuttgartensis | reverse complement strand
CTGTCCGCGAGCGGAAATGACCATCACCACCTGGTGTCCCTTGCGTTTGGCATCCACGGCACGCTGGGCCGCCGCCAGAATCTTCTCGGCGGTCGCCACACTGGTCCCGCCAAACTTCTGCACAATGATCGACACGATGCTTTGCCCTGCTGATTGATCACAAACACCTGGAAGCGAATGGGGCAAGATATCAAATGATTTGGGAGTCCGAAACGAAGTGCTGAGCCATGTCAGCGGAGTCCGAAGTGGTTGGCGCACGCCGATTGCTCCGAAAGCAACGATTGTCGCGAAGTCAAATTCGCGGGCAGCTCGCTTCAGGAAATCTGTCTTTTGATCACGTAAATTACTCAAGACCGGAGTATCCGACCGGCAATGCCTGAAATTCGTGTGTTGCCGACGTGTTTCAAACCGTCAATGTCCGCGCATAGGTCACATTCTCCTTCAGATCGCACCTCGTGTGTTCACCGCGGCAAAGGAGACTCAAGTTATGCACCGGGACAAGAAAGTGGGATTGGCATTGGCGATTCTGCTGTGCAGCATCGTCGGAGCGTTCTTCTTTCGAGACGACGCTCCTCGAAACAACGGTCCGGAATTGAAAGACCCGCAGCGGCTCGATCAAGAAATCGCTCACAAAGGTCGTGAACCCTATCAGGAATCGAATTCGCGACGCGCGGCCGAGCGGTCTCGAAACAGCTTCGATCCAAGCGATCTGCCGGACTTCCTGCGAGACGGTTCGTCGTCTGGCCAAGGAACGGCTCAGCGAAATCGTGTGAACGGGTCTCGCGATCCGCTCTTCGGCAACGAACGGAATCCGAAGGCCGCTGATCTCTCGACGCTCGCACCTCCGCCACAAGATGCACCCGCAGTGCCGATCCCGCTGCACAACAGCGAATGGGACATCGCCAGCAACGACAGCTCGACGGCTCGCCGAGGTGGCACCGATGCTCTGACTGCGACGTCCGCCAAAGGTCGCACGCACACGGTCACTGACGGAGAGACTTTGTCTTCAATCGCTGGAAAGTACCTGGGCAGCCAGGCTCGATTTCAAGAAGTCTTTCAGGCCAACCGTGACCAATTGAAAAGTGCAAACGATTTGAAGATCGGAATGAAGTTGAATATCCCCGATCGCGCTGAGACTCGTTCGACCAGCGGTTCGCGCAGCAGCGTGAATTCCAGTCGCTCCTCGCCAGAGCAAACTGTGAAAACACTGCGGCCAACAACGACGTCTCCCGGCAAAGTGACCGAACGATCAAACGAGGCGGCTGAGTCTACAGACTCGACGAATCGGAAGCCGAAGTTCAAACCTGCCAAGTCGGTGCCGTCCATTCGTCGCACGACGGACGCCGATGAAACTGAGTCACTCGAAAAAACGTTGTCGCAAATTCCGCCCCGGGGTCTGTCGGAAATTGACGATGGCATCCTCGCGGAACTCGAACGCGACATGGAGGCCTTGGTCGCGGAGAAACCAGCGGCAGCATCCGTTTCGCTAGTCGCTCAAGCAACTCCGATGGCAGACCTGGAATCGGCCGACAGCAAGAAAGATTGAGGCGGTTTTTTAGATTGAGAATTCGGACTGCGGTTCAATCGTCAATCGAAAATCCACAATCACTTCTTTTCGGCTTTCGCGAGCTTGCCGTAAAAGCCGGCTTTTTGCAGCAGCCCGATTGCGTCCGCAACAACCAGACCACCCCCGTTGAGTTTTACAGTTTGAGCGGCCGCGTCGATTTCCATCGACGTCATTCCGTCGAGTTTCGTGAACGCTTCGTGAACCGCTTTGCGGCATGCTCCGCAGCAGAGATGCACTCCGGTGAAAGTCAGCGTATCTCGCTTCTCGCCCTTTTTGGCAGCGACCTCCGGGAAGCTCAGGTCTTTCTTTCCGAACGCCGCTTTGCCGAAGAATCCGTGGTCGGCGAGACTCTCAATGCCTTTCATCGCGGCCTTCTCGCTCTTCGCACCGAAGACGATCGACTTGCTGTTGACGTCTGCCTTCACGTCCGAGACTCCATCGATCCCGTCGAGGGCACTCTTCGCGCCATCAACGCATCCGCCGCAACACAAGTGAGCGTTTCGGATCGTGACAGTCCCTGACTCGTCAGCTCCAAAGGCAACCACCGCAGCAATCAGACACGCCACCCAGGCACAACCACGAATCGCTTTCATCTGCAGACCTCCGTAAATTGGAGCAACAGGTTCAATCGGCACATCCCAACGGCAGCACTGTAACGCCTTCGGTTTTGGCGACTCAAGCCGCAAGACAGCCCAGTGAGCTGTGCGAGGCCGTTAGTCGCAGTGAACAAGAGTAGTCAATTTTCTCGAAAAGGCCGATCTCAAGCAGACCACTTTCCAAGAGTCTGTGATGATTGCCGCACCTCTCAAACGAACTGAACCGCATCGGCGTGCCGACGAATGGGTGCCGGAATTGTGTGCGCAATTCTCCAACGCGACCGGCTGGCCGCTGAGATATGTTCCGGCGAATCATTTCTCCGACATCGACTCGATGGTTCCTCGGCAATCCTGCTGGCAAGCCGAACTTCACGACGGTCAACAACTGGTCGGACAATTGCGACTCGATTTGCCTCACCAGCGGAATGTTGATCGATCGTTCGCGATGGTCAGCCAACTCTCCAAGAGTCTGGGCGATTTGGTCGAACAAGTCTTCTCAACGATGCGCCGATCGGAGGTCGGGACTCGCGAGCTTGAGCCACTCGTCAATCTGGAACCGTCTGTTCCGCAAGGCCCGGAGATGCTCGGCGCGATCAAGCAATTGCTGCGTGCGGGACTGCAGTTGACCGGCTTTCGTTCGGCCTGTCTGTTTCTGCTGGAACCGGCCGGTAATGAATTGCGGCTACGCGTGACCCATCAACTCGAATCGCGATTCATTCCGCAGGCGACTCGGTCATTGCGGAACGAACCGCCTGACCTTCAAGTGTTGTCGAGCGGCACACGCATTGTGCTCCGGCGAGGTGATGGGCAGTCCAACGACTGGCTGCCTGCCGATGCTTCGATCGGCTTCTGCTTGCCTGTGCAAACCACCAGCGGTGTGTTGGGAACGTTGTGGTTCTTTGATCGTCGGTTGAGGTCCATCGAGCCACGCGAAAAGCAACTTTTGGATTCGCTGAGTTGTCAGATCGCTTCGTTGTTGGAACGAGTCGTCTTGCAACGCGAATCCGCGACACATGAACGGTTGCGGCACGAGTTATTGTCGCTCAATGAGGCGGAAGCCGATGCGCCGGTCAAGACGCTCCGACAACCGAACTTCGAGGCCACCTGGCGTGTGAACAGCCGCTTCGAGATCGGCGGCGATCTGTGTGAGATCACGGAACTTTCCGACCACGAGGTCGCGATCTTGATTGGTGATGCGACAGGCAACAGCGTTCCTGCCGCAGTCGTGATGACCGGCGTTCACGGAGCACTCGGGGCTTTGCTGGCCGGCCGCCAGGAAGACGCCCGCGACACTGCGCGAGTTCTCGAACTCGTCAATCGGTCGTTGTTTCACACTCGACGATTGCCGCACTTCATGAGCCTCGTCTACGGCGTGCTCGATACGCAGACACGCAACTTCACGTACACCAATGCGGGACATCCGAGTCCGTTGCTCCTGCGCGGCGAAGAAGTCATCTCACTGGATTCGCGCGATATGCTGTTGGGGATCGTCGAGGAGTCCGTGTACACGTCGGACTCGATCGAACTGCAACCACGCGACGTGCTGGTCTGCTACAGCGACGGCGTCTCCGAAGCTCGCAGCGTCAATTCCAAGTTTTTCGGAATTGACGGCATCCTGCAGTCGCTCGGTCCCAATCTCCATGAAGCCGACACTCTCAAACTGTTGCATCGTGTCTGGCATCGACAAAGTGCATTCGCCGCCCCCGGCCAAGCCGACGACCGCAGCCTGCTGATCGCTCGCCTCCTGCCGGAATGATTCTTCCGGGCGAATCACGGCACGGTCGTTTCTTCCGTGAACCACGCGGGGAATTTTCCGCTGAGTTCCAACATTTCCTCGCCTCGGCGGACTGTCAGCCGAACGTCGTCACCGGGAGCAAAGCGTCGCAGCATGTCCGAGCGAAGTCGGTCGAGTGAACGTTCGCGTGTGTCCTCCGCCAGTCTGGTAATGACGTCACCTTTCTGGAGGCCGAGAGCTTGGGCGAATCCTCGTGGCTTGATCGAAAGGATCCGAATGGCCAAGCCTGCCTCCGGCAACCCGGCTTCGCGACGCTCGAACTTGGCGAGCGCCGCGCCGCGAAAGCCCCAATCCGATGGAACGCTGCGGGAGGATTTGCGCCAACTCAATTCGCTTTGCCGCCAACCAGCTGGCAGCGACAACGTGACTTCGGTGGAGCGCGCGGTCGGACCGCCGGGATTGGCGAGTTGTCGTTCCACCAGCAGAGTCACTCGTTCGCTCGTCGTCGGCAGACGATGCAGCGCCCAACGCAGGTCAAGGTCGGAACGGATCGGCACATCCGCGCAGCGAATCACAATGTCGCCGGTACTCAACTTGGCATCGGACGCGGGAGAACTGTCACGAACGCGTGCCACACGATGACCGTGAGTGTGGTCGATCTCGATACCAAGAGATTCGGGTAGCGGAAACGTGAACAACAACTCGCGTTGGAAACGATTGTCGTGATACGCCTGCAACAGGCTGTATTCACGAATCTGGTGACAGTGAACGCAGCCGTTGTGCCCCTTCTTCAGCAGCGGGATGTCGAGCGGTGTCGTGGACGACTTCGGCTCTGGATGCCAAATCGGCGCTGCCGGCGGCACCGCACCTGCCCCGCCGGTCGCCGCCACCCGCGCCATTTGGTGAGCGTCCAGCGACTCACGCATGGTTTGCAACAATGACGATTTGCTGAGCCGCGATTCGGGTTCACGCTCGTCACGGCCGCCATAGCGACTGTAAATCCGCAGCTTCGAATCGGTGAAAAACGCGGCCCAAGTCGTGTCGAAGTCGAACTCGAAGCGCGCAATGTCCACTCGGTTCATCGAGGTCACGCGGACGCAGATATAGTCCGCACGAGCTTGACGGATTTCGGGGTCTTCCTGAGCAACCTGCCCATCCCACAACCAGCACTCCGGTCAACGCACGCACCGAAACGTGATGAACAGCGGCTTGCCGGTCGATTCCGCGAGCTTGCGAGCGTCCTCTAGGTTCGAGTGCCAGCCAGGAACGGCGTCTTGGGCCACACTCCTTTGGCTGAACATCACGACGCTGAAGATCAAGATTGCGATCCAAGCCGGTCCACGCATCATTCGCCTCCCACATCTACGGATTGAGCCACCTCGGCCGCAGGCGACAACGGTTGCTCAGTGTGAGCCAGCAAATGTTTCAGGCTTTTCAGACGCCCGTCGTACAGCAGCACCAAAAAAGCTGGGACGAGAATCGGCCGCACGACGAACGTATCCAACAGCACGCCGAAGGCCAGTGCAAAGCCCAATTGATGCAGTCCCACCAGCGATCCGGCCAGCAACGAGCAAAATGTTCCGGCCATAATGATGCCACAACTCGAAATAATGCTGCCGGTCTTTTGCAAGGCGGCGATGACACCAGCCACCGGGCCATGCTGACGTTGCTCTTCGTCGATGCGAGTCATCAGGAAGATGTTGTAGTCCTCGCCGACCGCGATCAGGATCGTGAACAAGAACATCGGCACCTTCCAGTCCAACCCCGCGAAGCCGGACGGATCCATCACCCAGAAGACGGCGAAGGTCATACCCAGAGTGACCAAATAACTGAAGAAGACGCTGACAATCAGGTACAGCGAGATCGTGAGCCGTCGCAACAGCACCATCAAAATCAAAAACACGCCGCCGAGTACCAGAATGTCGATGCGGATTTGGTCGCGATCCGTCACCGCTTTGAGATCCCGAATGCTGGCAGTCGGGCCGAGCGTGAAGACCTGCAATTCGGCCGGGATTGATGCCCTGATGGATTGGCTGATCGACTCAAACTGCGCAATGCTGTTGCGAGCGAACGGATCCTCTTGGAGCACCAGATCGACTCGTAGCACTCGGCCTTGCAAGTCTCCTTTGGAGCTGACGTAGTGCTGAGTCGTGAGTTGTTTTTCCCGCTTTTTTCCGAGACCGTGAATCAGTGGCGAGCCGCTCGTCAGTTGGATTTCCGATTCCGTGCTCTGACGCGCCGCATCATCATGAGCGATGTTTGAAAGTCCGCCACCAAACGGATGCAACATCGTGCGGACATCGGCCAGTTGCAGTTTTTCTTGGTGTTCTCGAAGTTGCTCGGTCAGCGTTTCGATGATGGCCTTGGCCTGGTCGGTCAATTCGCTGTCATCCTCGTTGAGAAACGAGCCTGCCTCCGTCCGAATGAGCACCGTGATCGGTCCGGCAATTCCGGGGGGATAATGCCCAGCAACCGCCTCGGCCCCAACGACGCTGGTGGTCTCCTGCGGCAATTCGCTGAGCAGGCCATAACTGAGGTGTCCGTGAAATTGCACGCCGACCCAGGCAAACGGTGCCATGATCAGGACACTGGTCAGCAGCACGGTCCCTGGACGACATCGCACCAATTCGCTGACTTTCGTCCACGCCAGTTGCCCCCAGTTCCGCTCGAAGAGCCGTGACCACAGCGATGTCGCCGAGACCCATCCGGCGGTCTGCGAGAGGCTCTGGCCAGTGGCGCGTGGCCAGAACGCCCAACGCCGAGTCAGCCGCAACAGCGCGGGCGAAAATGTCAGTGCCGCCATCAGTACAATCACCAAGCCCACAGTGATGGCGATCCCTGCCTGACTGAATTTTCCAAACTCGGCAAAGTACATCATGAAGATGCCGCAGATGACGGTCCCGGCACTCGCGACCAAGGCATGGCCGACTTTGGCCAGCGAGTTCTCCACCGCTTGATCGAGCGTCGCGCCTTCGTCCAATTCCTCTTTGTACCGAGCAATCAGAAACAAGCAGTAATCGACGCCGGCCCCGTAACTCAGCACCTTGACATAGACCTCGATGCCCGCGAACAGGTTGACGAAACCCGCTTGGGCGAGACACGCCAACAGCGCTAGCGAGATTTCCGTGGCGATCGCCACCGTCATCAGAGGAATAATGGCCATCAGCGGAGCCTGGTAGATCAGAATCAGCAGGAACAAGACCAGCAGGATCGTCCAGTGCTCCGTGTCCCGCGAGCTTTCACGCGCCGCACGCATCATGTCCCGGCCGACGGTTGCTGATCCGCTCAATGCCAAGTCCAGGCCACGCGGGACAAGTCCGTTGGATTGGAGTTCCCCATTGCGCTCGATCAGTTTCTCGACCTGCTCGATCAGTCGGGCATTGCGGGAGTCCAAAAACTCGGTCGGCAGTTCCATCAAGACCAGTGACGCCTGCTTGTCTTCGCTGTTGAGAAGTCGGCCCACCGATTTATCCGAGAGGGTCCGAACGACGATGGTTTTCAGTTCGTCTGCCGAGCCGGCCTCCGCTCCGTTGACTTGTTGCGAAATGCTCGCGGGCTGCGGAGTCTGCGGTTGAAGCGAAGCCGTTTCCTCGTCGGCAATTTTTTCGAGTCGTTCTCGTAACACATCGTTGATAAAGGCTTTGTCGCCGTCGAGCAGCCCAGTCGGCGAACTCTCACGCCGCACGACAATCACCAGATTGCTGGCGAGCGGTGCTCCCCATGACTTTTGAAACAGTTCTTCGGCAGCGAGACTGGGGGAATCCTTTGGCAAAAACGCAAATTCGCCGGAGCGTGCCACGCTTCCCCAGGGTGGAGCCACCAATTTCAGGCCGACCAAAACGACCAGCCAAGCGACCAGCAACAGCGGCCACGTCCGTGATACCAGCTTGCCGAAGTTCTGAAACATTCGAGGAGTTCTGCCGATGTGACGAATTTCGCCGCGAATGAAAAACGCAAATTGGACGGCGAAGCGACCGGCCCTCCGCCAATCACATGGGTCGGATGATACGGCCGTTGTTTTTCCAACGTCAACGAACCCGATCTGGCTTGCCGGGGATTACCCTTCATGACCGACCGGCCAAACAACCTGGATGCGGATGAGCTTGGTTGATAATCTCGCGGCCCATCCCGTCACGAATTGCTCTTCTCCGCTGTTCCAATCAGGAGTTCGCCATGCTCTCTTCGCGAGTTCGTTGGGCTTTGGGTTTTGTCGTCGCGTGTGTCGTGCTCACGCTGTGTTCCGAACGACTTGCTGCTCAAACGGTGGCTCGCTGCGGAAAAGGCTGGCTGGAGCGGATCGACGGCTACGACGTGTTGCACCTGAAAGGGACGCCGCGCGAGATGGGCTTTCAGCACGGAGCACTGCTCCGCGACAAAGTCCGCTCGAACATGCACAACATTTTGGACGTGAAAGGCGAGACGACTCTCGTCGAGGTCGCCGGCCTCAAGGTCAAGCCGCGGCACGGCATCGAGTTGATTATCGGCATCCAAGAGCAGTACGTCCCGAAGAAGTACTTTGAGGAACTCGACGGACTCGCCGAGGGTTCGGGCCTGAAACCCGCCGACGCGCGAGCCGGCAATTTCATTCCGGAGTTGTTTCATTGCAGCGGCTTCGCGATCGCGAACTCAGCCACAAAAGACGGCACGCTGTATCACGGCCGAGTGCTCGACTACGCCGTCGACTGGGGCCTGCAAGAGCACGCCGTGCTCGTCGTCGCCGAACCCGACGGCGGCATTCCGTTCGTCAACGTGACGTACGCCGGCTTCATCGGCTCGGTGACGGGCATGAACGCCGAACACGTCAGCGTCGGCGAAATGGGAGGCGGCGGCCTCGGCTTCTGGACCGGCGTGCCGATGGCGTTTCTCGTCCGCGAGGTGCTTGAAAAAGGGAAAGACCTCGACACCGCGATCAGCATCTTCCGAGACAATCGCCGCACCTGCCAATACTTCTACGTCGTCGCCGACGGCAAGACGAACCAGGCCGTCGGCATGGAAGCCTCATTCGGAGTCTTCTCGCTGGTCAAACAGGGCGAGTCGCATCCGCTGCTGCCAACGGCTGTGAAAGACTGCGTTCTGCTCTCGGCCGGCGACCGCTACAAGTTGCTTGCCGAACGCGCTCAAGCGGGACACGGAGAATTCGATGTCCAGGCAGCGATCGCACTGATGTCACGTCCCGTCGCCATGAAGTCCAATCTGCACAACGTCCTGTTCGAGCCGAAGTCGACAAAGTTCTGGGTCGCGAATGCTTCGCCCGACAAGAAGCCGGCCGCCGAGCAAAAATACTTCTCGTTCCAACTCAGCGAGTTGCTCAAGCGTCATCCCGAAGTAACCAGCCCGGAAATCCCGCTGGCCGCCAAATGACGCGATCTCAGCCGAGAAATCGCCGCCACGCCTGAGCCAAAAACATCGGCAAGTCCGACGCGATCATCCCCGGCTGCGACAACTCCGCCGCCGCGAGGTCACCGGCCAACCCGTGCAAGTGTGCTCCGAGTTGCGCCGCTTCAAAGGCCGGCATTCCTTGAGCCAGCAGCGCGGCGATCAAGCCCGTCAGCACATCGCCGCTGCCGCCGGTCGCCATTCCCGAATTGCCGGTGCGATTGATCGCGACGCGATCGCCATCCGTGATGATGGTGTCCTTCCCTTTCAGCAGCACGATGACGCCATGAGTCACCGCGAATTCAGCCGCCAACTTCGCTCGCTGGCTTTGAACGGTTGCGATGTCGCTGCCGATCAATCGAGCAAACTCACCCGGATGTGGCGTGAGAATGCGTGGCCCGGCGGCGTTCGGCGTGGGGCTCCCGACCCCGCCGCTGGCCGCGAGCACATTCAACGCATCGGCATCAACCACCATCGGCTGCCGTACTTCAGTGAACAGCGAAATCACGATCGCGGCCACACCGCGCGAAGTCCCCAGCCCCGGTCCGAGCGCGATCGCATCTTTCCCGTCGCAGGCGGTTCGCAACCCATTGAATCCGTCGGTCGAGAGGCAGCCGTGTTCCTCGTCGGTCGCCAGCGGAATCGTCAAGTATGACGGCTCGATCGCGGCGACGATCGGTAGAATCTCGCTGGGCACGGCGACGTAGACCAAACCGGCTCCGCCGCGTAACGCTCCCAAGCCAGCCAGACTCGGAGCACCCGACATGCCCCGGCTGCCGCCAATCACGAGCACTCGTCCGAACGTCCCTTTGTGAGCCTCCGCCGGCCGAGTCGGTGCGGCCGGAAGCGTGTTGATCATCCGCATGAATTTGCCTGCTGCTTTCTAACTGTTGCCGTTTGCTTCGCGATCAACCCCGCCACGTAGCCGGCCTTGAAACCCGCGTCGATGTTCACGACCGTCACATTCGCCGCACAGCTATTCAGCATTCCCAACAGCGCCGCGAGGCCGCCAAACGACGCGCCGTAGCCGACGCTGGTCGGGACCGCGATCACCGGACAGGCGACGTGACCGCCGACCACTGACGGCAACGCACCTTCCATTCCCGCGACCACGACCACGGCGTCGCAATCTTGAAGCTGAGGGACAACGGCCAGCAATCGCTGCGGCCCGGCGACGCCGACGTCCTCAATCCGTTCGACCGCACAGCCCATCCAATGCAGCGTTTCGAGTGCTTCCTCGGCCACCGGGCGATCCGCCGTCCCCGCGGTCACGACCGCGACTTTGCCGACCGGCGGGTGCTCGCCGGCCAACGGCACTCGAATCGTGCGAGCCACCGCATTGAGCCTTGCGTGCGGAAAGCGTCGTTGAATCGCAGCCGACTGTTCGGCGGAGGCACGCGTCGCGAAGGCGTTCTGTCCGGCGGCGACGAGGGCCTCAAAAATCTGCTCGACCGCCTCGACGCTCTTCCCCTCGCAGTACACGACTTCGGGAAAACCGCAGCGACGCTGGCGATCCAAATCGACTCGCGCGGAGTCTGTGATGGCGGTAGCGGGCGAGGTCACGATGGGGCGGCCTGTTGGAGACAGTGAAGTTCAGGACCGCAGTCTATCGAGCAGTTGCGACTCATGCAGCCGCGCAGCACAGGTCGGCTTGTTCGTGCCACTCGTGAGCAATATTCCGCATCAGCAAGGCGCAGTCGAACTCAATCGATCCATTCGGAAACAGCGATTCGTTCTCGAAGAAGTTCGAGCGAACTTTCTCGACCTCCAGTGGATCGACGTGCCAGTGGTTGCAATGCAGTTCGAGTCCTTGAAACCGCGAAGCCACTGGCGTCGCCGAGTATCCCATCGCCCCGGCCTCGAAAAATGTGGATGCTTCGGCAAGCGACGCGAACACCGACGTCGCTGACCATTTTGTCGCGAGCTGTCCGCGAACAGACAGATTGGTTTCGTTGTCGTCGCTGCGCATCGTCACGGCCAAATCCTCGGCCGACTCGCGGACGTCGAAACTCGCGTGGTGGTGAAATCCGGGAAACAGCCGGCCGCCGGCCAGTGTATTGAGCCACGAGTTCGTATCGCGGCGGCGGACGTAGACTCCGCCGCGAGTGATTCCATTCTCGTCCCATTCCACTGCCGTTCGATGCGCGGCATTCTCGGATGACACACCCAGCCACGACGGCAGAAACGTCGGACGCAAGTGCTTGAGTCGGATCAAGCAAATCCCCACCAGCCCAAAGCCTTTTACCAGTTTCGGCCGAAAAGGGGCCGGCAACAGCGGCCCCAGGACCGTTGGATCAACTCGGTAATTGACCAGAATCCGGCGGTCGATGACGCCTCGCATGACAGGCAGTCGCATGATCGGTCTCGTTTTGAAATACATCGTTGGAGCAGAAACCGAGATTTGTTGGAGATCGTAACCGATTGGTCTACGATCCGTGCCTACTCCGAGAGGAAAACCATGCCGCCCGAACGATTCCTGGCACGCCAAGAGAAACTGCTGTCGCTGATCCGTGAGGCCGGAGTCGAGGCGCTGCTGGTCACCGGAGTCTCGAACGTCAGCTATCTCACGGGCTTTTCCGGTGACAGCAGCGCGCTCTTGATCGGGCCGAGCGTGCGGGTGCTGCTCTCCGACAGCCGTTACCAGACGCAAATCGCCGAAGAGTGCCCCGGCCTGGAAACGGATATTCGGACTCAGAAGACGAAACAGCCGGACCAAATCGCCAGCGTCGTTGCGCGAGCGAAGCCGGCGAAGCTGGCGCTCGAATCGCACATCGTCACCGCTGACGAATTCGCCCGGCTGAGCGACGCGATCGGCAACACCGACTCCGGCAAGTCGATCGAGATCAAGCCGCTGGCCAGCGCCGTCGAGAAGCTGCGGCAGGTCAAAGATGACGACGAGATCGCGGAAACGCGTCAAGCGATCTTCATTGCCGAGCTGGCCTTTCGGGCAATTAAGCCAGCGATGTTTCAACAATCGTCTGAACGGACGATCGCTCACATTCTGGAGCACCAGATGCGAAAGCTCGGTGCCGACCGAGCGGCGTTCGACATCATTGTTGCCGTCGGTGATCATTCCGCATTGCCACACTATCGGTCTGGTGAACGGAAAATTGGCGAATCTGCCTTCGTGCTCATCGACTGGGGAGCGGCACTTCCCAGCGGTTATCGCAGTGACTTGACCCGTGTTTTGGCCACCGGTACCGTCCCCAGCCAACTTCAGGAACTTCATGGAGTTGTGCTCAAAGCTCAGCTTGCTGGCATCGCTGCGATTCGCCCCGGAGCCAAGCTCAAGGACGTAGATGCGGCCGCCCGCAGGGTGATCGAAGCGGCTGGCTACGGCGACTACTTCGGCCACGGGTTAGGGCACGGCATCGGCCTGCACATTCACGAAGAACCCCGGCTCAGCAGCATCGCCGATGGCGAGCTGCAACCCGGCAACATCGTGACCGTCGAACCGGGGATTTATCTTCCCAATTTCGGCGGCGTGCGGATCGAAGACGACGTGCTCGTCACTCCGGACGGCCATGAAGTTCTGTCATCACTGCCGAAAGGCTGGGAATAAGGACCGCATTTTTCAACGCAAAGGGGGAACGCAAAGAAAAAACTTGAATTGGGATCACAAGCACTGAGATCTGTCTTCCCTTCGAGTTTCATTGCGTCTCTGCACCTTTGCGTTGAGAGTCCGAAGTCAAATGCCCATCAAAAGACGAGGCAAAATCCGCATGGCTGAAAAACCACAAGCACCGGGTTCGTTCGATCTCGATCGGGTTCGCGAACTCATCGAGATGATGGAAACACACGGCGTCACCGAAGTGAACCTTCGCAAAGCCGATGAACGCTGGGTGCTGCGGCGTGGCCCGGCCGAGGTCATCAACATGATGGCTCCTGGCGGTTATGCCGCCGCGCCTCCGAGCTACTCTGCGGCTCCGCAGGTTCATCACGCGCAGGCGGCGGCTCCGAGTGCTCCGGCGGCCGTGGACGGCCCGGTGATCAAAAGTCCGACGGTCGGCACGTTCTACGCGGCTCCGTCTCCCGGCGAAGCATCCTTTGTGAAAGTGGGATCGGTCGTCAAGTCCGACACGGTTGTCTGCGTCATCGAGGCGATGAAAGTCTTCAACCAAATCCCCGCCGAGATCTCCGGCACGATCACCGAAGTCCTGGTCAACAACGGCGACGCCGTCGAGTACGGCCAGCCGCTGTTCCGAGTGAAGCCGTAGCTTTGGAGTGCCGCATGTTCCAACGTATCCTGATCGCCAATCGCGGCGAGATCGCCCTCCGAGTCATCCGCGCCTGCAAGGAACTCGGCATCGAGACCGTGGCCGTGTTCAGCGAGGGGGATCGCGGAGCGCATTACCTGTCGCTGGCGGATGACGCGTTTTGCATCGGCCCGGCTGCGGCGTCCGAGAGTTACCTGCAAATCAAGCGGATCATCAGTGCGTGCGAGGTCGGCGGCGCTCAGGCGATTCATCCCGGCTACGGGTTTCTCTCCGAGAACGCGCACTTCGCCGAGGTCTGCAAGGAGTGCAAGATCACGTTCATTGGACCCAGTCACGAGGCGATGGCCCGACTCGGCGACAAAGTCACGGCGCGCTCGGCCGCGATGGAGGCCAAAGTTCCGACCGTCCCCGGTACCGAAGGACTCGTCACCGACGACAAGGCCGCGCTCAAGACTGCCAAGCAGATCGGCTATCCGATTCTCATCAAGGACACGGCCGGCGGCGGCGGCAAGGGGATGCGCGTCGCTCGCGATGAATCGGAACTCGTCAGCGGCCTGAAGCAGGCGGCTCAAGAAGCCGAGAAAGCGTTCAAGAATTCCGGCGTGTACATGGAGAAGTACGTCGAGAATCCGCGGCACGTCGAGGTGCAGTTCATCGCCGACACGCACGGCAACGTCGTCCATCTGTGGGAACGCGACTGCTCGATGCAACGCAAACACCAAAAGTTGATCGAGGAATCTCCCAGCCCGAACCTGCCGAAAAAAGTCCGCGAGGAAATCTGCGCCGCCGCCGTCCGCCTGGCCAAAGCCGCGAACTACACGAACGCCGGCACCTGCGAGTTCATCGTCGACAAGGACAACAATTTCTACTTCATCGAAGTCAACGCCCGCATCCAGGTCGAGCATCCCGTCACCGAACTCGTCACCGACACCGATTTGATCCAAGCTCAAATCCGAGTCGCCGCCGGCGAAGAGTTGCCGTGGAAGCAGAAGGACATCGAGTGCCGCGGCCACGCCATCGAAATCCGCATCAACGCCGAAGACCCGGACAACGACTTCCGAGGCTCCCCCGGTACAATCACGAAGCTGCGAGTCCCCGGCGGTCCCGGAGTCCGCTTCGACTCGCACGTTCACGAAGGCTACCGCATCCCGCCGTACTACGACTCAATGATCGGCAAGCTGATCGTGCATCGCCCGACTCGCCAAGCCGCCATCGCCACGATGCTGCGAGCGCTCGACGAGTTCGTCATCGAAGGGATGAAGACGACGATCCCGCTCGCAAAACGCATGCTCCGCGATTCGAACTTCGTCGCTGGCAACGTCCACACGAAGTACGTCGAGCAGACACTGTTGGCGAAGTAGCCTCATCGCTTGTCGAGGTGCCTGCTCTCCACGATCGCGATCAGAACGCGTGTTCCCAACCTCCGCGTGGCAACTCGCGCAGCGTTCCGTTGCCTGCGCTAATCCGACAACCCGGTTGAGACTCAATTTGGCCGATGTGAATGGGGCTGGTCACGTCCGTTCGCGAAATCAGTTTGCGTCCGTCGTCCGCCGAGACCGCGAAAAGCAACTCAAAGTCCTCGCCATCGGACAGCGCGTGATCCAGTGCACTTCGGTCGTCGCGCAGTCGACGAGCGGCATCGGAGATCGGAATCGCGTTCTCGATCAGTGTCGCACCGACCGAGCTTTCGTCGAGCAGGTGATGCAGGTCCGCAGCCAAACCATCGCTGAGGTCAATCATCGCGTGCAGATCGACGAGTCGGTGCAGTTCCAAGGCTTCGCGAACTCGCGGAGTGAACGTCAGATGGTGTCCGAGGATGCTGCCGCCGAGCGGTCCGGTGACAAACAACCAATCTCCCGGCTTTGCCCCCGGGCGACGAACCGGACCTCTCTCAGTTGCCTCGCCGATCAAAGTCACGCTGATGACAAGCGGGCCGTCCCAGATGTTTGTGTCTCCGCCGATGATCACGACGTCGAACTCTGCGGCGAGCGACTGCATTCCCTCGTGAAGTTGTTTGGCGAATTCAAAACCTCGCGACTTCGGCAGAGCAACTCCAA
This sequence comes from Candidatus Kuenenia stuttgartensis, assembly GCA_945861865.1. GTDB lineage: Bacteria > Planctomycetota > Planctomycetia > Planctomycetales > Planctomycetaceae > SXKJ01. Next base: position 9,864 of record CAMAWN010000079.1, on the reverse strand, counting down.
CCAGCGCTGCCAGCGGGCGGCCGGCCATTGCAGCGATGTCGCTGAGATTCACGGCCATCGCCTTGCGGCCAATGAGTTGCGGAGTCGTCTCGGCGACTCGGAAGTCAACGTCCTCCATCAGCACGTCGGTCGTGAAGAGGAGCGGTGAACCACTCGGCTGCCACACGGCGCAATCGTCTCCGATGCCGAGTTGCAGACTTGGGGCGGACGCGGCTCGCTGGCGAATCCAGTCGATCAGTGCGAGTTCATTGCGGTCGGGCACGGGCTGTCTCGCGATGAACACGGGCGAGCGACAGAACCACAGCAACGTAGCTGTTGTTTAGACGCAACTCAAGGAGACTTACCGACCCATCGGGATGACTTTTGCGTCGGCGAGTGAAGCAGTTTTGGACTGCCAACTGAGCCAGGAGCGGCGTGGTGTGCGAAGGGATTGTGGGAGAGTTGTTGGGAATGGATTTGGGAGACGAGCGTTTGAATCGTCGGAGCGTGAAGGTGCTGGAGGCGTTGGCGGCGAACCCGCAGGCGAGCGTCAATGGGGCGTGTGCGGGGTGGGCTGACACGTTGGCCGTGTATCGGTTGTTTCAGAACGAGGCGGTGACGCCGGAGCGAATTCTGGAGCCGCATCGGTGGCGATCACACTGCAGCGGTTGCCGCTGGAAGTTGTCGGCAGCGAGCGCTTCGATCGCTGGGCGGAGAGTCTGGGTCAGACGAAGCAACGCCTTTCGTTGCCCATCGAAGAGAAGGAACATTTTCGCTGGCTCGAAGACGATCGACGTGTGTGAACTGGCGTGCGAGTGTCCGGGAACGCGAATCGTCCGCGTGGTGGATCGCGAAGCCGACCAGTACGACATCTTCGTTGAGGCCCCGCAGGAACAGGAACGGGACGGTCCGCACGCCGATGAACGCGTCTGCGGCAGATCGTGGTGAATCTCGTCGGCAACGCCATCAAGTTCACCAAGCCATCGAGTCCCAAGATCAACCGCTCGCGAAACGTTTGGCCCACATGCCCAAAGGCTCGCTCCGCCAGTTCGGAGCCGTCGCCGCCGCGGAGACCGCCCAAGCTTTGGAAACTGCCGCTGAAAACAGCCAATTCCCTGAAGCAACCGCGACGTTCGCCGTTCTGAAAACTGAGCTCGAACGATTGCGGCCCCTTGGCAGCACGGTAGTAACCCGCGTCTCAGGAGTTGATCGCACGACTGAGCGTTCGGCTCGTCGCGCGACTTCCAACCGTGATGCGGCTAAACTACCCCACTCGCGCCTCGGGCCGATACCCTCTGACGACGATCCCCGTTGAACCTTTCGAATGCTGCACACCGCTGTGGAAACATTACCCGCCAACACCACGTCACCGCTGGAAAGTTCGCCCGCCTTGCAAGGCGAGCGGCTCAGCTTCACCGGCACGCTCGCATCGATGACGCATCGGCAGGCGATGGATTTGGCCGAACAGCATGGTGGAGCGACCACGCACAACGTCAGCAAACAAACATCGATGCTGGTCGTCGGCGAAGAGGGCTGGCCGCTGGAACCAGACGGCAACCCGTCGGTCAAACTGCGAGAAGTCACGGAATGGCGACAGCAAGGTCTCGACATCAAAGTCGTCCCAGAATCCGAATGGCTGCACCTGCTGGGCCTCGAAGAGCGGCGACGCGACGTGCATCGTCTGCTGACCCCCGCGATGCTCAGCCAATCGCTGAACGTCTCGGTCGGACTCATCCGCCATTGGGAGCGGATCGGTCTCATCAAGCCTGTGAAGAAAGTCTTTCGATTGCCGTACTTCGACTTTCAAGAAGTCGCCTGCGTGCGCCGGCTTTCCGAACTGCTGCAAGCCGGAGTCTCACAACACGAACTCGAAGCCAATCTGACTCGCTTGCAGTCGATGCTGCCCGGTACCGAACGCTCGCTTGCGCAACTGACGCTGTTGGCCCGCGATCATCACGTCCTCATTCGCGACGAAGCCGGAATCCTCGAACCGCTCTCCGGGCAACGGCTGTTCGATTTCGACCCCGATTCGGCCGCCGCCATCAGTCACCCGGTTCCTCTGGGAGAGGGACCGAAGTTGATAGAGACTCCATCGTCGGCGCAGCACACCGACTGGCTCGAACGCGGCTGCCACCTGCTCGAAGAAGCCCGCCTGACTGATGCCGTCGAAGCCTTCCGCTGCGCGCTGATGTCCGATGCGTCCAATCCCGAAACACACTTTCATCTCGCCGAGGCGCTGTATCGTAGCGGCAACCTCGGCGGCGCGTTCGAGCGGTTTCACGTCGCCGTCGAATTAGATCAGCAATACCTCGAAGCCTGGACGCAGCTCGGCTGTGTCGCGGCCGAGTTGGGCCAAACGCAATCGGCCCTCGACGCCTTCGACATCGCGTTGCAATCGCACGCCGACTACCCCGACGCCCACTTCCACAAAGCCGAGTTGCTGCACCACCGGAATCGTTCCGCCGAGGCCGTGCCACACTGGCAAGCGTACCTCGTTCAAGACCAACGCGGTCCTTGGGCGGATGTCGCTCGGCAACGGCTCGTAGTCGTCGAGTCACCCCGTGACTCGGCGATTCCGGTCACGGCGTGACCGGTCCACGTTAGAAATCGGCGACCGGCTCGTTTCCTGCACGAGTTGCCAGCGACTTGTAGACCTTCTCGTCGATGTTCGTCGTGATCATGCGGACGCGGCCGTCGCCCAGCAGAAAATGGCCGCCGGTTGCGTGATGGCTGCTGAAGTCGTCGAAGTGACCGGCCGGACTATTCGGGGTGTGGTCGGCCGAGCCGAGGATTCGTGGAAAGTGCTCCTCTCCGGTGGGGATGATGCCGACCCACGTCGAGTTCCAACCGTCGGCGGGCTTAGTCTTGCGCTCGCCGACGAAGAGCGTGGAGCTCGTTCCGTCGGTGATGCTCGGCAAGCGGACAGACTCGTTGTGAAAGAAGACCCCGTTGCTGGCGCAGCGTTGTCCGACCGGCACCGATTCGCAGTCGTCCAACTCGTCTGTGCCGAACGAGCCGATGTAGTTCGCCGTCGGCAATTGAAGTAACGGGCTGCCGGTGGTCTCGTGGTTCATCGTCCAGGAATCGCTGGATGTGTCAGAAGGGCAGCGGAACATCGGCAACGAGATTTTCAGCACCCCGGCATTCGCCGGATCATCGACCGTCAGTTTGAAGTTGATCTGGTGATACAAGCTCTGCTGATCCATGCGATGCAGCAGCTTGCTCGCCCAACCCCAGCCGTTAAGGCCATGAGTATCCTGCTGCCCGGAGGTCACACCAATCCAGCCCGGAGGGAAGCACTGACTGGTTTCGTGATAATTGTGCAGAGCGATGCCAATCTGTTTGAGGTTGTTGACGCACTGCGTCTTCCGAGCCGCCTCGCGAGCCGCTTGAACGGCGGGCAACAGTAATGCGACCAGGATCGCGATGATCGCGATCACGACGAGCAACTCGATCAGCGTGAAGCCACGAGCCGCAAAACGGCGGCCGTTCGTCGCCGAAAGAAAACGAGCAGACATGAAGAATTCCTTGCCGAAAATCGCTGCCGTCAAACAAGACAGGCCACACTGCATTCGCGACCTGAAATCGCAAAATGCCGGGGACTCGTGCCAACGCCAAACGGCCGTGAGAGAACCTGAGTGAGAAGTGCGCAGGCCAACGCCCGCGACACGAAAGCTGAGAACAGCTCATCCACCACGTAACTGTGGTAACTCAGGCCACGGCAGGAGGGCCGCGAGCGGGCGGCAGATCAAACAGAGCGGCGACCACGACGATTCGCGGAATTTCCAGCCGCAACTCCAAAACCACGTCGAGCAAGGGCATCTCAACGATGCTGGGTGGCAGCGGATGCTCCAACAGGAAATGGCACAACGAGCAGTCGTCGTGCGAGTGCGGCAACGTCGGATGCTGGTGTTCGGGAACTTCCGGTTTTGTGTCCGGCTTCGTGTGATGGTGATGATGCTTGCAGTCGGCATATCCAGGCTTGGCAGACTGCGAGTGATCCGAGCAAGTCGCGTGCTCATAGTCCGCGTGTTCGTGCGTGTGAACGATCGCCGCCGTGGACGAGACCAGCAGCGAACACGCTGCCAACCACGCCACGAAGCATCGTCTCCAACGGTCAATCACGATTCATCACCCCTCGTGCGGGCACGTTTTCAACGTACCCGTCATTTGTTCTCGGAACGCGACTCGAAGGCAGGTTGAAAACCTGCCCCACGGAACGGCGACAGTACGCCGCTGGCCAGCATTCTGTTGGTTCCATTGAACTCCAGCAAGACGTCTCCGGTCTTTTGCGGAATCTTCACGATCCCGTTAGCGTGACTGGCTCGCATGCCAACATTCAAGACTCGCTGACTACCAGCGACGTGACTGACCTCCACGAGAATGGCCTCACCGATGACCGAATCACTGACCTCCCGCGGAAAATTGCCTCCCTGGGAAGTGGCCGAGCTTCCCGAGCCGCTGCCATTTTCCGTTCGCAATGCGTTCAAGATCATCGGGCCGGGGGCGATCATGTTGGCGGCGTCGATCGGCGGCGGGGAGTGGTTGATCGGGCCCGCGACCGTCATCAAGCATGGGCCGGGAGTGCTCTGGATCGCGACCGTCGCCATCGTGTTGCAGTTGATCTTCAACCTCGAAGGGATTCGCTACACGCTCTACACGGGCGAGCCGGCGATCTCCGGGATCATGCGATTGCGGCCCGGTTGTCGCTTTTGGGGCGGGGCGTATGTCCTGCTGACCGCCATGCAGTTGGGAGTTCCCGCGCTCGCGCCGGCGGCGGCCGTGACTGTCTTTGGCATGATTCAGAACCGGGTGCCGGAGTCGGCTCCGTCGGATCAAGAGTGGCAGGACGTGGCGGATGCCGGGGCGGTCGAAGCGGAAGGGCTGCTGCGCGAGCAACAGGCGACGGCAGCGGCGGACAACCGATTCAACTTGCAGATCACCTACGGCATCATCGTCGTCACGCTGCTGATGCTGATGTTCGGCGGGACGATCGAGCGGATGCTGGAGTGGTCGTCGTGGTTCATGATCGCGTACATCTTCATCTTCTTGATCGGGGTCAATGTCTGGTTCGTGCCGGCCTCGCAGTGGTGGGTGACGTTGCGTGGCTTCGTCAGCTTCGGCGAGTGGCCGACCGGGGTCGAGCCGTTGCTGATGGCGACGTTCTTCGCGACGGCCGGTTCGGGGGGCATCGGCAACCTGACGATCTCGAATTGGGTCCGCGACAAAGGTTTTGGCATGGGGGCGGTGGTCGGCGCGATCCCCAGCGCGGTCGGAGCCAAGGAGGTCCGTCTCTCGCACGTTGGCAAGGTGTTCGCGATCACGGCCGACAACCTGCGTCGCTGGCGTGTTTGGTGGCACTATGTGGTGATCGATCAAGTGTGGGTCTGGGCGCTCGGCTGCTTCTGCGGCATGTTCCTGAACGTGAATCTCGCCCAAGCCATCATCGAACCCGGCACGGACCTCTCGAAGATCGGTGCCGGAGCGTTCCAGGCTCAATTCATGGCCAAGTACTTCTGGTCGGCGTTGTGGATTCTGGGACTGCTCAACGGCTTTTGGATTCTCTTCTCGACGCAGTTGGGGAACACCGACGTGCTGGTCCGTACGCTGACCGACACGCTCTGGACCGCCAGCTCGCGAGTCCGCTCGTGGCGAGACGGTTCGATCGCGAAGGTCTATTACTCGTTGCTGGCGGTCTTCACGGCGTGGGGGTTGGTCGCGGTGCATCTGGGGACGGCGATGACGCTCTTCAAATACCTGGGGACGATGGCCGGCGTCGTGATGGCGATCGCCGGCGTGCAGTTGTATTTGGTCAACACGCGTCTGTTGCCTCGCGAGCTGCAACCGAGTTGGTGGCGCAAGGCCGCGCTGCTGCTGTGTTCGGTGGCCTATGGCACGATGTCGTTGATTGCGATTACGGATGTCGTGCGGAAGTGGATTGGGTAAGTCCGCCCCGTCAATGAACCAGCATCCAATCCCGCAACTGTCTCTGCAGCCATTCGCGGGCAGGCTGGCCGTTGGCGTGGGCGAGGTAGCCGAGATGACCGCCCCCCTCGGCGATGTGCAGCCGCACGTTGTTCGGCGGCGACAGATTCTCGAAGGATGCGACCGGGATCAGCGGGTCGTTGCGAGCGGTCAGGATCAGCGTCGGAACTCGGATGGCCGGAATGAATTGCTCGGAGCTGCAGCGCTGGTAGTAGTCGTCCGCGTTGTGAAAGCCGGAACGCGGAGCCGTGAATTGATCATCGAACTCGACGAGCCGTCGCGGAGTTCGCGGGAACGACGGCGGGACGAAGTCCGCTCGGCGCTGCTGCAACTCGCGGAGCCGTTGCAGCAACTGCCGCACGAAGTAGGCGTCGTAGTGCCGCAGCGGCCAGCGCGACAGGCCGTAGGTGCAGCGAGCCAAATCAATCGGCGGATTGATCGCCGCCGCGCGGACGAGTGCCGAGGGGAGTTGGTCGGGAGCCTCTCCCAGCAGTTTCAAAACGATGTTGCCTCCCAGCGAGAAGCCGAACAACGAGATCGGCGAACCGGGGCACCACGTTGTCACAGCTCGCAGCACCGCGAGCACATCGTCCGAACAGCCGGCGTTGTACGGCTTCAAGGCCAAGCCGAAGCCGGCTCCGCAACCACGCAGGTCCAGGCGAAAGGTCCGCACGCCGTGTTGGTTGAGCATCGCCGCCATGCGGACCAGGTACGAACTGCGATGACATCCGGCCAGTCCGTGCAGCATGACGACGACCGGATTTTGGTGAGACCATTCGCTCGGGCAGTCGTCGTGAACGACGAGCGTGTCACTATCGGGGAGCGGAATCTGGCGAATTACGGCACGTTCGTCGGGCAAACGGCCGGGGAAGAACGCTCCCGCGAGCGTCTGGCGATGGCCTCCCGCGAAGGCCCAGTGAGATCGAAACGGCGGAATCGTGGTCGGTGGCATAGAGGCGGTATTCGAGCGAGTGATTGATCCTCGTGCCACACAACTCACGCTCGCCAAATCATCGCCAGCGACGTGCGCCGGCATCTATTTGTCACACGCGGGTCTTCCGATAGAGTCCCGCGCCTCTGAGGGAGCGGCGAATTGATCTGTTGAGGAGCAACGATGCGTGCGACGAAAGTGTTGTTTTGGCTGGCCCAGTTGGCGGGCGTGGCGGTGACGATCTGGTTGTTGTGGGGATCGGACCTGCCGCTGGGTGTTCCCAACGAATGGACTTGGGATCGCATTCAGTTCGATGACGCGACGTTTCAGGAGACCGCGTTGGGTTGGGGCATCGTGGCTCTGGCAACCGTCGGCTATTTGCTGTTTTGCTTGTTCGCCGACCGCCGCGTGTTGGAAGCGAATCGCTGGGAGATGACCGGTTGGCTGGCGGCTTTGATGGTTGCCGGAGCGACGTGGCACGGCTTCGTTCAAGACTGTCCGCCGGAGCCGCATCGGCTGAACAAAGTCGGCTGGGTGCTGTGGTACCACGGCTTTCAGGGTTACTACGAAGAGGCAAAAGGCCGCGCGAGCGACGAGCCGGACTACCTCGCCAAGTATGCCGAGCGGATGCGCGAGGGAGACGTGTTGCACTTCGGCACGCATCCGCCCGGCTTCATTCTGTTGCACAAGTCGGTCATCCGGTTCTTGACCCGCTTCCCAAAGTTGCAACCGATGTTGCTGGAGTATCAACCGGACTCAGTCCGCGAAGGCATTCAGATCATCGCCGTGAACTCGGCGAGAACGTCGATGCCGCTGACGGACGTGGACCGCGCGGCGTTGTGGCTGTCGGGATTACTGGCCGCGCTGGCCGCGATGAGCACCGTCGTGCCGCTGTTCTGTCTCGCGCGTCAGACTTGCGGACGCGAGGTGGCGTGGCGAGCGGTCTGTCTGTGGCCGTTGATTCCCGCGCTAGCGGTGTTCTATCCGGTGTCGGATTTGTGGCTGCCGTTCTTTGCGACATCGTTCCTTGCCGTCTGGGGCCGAGCGTGGTCGCAACGATCCATCCCGGCGGGATTGCTCGCCGGACTGGTGATGTTCCTGGGAATGCTGTTGAGCCTCGCCATGTTGCCGATCGCGTTCCTCGCCGCACTGTGGACGCTGTCCGACTGCGCGTTCGGCGAAGCCATCGAACCATTTGGGACTCGCGCGAAAGAATTGGCGCAGTGCGTCGTGGCCGCGGTGGCGACATTTGCGGTTTTCGTGGGACTCACCTGGTGGCTGTACTCGCTCGATCTGCCGAGCGTGTGGCTGCAGAACTTCCAGAATCACGCCGGCTTCTACGCGAAGTACCCGCGGACGTTTTCGTCGTGGCTGCTGGTCAACCCGATCGAGTTGGCTTTGGCCGCTGGCACACCGGTCTTTCTCTTCGCCGTTTCGAGTTGGCTGACCAGCACGAAAGGCAGTCTGCGTTCCGGCCGCTCGCTGGCGAGTTTTCGCTTGTGGTGCTTTGTGACGCTGGCCGTGTTGTGGTTGACCGGCAAGAACTCTGGCGAGGCGGCTCGATTGTGGATCTTCCTGATGCCGTGGCTGCTGTGGGTCTCCAGCCGCGAGCCGGAGATCACCGCCAAGATCGTCAACGGACCCGGCCAGACGCTCCCCGAATACACCGGCACGCCTGCACGCGGCTGGTTGCTGCTGATGGTCCTGCAAGCGGTGGTCTGCACGGCAACGGTCAGCCGCGTGGATGGGTTCCACTTCAAGACGCTCATTCCAGCCGATCCTGTGCCTTCAGCGACGAAAAACTGACGGCCCCCAGGACATTTCTCGGCCAGCCCTGAACGCACGCGACCCCCTCAGTCGCGTTCTCTGAAGCTTGCGGGGCAACAGGGAAGGCCTCAGTTTTCATTGTTGAGGCCTCAGTCTCAATAGTTGCGGCTTCAGTCTCAATAGTTGAGGCATCCGTCTCAATAGTTGTGGCATCCGTCTCAATAGTTGAGGCATCCGTCTCAATAGTGGAGGCATCCGTCTCAATAGTTGAGGCGTCCGTTTGAGACTTAGGGCTCAATCAGTGAGACTTAGAGCCAAATCAGTGAGACTTAGGGCTCAATCAGTGAGACTTAGACCACAAATGGTCCGACTGTGGTCACAAACTAAGCAGTGAACTCGCCGAAAATTGATCTGGAGTCAGCCGGAATGGTGTCGGACTTGGTTTTCCGCTGGTTTTTAGCGCGCCGTCACGAACTGGCGGCGATAGAACTCCAACGCCTCGCGGTACTCGGCCAGTTCGGCCTCGCTGAGCACGTCTTTGTTGCGGGCGAGTTCTTCCTCGCAACGCTGGATCAAATAGCGGACTTGGTCGCGACGCGGACGGATTGCCGATTCCTGGTACTCGACGAATGTCGGAGCGGAGTGGGCAAAGCGAACTCGACCTGTTGGCAGTTTCTCGAAGCAGCGGATCGCGAACCAACACGATTCTTCGTGCATGACAGGCGATTCGATCGGCGTCACGAAATGACCAGCGTTATTTCGGACACCTTGTGGAGTCCATGAGTTGAAAATCCGTCCGTCCAGGATGAGGTCGACGCGATCCAACTCAAATTCGCTTTCGATAACGCCGTGGTAATAGTGCTGCTGAATCAGGCCGTTAGGGCGTCGCTGCATCTGCTCGGTCGCACCAAACTCTTTGTTGTTCACTTTCAAGTCCAGCATCGGTCCGGTTGTTACGAAGTTGCGTCCCTCGTTGAGTCGCTGCTGCCACAACTCCGGCGTGAATTTCTCTTTGCCAAGATCGACATAGACTCGGCTGAAGCCGGCGGGGACTGGACTTCCCCCCGTTTTGCGGGCGCGTAGTAAAGCGCGTAGAGTGCAAGACGAGGAGCGAGAACGATGCGTCAGCGACGGAAGTTTACCCGAGAGTTCAAGGTGGAGGCCGTGCGGTTGTCGAGGCAGCCAGGGCGGAGTGTTGGCGA